>NZ_JACHGM010000005.1 GCF_014202295.1 Borreliella afzelii
AGATTAATCTTTAGAGTTAATATATCTATACTAATTAAAAATTAATTAATTAATTTTTAATTAGTATAGATATATTAACTCTAAAGATTAATCTAAAAAGGTAAAACTTTCCCCTTCAAACAAAATAAAACTTTAAATATAATTTCTCAAAAGAATAAACCTACAATTCTCTGGATGTGCAAGCAAAAGATCCAAAAAATATTTATTTTTTAAGTAACCTCTATTTTTTGGATATTCATAAAAAGGAATTAATACTTTATTTTCTAATGCTAATTTTATAGTTTTATCGCTAATATTATTTTCAGTAGCAAATAATATTAATTCTTTGTATGTTTTTTTATTTTTTGCAAATATTGCGATATCGAGCAAATGTTCAAAAATGTTATCATTTACTTTAATTTGAAATTTGCCTAAATTAACAAGATTACCAGAAGTTGATTTATTAAAAAATGAAGTTGGATTTTTTATGTAAGTCATTTTATACCTTCTAATATTTAAGACCAAGCGATCAAATATTAGAAATAATTTAATCGAGCCTAGTCTTAATATTAATTAAATTTCTTACCTAGCATAATCACAACCTCTTACCTTATTGTAACTATAAATTATAATAAAGTATTATAGTTAATACTATAGAGTCGTAGAGTCTCTCATATAGAACATCTCTTAGAGTTTTTTGAATCCTCTCTTTTTCTTTGGCTAAAGCGTCCTTTGCTAATTTTTGGGTGATTGCTATTGAGGCATTTATTTTTACAATATTTTTAACAAAAAATTAAAATATTTTTATTATAATTCAAACAAAATGATATATAATCTTAATTAATAAGAATATTAATTAATAATTAATATTCTTATTAGAAAAAAGGAGAATATTTTTATGAGAAAAGGAGAATATTTTTATGAGAAAAGGTTTGTTTTTATATACATTATTAATAGTAGGATTAATGTCTTGCAACCTAGATTCCAAATTATCTGGTAATAAAGAACAAAAAAATAACAATAATGCAAAAGGGGCTTCGTACAGTATTAAAGAAGATGCTCTTAATGATTTATATAGTAATCAAGAAGAGCAAAAAGGCTTTACTAAAAATTTCGGAGAACAGAAATATGAGGATTTAATTGATCCTGTAGCACCTTCAGTATCATTAAATAATAGGGTTAATATAGCAAATATTTCAATTGATGAGCATGCTCAAAAAAAAGAAATAAAAAAAGAGGATTTGATTCCCTCTACTGATGAAGAAAAGAGAGCAGACGAAGCAATTAAAGATTTAGGAAATATTCTTGGAAACTCTAAATTTTCTGAATTAATTGAAGAAGCGCGTGCACTTAAAAATGAATATGCTTTAATAAAAGCTGATTTGCATGATGTGCTAGAAAAAATTCAAAATAAAAAAACACCACTAATGGGAAATTATAAGAATAATAGAGACAAGATAAATAAATTAGCAAAATTGGAGGAAGATAATTTAAAGATAGATTCTGAACTTGAGAAACTTATAAATAAGATTAATATTGCAGAAAATGAGATAATATCTGCTGCTTTATTTTTTGATAAGGCCAATAAAAGGTTAAAAGAAAGTATTATTAAAAGATTAGAGAGTAGAAATAAGAGATCTGATGCATTAAAATTATCTAGACAGGCTCTAAGTGACGCAAGAAGTGCTTTAAGTAATTTAGAATCTTTTTTTTCTAACAGAATTGAGGCAATAGGAAGAAAGAAAGAAATAAAAGAGCTTATTACACATGCAAAAACTATTGTAGCAAGTCTCAACAAAAAATAATAAAGAATTCTCCATTTATAATTTCTATGAAATTTAGGTGGAGATAAATTTTTAAAATCAGCTTAGAACATTCAAGTAACTCAAATTATATTTTAGGAAGAAAATCTATCTCCCCATATAAAATCTAGAAATTGCGCTAATATTCAATTATCAAAACTTAATTATTAGGAGGGAATATTAATATGAAAAAAATTTTCACATTAATATTAATTTTTGGTTTAACTATGCAAATCTTTGCGTCAGAAGATACAGTTGGAAAAGGTATTGGGGATATTTCAACTACTTTGAAATATGAAAGCCAAAAAGCCCCCGTGCTTGCACCATTCCTTTTGAATTTCTTTTTTTCTTTTGGGATAGGATCCTTTGTTCAAGGGGATTATATTGGTGGTGGTGCAGTGCTTGGATCTCAAGTATTAGGAGGAATACTTTGGATAACTGGAATAATCATTGGTGGAACAGCAAAAGGACCAGCACAAGCAATAACCGGACTTACAATAGTGGGGATAGGAATAGGCACGATTTCAGCAGCCCACATAGCCTCGCTAATTATTCCATTTACATTTGCAAATAGATACAATACAAATCTTAGAAAAAAACTTAGCATTTCGCTTGCAGGGTTTGAACCAAATTTTGATATCGGAATAAACGGATTCCAACTATCGTTTAAAAAAAGTTATTAAATCAAGTGCAATAGTAACTTTACAATCTCAATTGTCAATTCAAAATCTGACAATTGGGTCTGTTATGCAATCCAAAGATTGAAACCCTTCGCACCTAGAAAATAATTCTCATATCCTTTCATTAAGGATAAAATATAATCTTCTCCTTTTTTGTTTTTCAATACCTTAAAATCATTAAGCAAAGTTATAAAATCTTATTTAGTTAATGAGTAAAGACTGGCCACAATGAAATTATTTTCTTTTTCTTTTTTTCTCATTTTTGTATACCTTTTTTTATTTGTGTCAAAAAATGTCGTCCGGTCTCCGGACGATTCTTTTCTACCCCCACCATATTCAAATGTTAGCCACATAAAAAAACATCGCCAATGGAAAATTCTAAGAACAATAGAAATAAGACAAGGGAACTAGTACGATTACAAAATCAGTTAAGGATAGATATTGAACTTGATAATCTTATAAATAAGATTGATATCGCAGGAAATGAAATAAGATCTTCGGCTTTCTTTTTTGATGACTCGCAGAAAAATTTAAAAGAAAGTAATATTAAAAGATTAGAGAGTAAAAGTAAGGCATCTTATGCATTGCAATTATCTAGATTAGCTCTAAGTAAAACAATGAGGCATTAGGGGAAAAGAAGGAGATAAAAGAACTCATTGAAAATACAAAAACCGTTTTATCAAGTTTCAATAGATAAGAGAATCTATAAATGTCACACAAGCTAACTTTTAATAATCACTGTGCTATACCTTTTTAAGGTTAGAATTCACTTATTTTTCAATAGATCTATACTAAACAACGACCATAGATACTAAAAAACTCTTCTATAAATAAATTAATATTACATGAACATGGTGGGGTTACCTTTTGGTTTATTTATTTAAATACTTTCATTAGCTTAAGAACTGCACAGAACTATTCGATAATATCTTAAAATACTCTACAAATTATTTACAATTTTAAAGTTTTTAAATCTTTAAGACAATAATCATCAAAATAAATTTTTAAAAAGCTCAAAATAATATAAAATTTCTGACAATGAAAATATTATCATGATTATTATCTCATCTATATTTATTATAATCTAATTATATTAGATTGAATATTATATTATATTAAATATAATATAATATTTTAAATAAGGAGAATATTTATGAAATATAATATAATTGTAAGCATATTTGTTTTTTTATTTTTAAATGCTTGCAATCCAGATTTTAAAACCAATCAAAAAGATATGAAGGATCAATCTAGTAAAAAAGAACTAAAATCCAATAAAGAGGGATTAAAAACCAAAACAACAGTAACCCCAAATCAAGAAGCAAACCCAAATCAAGAAGCAAACCCAAATCAAGAAAAAACCTCTAATAAAAGAATAAAAAACACACCTCTTGACGATCTAAGAAATTTAATAGAAACAGCTAATATCGATAGACAAAAATATGTAAAAAAATTGGAAGAAGAACCTTCAGACCAATATGGAATATTGGCTTTCAAAAAATTAGTTTGGGTGGGAAATTTATCCAGTGAAAAGATAGCTGATAATAGCGATAAATCTAAAAGATATAGAAAATGTATTTATGCCACCTTAAATGCTATTGACACTAATAAATTAAAGGAATTTTCAGAAATTATAATATTATCGGGACAAACACAAAGCCTATTTAGCATCTTTAACGAATTTGGAAGTGCTATTGACGACGTGATTGTTTATCTATATTCCAAAAAAGACACTATAAATAAACTAGACACTTTAGACTTAGAGAAGCTTAAAAATTCATTTGAGAAATTATTATCTACAAAAACAATCGTTTCAGAAATGTTAAACCAACTTTTATTAGATTATCAAAATAATAAAAATCTTATAAAAACAAATTATACTAAACTCAAATCTTATGTAATTGAACTTTACAAACAACTTGTAAAAAAAAGGGAAGAATCTGAAAATCTAAAAAACGACATAATTTCAATATATACCTTAAAGGTTATGTATTGAAATTATCATAATGTAAAAGCCTATCTTCAATAAAAGATAGGCTTAATGTTTTAACTAAAAATTGCAAAGAATTTTCCATCTATAATTTACATAAACTTTAGTTGAAAACAAGTTTTGTCAAATTGATTTACTGGTTTTATAAATAAACTTCTTCATAATGTTTATAGAAACTCCCCTCCAGCAAAAATAATACGCTTTGAAGATACTATTTTTAAATTGTTAATAAATTTAAAAGCCAATATTATGATTAAATTATAGTAATATATAAACTACTATTTCTATAATCTTTAATTTAGTAATAGTAATTAGCAAGAGATTTAATATTATTAATGCCATATTCTTTAAATATAGGCTCTTTATTATTCATTTTTATAAAGACAAAAGATATGAAGCTTAATTGCAATTGCATCGGGTATAGATTATTATTAATATCATGTTTTATTTTGGCAATAAATATGAAAAAATTAATTCTTTAAATAAACAAATTGATATTAGTAATCATAATTTCCTATTTCATTTTATTAATATTCTAAAGAACAAATCCTGCAAATGTAATAAAGATTTATGATAGAAAGCAAACATCAAAAATACTATTTTTATTCATTATTTTTGTCAGAACTTGCAAGAACGTTACCCCATGCTGTACTAACTATTATTTTAATAAATAAAGGATTATCACTAAAAGATATTGCTATAGTACAAATTTGCTATATGGCAGCAATTATTATTTTTGAATTTCCATCAGGAATAATATCAGATATTTTTGATAGACAAATTGTTTACTTAGTATCAATTTTTCTACTAATGATTTCTTATTTTATTATTTTTAAAGCTTCTTCATTCGTACTTCTTTGTATTTCTTGGTTTATATATGGGATGTCAGCTGCTATTAACACCGGGACAATCGATATTAGCTTTACTAAGCTATACCAAAATAATTCAAAAAAGCTAAAAGCTTTTATATCATTTGTAAAAATGATATTAAGTATTGGTGCTATTTTAGGTGGATATATTGGAAGTGTACTATATTTATATATTGATATAAAAATTTACCTAATTTCATTGTTAATATATCTAATATCCTCTTTAATTACAATTTTTTTCATACCAAATGATAAAAATACAGATCATAAGCACAATAAAGAAGATTTAACTTTATATCTTATAAAGTTTTTTAAAAAAATAATAATATTATTGAAATCTAAAGAGCTTTTAGCAGTATTTATTCTAAATAGCTCTATTCAATTTTTTTATCAACCTTTTTATTTATACTGGCAAGCAATTTTTATTGATAAAAATATATCTATTAGCATATTTGGAATCATATATGTACTATTTCGCGTATCAGATATTATGGGAGCATGGATATTTAGAAAAATTAAACATTCAAAATATGATATTTATGTTATTTTAGCTATAATATTTTTATTATCAGTTTTAATAAAAATAGTTTTACATATTTACATATTTATTACTATAATCATATTTTTAGTAATTTTAATTTCTGTTTATTCTAATAATTTAGAATATTTTTTTAAAAAAAATGTGGATTCAAAAGTTTTAGGAACCTTAACTTCTATTAATAGTACATTATCTCGTATATTTTCATTTTTAGCACTAGGCATATGTTCAATTTTAACTAATTTTATAAGTGCTATAAATACATTTGTTTTATTAATACTTATTTTTTGTACATTATCTATTATTGTAACATATAAATTTAAAAATAATAAAAAAAGTTGAGAAATAGATATTATTAATATCCTTCTTATGGAAAAGACATTAAAATACGCGTGTAAGGTTATTAAATTCTTTTATTTCTTTTTCATGCTCACAATATACTCTAAAAGAGGGGTTTAGAATCACTTTTTCTATTTTATCCTCTAATTCTTGATTTTTTATCAATCTCTTTTAATTTTAGATCTTCAACTTGCCCTTATAGATATCCATAAAGCTTGCATTAATTCGTATTTTTGGATAAATTTCTGATCCAGATTTCTAAAAACTCCAATCCACTCTTCTTCTTTTATTTTATCTTTTGTATCTAAAAAGCCTTTAACTTATTTTTTTAAAACAATCTTTACAATTTAAATTATTTTTTCTTGCATAGCTTTATGGACATCAACAAAAGATTAATCTAAAGTAGTTTTACCACCTCTAATTATTCCAAAAAAGAATAATTCTTATAGGTAGAGAACAGTATGCTTACTACTTTTCGCTTGCTTGTTTAATTAAAGGGTTATTGCTTTATGCCTATTCTATTCTTAATCGAGTTCATTAAAAAGTTTCTTCCTAGTTATTAAATAAAACTGAAATGCTTTTTTGTCAAAAAGTCAAGCCTTAAGTGTAAATATTTTTAACCTAAAAAATAAAAATAATGAATATATGATTAATTTTTTATTTTAATACTAGTAAAATTACTTAGATGAGCTACTATTTCTAAATTAGAGCTTATAGAATAAGCAGTTCATTTTTTTAGCTAACTCTTTTTTAGGTATAATGAAAAAATATTTTATGAATTTTTAATATTAAATTAATGGAGTAATGCTTTAGAAATTAATTAAAGCAAAAAGGATTTTATGAAAAAGAGTATAAATATTTTGAATATATTTTTCTTTATATCACTTCTTTATTCTTGTGTTGTAGGATCAAATTCTTTAAAAAACACCAAAACTGGAATTTTAAATTTTGAGCTAATTGAAAAGGATAATGAAAAAGATAATAAAGAAAATATTAAAAATATTTCCTGTATTAATGAAGAATTTGGGTCAAGCGAAATAAAAGAAGGAGAAGTTTATGGTGGGGGGGGGATTGCTTTGCAGGTTATGTTACATGGGCAAAATCTGGTAATTTAAGAGCTATCAAAGACAGATATAATAATTTAATTGAAGAGCTTAAAGGGCTAAATATGCGTATATTTTTTCACCCATTCAATTTAAAACTTCATCATGGTTTAGCTATAGTTATTATATTAATGATAATAACTATAAAATATTGGGTAATGAAGTGCCAATAGCTAAAATAATAGCATTTGAGTCAACCAAAGAGTTTGAAGAAAAATATGAAGTTAAAAGCCTAAAGTTAATTTCTGAAGGCGTGAATTTTGATTTTGAGCAATATAGAACTGATGATTTTGCTAAAATTACTTTGAAAGAAGTTTCAAGAGAGGCTGGATATATTAATTCATATAATTTTGGGGTTTTTAATAATGCTTTAACAGATTTTTTTACTCTTTTTTATAAAAAGAGTAAATGTAGTTATATGCTTGCATATCTTACTATAAAAGATAGGCAAACTAATGAGGATAAAACCTATGAAATTGTATTAGATCTAAAACTATTTAATGATGTTGTTAAGCTAATATTTGCCAAGTATCCAGATTTATCAAAAGAAAAATTAAAGCTTCCTATTGATTTGATGAATAATAAATAACCTGATGAAATTTTTAATAAATAGATTTATTTTATTAGAAAATACTAGAAGCACTTTAAAAAGCAAAATAAAAAATGATAAAGAAAATAAAATACTGTAGAAGTTGGTGACATTGAGGATTATTTAGAAAGATTAAAAAGTTATTTAAAAGAAATTAAAGGATAGCTTGAAAATTCTAAAAAGAAAGAAATAACTTCTAAAGTTATAAAATTGGGGTATTTAGCGTAGATTGTCCTAAATACTACTTAATTGATTTATTAATATAAAAAAACAAGAAAATATTATTAAAACATATTATAAAAAAATATGCTTTTAAAAAAATAAATTTCTATTTAATTAATATAAAAAACTATAAAACTCTTTTTATAAATTACCAATAATTATCACTAAATCATCTTATTTTACCCCATATATGTAACACAAAAAGAATTATAAAATATCAATAACATACCTATAAACATTATTTTCTTTAATTTCTCTAAAGTTTTTTAGCTTCCCCATCACTTTCTTAAAAAGAACTTTTTCATCATTTTATAGTAAAATTTTTCGCAAAAACATATATTTTATTAAATTAATAATAATCTCTTTAAAAGAATTAACTAAGATTGAATTGTTGAGTTAAGTTTATTTATTCTTAAATAATTCTCATATCCTTTTATTAAAGACAAAATATAGTCTTCTCCTTTTTTATTTTTTAGTACCTTAAAATCATTAAGCAAAACCATAAAATCTTCTTTGGTAAGTGAATAAAGACTGGCTACAATAAAATTGTTTTCATTTTCTTTTTCTTTAAAAAATTCATCTTTGGTATCTAGATTTAAGATTTTATCAACTTCTTCTTTACTAAACTTAAAATGTTCCAAGTAAAGTAAATATTTAAAGTTCCCCAGATCATTTTTAGCTATTAGCAAGGAAGTATTTTTTATTAAAGTTAAGTATAGCGGATTAGCTAGAATTTCATCTTTTTCGGGCTGGGGCATTGGACATTGATAAAGGCATGACTTTAGCACATTTGAATCAACAAATCTTCTTAGCAAAAAATCAAATGCTAATGAATTAAAAATAGATATAATAAATAATTTCTTATAAATAGATATTGGTGTTTTCTCATAATTTATATACATTGAATTTACACAATAACAATTTTTAGGAGACAAAGTACTAATCATAGTTCTTTCATCTGTGTTTCTTGCAATTGCTCTATAGAATACTCTTTTAGTTTGATGCCGATCGTCTTTAGCTAATATTTTTTCTAAATCTTCTTTATCTATCCAGAAAAACTTAGAACTTTCTTTTGCATCCTTATTTTCAAAAAATCTTGAATTAAACTGATGAATATTAGCTCCACAATAAAGAAATATAAAGTTTTCATTATCATATTCTTTTAATAAAGATTTACGATTCTTAATACTTGGGTCTAAGCCTTTTTTAAAATCGATATATTCTTCACTAAGAATACCAAATTGGATAAACATTTTGTTAATCAAACTAAATTCTTTATTTTTTTTAAATTCTATTATTGATTCTTGAATAGGAGATAGTTTTTTAATTTGGTCTATATCTAATTCAATTCCTTTATAAGGATCTTCTTTATTGTCTTTTAAATCTCTAGTTATTTCTTTTAAAATATTATCACTGCTCTGGATCATAAATTTTGCTTTAAAAATAGATGTGGGGGATTTGGTATTACTTAGTTGAAATATTACAAATTTAAAAAGCGATACTACATCTTTAAATCTCTTTTGATTTTGAAATTGATAAATATAATTAAGTTTATAGTTAGTAAATATATGCTTTCTTAGCAATCTAGAACTAGATTCACTCCAAAGAGCTGAAGGGGTTAGATAAGTTAAATTGCCCCCTGGTTTTATTAGCTTTAAATTAAATCTAATAAAGTATCTAAAAAGATTCGGATCACCACCACTAGAAAAGTCTTTAAAATCACTTTTATAAATATTATTAATAGTACTTATACTATTTTTTTCTTCATTGTATTCAATCTTCAAAGGATGTGTGTCTTTACTAAGTATTTCTTGCTTTATTTTATTTTGGTCTTTTATGCTTAGTTTTCTGTAATTAGGAATGTGTTTTGAGAAAAATTCAGATTCATCAAACTTGGTTTTCTCCCATGGAGGATTTCCAATTACAATATCAAAGCCTTCCTCAATATCTGGGAACTCAATTCCATAGTGAAAAAATTTATAATAGCTACTTACTTTTCTAATTTTTTCTATTTTTTCTTTATCTTCGCTAGAAGTTTTATTGCCCAAAATATTTTCAATTAAACTAATTACAGCTGTAATATCACTAAATTCTATTTTTAAAGATTTGTCAAAAGATAAAGAATAAAGTTTGATTAAAGAAAATATTATTCTTAAATACTCTGTATCTTCACTTTCCTCATATTCTTTGTATATCTTTTTGGATTTTTCTATATCTTCTTTAGTAGTATCGTTAATACTTTTAATTTTTTGATAGCTATCTTCTAAAATAGTTGTAATTTCTTTAATTCTCTCTTTAAATAACGAAAATCCACTTTCAAATTTCTTTTTTGTAATATCAAAAAATTCATCCTTGGTATATCCTAGCAGGGCATTTCCTACTTTTATGTGATGTTCAATAAAGCTTAGTGGTGTTCCAAAAATAAAGGTATTAATCCATAAGCTTAGCATAGTAATTTCAACCGAAATAGGATTAATATCAACACCATAAATACACTTCTTTAATAGCATCCTTTTAAGTACCAATTCTTTACTTATACTATCTTGAACGTCGTATTCTTCACTTTCTTTAAGAATAGCTCTATATTCTTTATCAAGCTCTTTTTTTACATCTTCAAATTTATCTAGCTCGTACCATACTTTTTCTGTTAAGTAATCTAAACAAGAAATTAAAAAATGCCCTGATCCACAAGAATTATCAATGATTTTTATATCTAAAGGGGACTTAGTTTTAAGCTGTTCTTCAATTGATGATATGACCATAAAGTCAGTTAAGTCATCCGGGGTATAATATGCTCCGCTTTTCTTTCTATCAAGCGATCTAGATGTAAGATAAATATTGCCTTTATAGTATGTAGCAACTTTGTTTACTTGCTTATTTTCAAGCTCTTCTTCAGTACGAATGAGATAAACCCCGTCTTCAACAATACGATGAACAGTAGTATCTGCAATTCTTAGGTCATATTCAAGTAGAGTCTCGTACAATTCTCCAAAACTTTTAGGATCTAGCTTTGAATACTCTACAAATTTTTCATCTTTAATATTTTTTTCTTCAAAGAAAAGTATTTTAACCAGTATTTCTTCAAGCTCACTAATACTTAGTAAACTTTCATTATTTAAATATTTAACCTTGTCTTCTGCAAATAATCCTCCATTAAATATAGGAAACTTTATTGCATCACTTCCTTTATCAAGTAAATTAAAAATTGTTATTATTTTTTTATATCCTAATTTATTTTTTGTATTTTCATCATAAAAAAAATATCTAAAAGATATAGAAGACCTGTATAGCTTATTTTCTTCTAATATTTTCTTAAAAATTTCGTTATCTTCAATATATGCAATAAAAAATATTCTTAAAATAAAAATAATTGATTCTTCAAGAATGCTAGCTAAAATATGTTGGGTAATTTCCTTGTCTGATACTTTAAATTCTTTGTCATATATATTTTTTGCAATTTTAAATATTACAGAGTCGTCAGGCTTCTCATAAAGTATCTCTCTAAGAGTTTTTTGAATTATCTCTTTTTCTTTAGATATTTGTTCTTTTTCAATCTCTATTACATTGCTTGTCTTTAGGTATCTTTCTTTTCTTATAAGGTAGATGAATAAAACAAACCATTCTTGTTCTTTGTATTCTTCTTTTTCTTCAACTTTAGAAAAATCAAATTCAATATATCTTTTTTCTCCATAAAGGACTTTAGATTTGTCATATAATCTCCACACTTTTCCATTTGAAAGCATCCCATAATGTTTTTGATATTGATTTAGATATCTATATAGCTGATCTTCTGCTTCTTTTACTTTATCTTTAGTATTAAAACTAAATGATGGACGCTTAACTTCTACTATAAGTAAGATATCTTCGGCTGGAATAGGCTCATTATTTTTTTTAGCTTCTTCTAATTTATTATTAAAATCTACTTTGTCTTTATCATTTTCGAAAAGTAGTATATCTACTCTAGAATCCACTCCTTCTATTTGCCCACCTTTTTGTTGTTCTACTGAATAATTTAGTTTTTCAAATATAGATCTTAATAAAGCCTCTATATTTGCTTCTGTTGAATTATCATCTATTGAAGAAAGTTTATTTTTTATAAGAATAAAAAAGTCTTTTAGTTTATTAATATTCTCTTTTTTAATAAAATCTTCTGATAGTTCTTTATAAAGAGATATATTTGGATCATTTGTTTTTACAATGTTATTAGTTTTCATTATTTATGCCTACAATAACTACAATGCCTATAAAACCCATTTATGTTATTTATAAATCTTTTTTAGCTATTCTTAATACTCATAATATGTTCTAGGATTACCTTTTTTAACTTTAAAAGTCTAATCTTTAGGCAAATCGACCAAAGTTTGTTTTAATATTTGTTTAACTGTAAATACTTTATTTCTAGAATAAGATTGTTCAAATCTATTTCTGGCTTTTTCTCCATATTTATCAGCGTAATCGATTTTATACAAGCCTAATTTTATTAAATAATCAAAATTTTGATATAGATAACAATCTATAAGATAATTTATAACCTCAAGCTTTATGAATATAACTAAAGTTATCAATTTATTTTGTATAACACACTCATAACATCACGAACATATAAAAACCACTTTTTTCCTTAATCCTAATTTTTTTAAACAACCTCTAATTTATGAAGCATAGGCAAAAAAGGGCTTCTATCCTTTTCATTTTTAAAATTATAATTATCTAATCTTTTGTTAATTTTTTCTTTAGAAGAATCTTGTTCATAATTATCCTCTCCTAAAATTAAAAAATAAACCAAAGTTCTTGATTTACAACTCTTTAACAAGTAGCGAGGGGATCCCCCCAATAATCCTAAATATTTACTAAAAAATGAAAATGGGCTTAATAAACACTAAAGAAAACTGCCCAAAAAACAACAAGATTCTATTAATAGAATTAATCTAGATTAAGAGTTATTAAGCTGCATAAGAAAATTTCAAATCAAAGAAAAGACTTTTTACATAAATTATCTTATTACTTTACAGCTAAATAATATAAAAACATAGTAATAAAAAACTTATCAATTCAAAGTATATAAAAAGGATATTTAGAGAAAGTATTAATGATTTAAAACGATATGGATTTGTAATACAATTATCATATAAATCAGAGCAGCTGAGATCCTCTTTTCATAAAGTAGATAGATATTTCCCATCAAATAAACTATGTAACAATTATGATATTAAAAATACAACTCTAAAATTAAATAATACTAGATGGACTTATAGTAGTTTAGGCACGACTCATGCTAGAGATATAAATGAATGCAACTCTAAATCTTAAGGCTTATTACTATAAAGAAATAAAAACTACGGCAGAAACTGCCCGAAGCAAAACCCTCGTGGATCATACCCCAGTAGATATCCGTTCTTATAGAACCTAAAAAGGAATTATAGGATGAAACAAAAAACTCTTTCTATAATCTTTGATTTAAAAAAATCATACTTCATGGGTTGAAATTAATCAAATATTTTGATTATAATAAAGTTATTGCTAATAAAAATACACTGAAAATGGAGATTAAAAATGAAATCAGTTATATCTAGCCATGACCACCAAACCTATAAAAACAAACTACTTAGTAAAGTCTGCAGACTGAAAAAAATTATTTCGGTTATTATTTACTTAAATAAAGAGTTTGAAAAAAAACACAGCATCTTAATTAATAAAGAACACTTTACTTACGAAAAAGTAAAAGAGCTTCGAGTTCATCATCAAGGAGATATACTTCGAGTACTAAACTCAAATATACATAAAGAAAATAAAAAAGAAACCACAATTAATACTCTAAGAATAGATTTAAGATTTTTAGTTAAACTGAAAGCATTAGAAAAAAGAATACTAACATTTTCAAATAACTTTGGAGAATTTAAAGGAAAGCTTTGTATATATAAAGTATCACCCATTGCACATAAATTGATTGATGTATATTTTAGCAGCACTAAATCAGACTTAATTAAGAAAGTAAAGGAAGAAAAAGATGATTTAGCAGAAAAAAAAGGATATTTCAAAACTGAAAATATCACTGAAAATATCACTGTATATAATAAACAATATATAAATATATATAATAAGAATTCTATAGAAAAATCTTTCTTTAAAAGAATTAAATCAATAACTTCTAAAACTAAAAATCCAATTAAAACACTAAAAAATACTTTATTAAACTATAAAGATTTTAAAAATTATCTAAAATATGATTATGAGGTAAAAGATATTAAAGAATTTTTTTTATCTAAACTAAATCTTTATAAACATAAAATTCATTTTATGAGAAAAACTGCACCTTATAAAACCGATTTCTACATTATTGCAGGAGAATTTAAAGACACTTATGTTACTAAATGGAAAGAAAATAAAATAAATAACTTTTCAGGACATGCAAGTATAATAGCTAATAATATTTTAACCAATATTTTGACAAAAGGATTAAAATTTGAGTAGATTACTTGAAAAACTAAAACAAAAAAAGGCTTTGATAAAGATTAGCAACATTTCAATTAAAAAAGATACCTTTAGTAAAATAGAAGAAATAGACGGCAAAAAAGTATACTACACAAAAATATTTAAACATTTAATTGGCTTCAGAATTACTAACAAAGGACAAAGACTTAGACTTGTTTTTCAAGAATTTAATAATCTTAATAAAGATTATTACTTTTTTAACCTTTTTGCATTAGAAGAAAATGATAAATTTTTAGGAATAAAATATGGATGGGATCGTCTTAAAAAACCTTTATTTCTTAAAAAAGAAAATAATAAAATTTATGCAATAAAAAAACTATATCACATAGAGTTTAGGTTTAAAAAAGGATCTATTAAGTCCTATATATTGTCTTTAAGAACTTTGTTAAGAAAAAAAGAAAAAGAAGCCACCGAGTACTATCAGTTTACGTTAAATCATTTAGAAAAAATGGAAAGCAAGGTATATAGGTTTTACAATAAAAAATTACCAGACGGAGGAATTTTAAAAAAATGGATATTAAAAAATCAGATATCATAACAATGGCTTCAATCAAGGGGGGAGTTGGAAAAAGTGCACTTTCTATACTTTTTTCTTATGTTTTAAAAGAATTGGGGAAAAAAGTACTATTAATTGATTTGGATCCACAAAATTCTTTAACTTCCTATTTTAATAGGTATATTTCAAATATTGAAAAATACAATTCCTACAGCATGTTAAAAGGGGATTTCCATTTTAATGAATGCATTTATAAAATTGATGATTATATATCTATAATTCCCTCTCATCCCATTTTAGGAAAATTTAATTCAGAAGCCATTGATTATAAAGAAATTATTTTAGAACATCATTTAAATGAAAATATTCAAAATTATAATTTTGATTATGTTTTATTAGATACTCCCCCCAGTTTAGATTTTCTTTTAAAGAATGCCTTAAATGTTACGGATTATATTGTAATTCCAGTTCAGGTAGAAATATGGTCAATAGAAAGTTTTACTATTTTGATTAATGCAGTTAATGATATTATAAAATTTAGGAAGAAAATATACAATATTTCTATTGTAGAGAACCAGTTTATAAAAAATAGAAAAACGATAAAAGAGGTGGAGGATTTGCTTTATAAAGAATATAAAGAATATATCAAGGGCAAGATACATTTTTCAAATAGCATAAAAGTTCTTATAAACGGGCGGTTAGAACCCTCTACAAAAGAAATGTATCATAAAGAAATAAAAGATACTTTAAAAAATATTTTTTCTTTATAGTTAACAAAAATGCTAGTTATAATATTACTTATCTAGAGTTGTCCGATATCGGACATGTAATTTAATCAAAAATTACCTAAAAATAGGAGAGAAGAATGGGGAAAAAAGAAAATAAAAAGCAAGTAACTTTATATAAAAGGGTTGAAATTCCTACAGGAGAAGAATTAAATTTAGATAATAATCAAGATGAAGAATTGATAAATTACAATAAACTAAAGGAACAGTTGAAATTAAATTTGAAATCCGATATTAATAATAAAATTCAAAGAATGAGGATTCTATATGAAATTAAACAAAAAGAACTTTATAAATATGATGGTTTTAAAAGTTTTAAACAGTTTATAAGGTCTTATGTAATTGCTAGAAGCCAAGCATATATGTATTTGAAAATTTATGAGAAAGTTTTAGAAGGGACTATTTCGATTGAAAAAGTTAAAGAAATAGGTTTTGTAGCTACATATAAAAATATATTAAAGAACAATTCTTTATATGTATATAAAGAAAATATGATTAAAGAAAATGCAGAAGAAGATGATAATAGTCAAAATATACCTATTCGAATTTTAATGAAAGATAAAGAAGTTTATGATTTTTGCAAAAAAGATACCAAAAGAATATATTTTATTCTAGAGAGGCTGATTAAAGATAAAAAAAATATCTTGTCAGATCTTATTATTGATTATGAAAATCATAGAAAAGATAAAAAGAAAAAAGTTAACTCTTGATTATTATTATATAATATACTATTATCAAATTAGGTTAGAGAACTTTTCTCTCTCCGTTTTCAGTAGTAAAATATTTGCCCATAGGGGCTTTTTTTGTGCCTGCTAATTCTATATGAACTACTATTTCTAAATTTCCTAAATAAGAGTATAATAAACATATGTTAGAGACAAAAGTTAATGAAAACGATGTATATAATGAGCTCGTTAGGTTGGGTATGAATAAAATATTAGCAAGTGATTTGGCTACTAGATTTTATCATAATGAAATAACAATAAAGGATTTAGAGATTGTTAAACTAGAGCTTCAAGGTTTTGTAAGAGATGAAGTTAGCACTGTAAAAGATGAAATTAATATTGTAAAAGGAAAAATTAAAAGCTTAAAAACCGAATTCGATAGTAAATTAAAACTTCATAATTGGATGATAGGAATTGTATTAGCCTCTCAAGGAACAATAGCAGGTATTTTAGTTAGTCTATTCTTTTATATAGTGAATAAATTATAAAATAAATAAAGTGAACATTACTTCTGCAATCTTTTAAAAGATTATAAAAGCAATATATTCCCATTGATAATTATATAAAGCTTAAGTTGTCAACAAAAATCTTGAGAGTTATAAAATATTTATTTTTAAAGCCATAAATACTTTTTTTATTTAATGAAGAAAAAATGTTTTATAAATTTTTGGCATTAAACTAATAGAGAAGCTTTAAAAATTGCTTAAAGTAAAAAGAATTTTATGAAAAGGATATAAGTATCTTAAAATATATTTCTTTATATTGTTTTTTATTCTTGTTTGCCAACACCAGAATATTTAGAAAGTGTCAAGGCTGGAATTTTAGGTTTTAAGCCAATTGAAGAGGATATTAAAGAAAATAATAAAAAATTACAAGGGATTTATTAGATGAGATTTTTTCAAATAATAAAGATTATTTAAACAAGATATTTAAAGAATATTCTGATTTAAATTTTTAAAAAAATAAAGCAAAACATACAAGTAATTACTTGTAAAATTTAAATAATTTTTATGCAATTGTCAGGAATTGTATTTGTATACCAATACAATCCGAATTGTCAATTTAAAACCGCAGTAATAAGTTTTGTTGATTGCTTTTTAAAATTTAAAGTTTTTAACAAAGTCTATTTATTATTAGATTGTAAAAATTATTATCTTACATCTATTTAACAACTTTTTTAAACAACAGCTGGAATTCGCTTATCTAATATCAAGGATGGGTTCAAACTTTTCAAGTTCAGAGTTGAGTCTTTTTAAAAGATTTTCATTATGCTAATTTACATTTGTAAATTAGCATAATAAGTGAGGTTACATGTAATGCTACAACTATACTTGTTCTTGCTTCTACTAGTAGGGAGCCGGGCAATTGTGTTTTATTGGTGTTTAGAATAATTCCAGTTCCTAAAAGTATTGTCCCCAATAAACTGAATACAAGCACTGAGTCATCAGTAATATAATCCCCTTGGACAAAGGATTCTACTTTAAAAGGCAAAAATAAATTTAAAAGGAATGGTACTTTTGGATTCATTTTTTTCTTCCTGGTATCGTTTAAGGACCCCTTTAATCTTTTTAATATCTTTTCCAATTGGATCTTGTTTATATTATTAAATGATTAGTAGTTACAAATAAAATTATATAATAAATAAAAGGATTAATTATAAAGAAATAAATCAATCTTAAAATTATTAATCTCCTTTTTTATTTTATTTATTGCTATTAACACAATAAGTGAACTGCTATTTCTAAATCAAATATTTATAGAAATTACTTTTAAATATAATTCTTGTAAAAGATGTGCAATTGATAATATTAATCTATTACTAACCGTTATTACTAAATTAAAGATTATAGAAATAGTAGTTTGCTTATTTAGAATGATTATCTAAATCATAGGTGAAAAGTTATTTGCAATCTTTAGCTAAAACATTAAGCCTATCTTTAATAAAGATAGGCTTTTATATTATTATAATTTTAATACTACTTAAAAGTTTTTTATTGAAAGTATGTCACTTTTTAGCTTTTCTGCTTCTTCCTGGTTTTCTTCAATTTGTTTTATAATTTCCTCTACATGAAGTTTAAGCTTGGTGGTATCTGTTTGTATAGAATTCTTATTATCTTGATAATCTAATAAAAGTTGTTTTAACATTTTTGAGACGATTGCTTTTGTAGATAATAATTTTTCAAACAAATCTTTAAGATTCTCTAAATCCGAAATCCCTAGTTTGTCTAGATTATCTTTTTTTGGATATAGGTGAATAATCACGTAGTCGATATTGCCCCCCAATGCGCTAGAGGTATTAAATATGCCTTCTACTTCATTTGCCAATATTATAATTTCTGAAAATTTCTTTAATTCACTAGTATCCATATCATTTAAGATCCCGTAAGTCAATTTTCTATAGGCTTTAGATCTTTCGGAATTATCGGATACTGTTTCGCGTGGTTCTTCATGCCATCTCAATCTTTTGAAAGCCCATATTCCATATTGGTCCGTAGGTTCTTCTTTTAATCTTTTTTCATATTTTTCTTTATCTGCGTTTGCTTTTTCTATTAAGTTTCTTAAATCATTAAGCAGCATGTTTTTTTTCCTTTGATTTTGGTCTGCTACTTCTTGATTTTGGTCTGCTACTTCTTGATTTTGGTCTGCTACTTCTTGATTTTGGTCTACTACTTCTTGATTTTGGTCTACTACTTCTTGATTTTGGTTTGCTACTTCTTGATTTTGGTTTGCTACTTCTTGATTTTGGTTTGCTACTTCTTGATTTTTTTGGTTTATTTCTGTTTTAGGGCTTAATCCTTTTTTATTAGATTTTATTCTTTTTTTATTAGATTTTAATCCTTTTTTACTAGAATGATACTTTATATCTTTTTGATTGGTGTTAAAATCCGGATTGCAAGCTAAAAATAAAAAAACAAACAAGCTTACAATTATATTATATTTCATAAATACTCTCCTTACTTTAAATCTAATAATTAATATAATGCAATATTAATATAATATAATAATTATTATTAATTAATAATTATTATAATTCAATATTAGTATAATCCAATATTTAATATAAAATTTTATTGTATTAATAATAGATTGTTGAAATAATAATATTTTTATTATTAGAAGTTTTATAATATTTTGATTAATTTTTAAGACCTAATAGATGATAATAAGGATCAAATCAATATTGTGTTTAAAAACATAAATAAGGAAGAATTAATAATTAAAGATATAAGTAGGGGGTAAAAAATTAACCAAAGGGGTATTAATTTAATTGCTAAGCATTCTAATTTGAATTAACCTATAAATTATGCTATTGAAAATATTTAAGAAGAGTTTGAGCTAAATAAAAAATATTCTAGGGTTTATGTTTTTATATATTGGGCTATTATAAATAATTTTTTTAAAAATATTATTTATCTTGCAATACTTTTTTGTTTTTACTATTTTTGGTGTAAAACTTAATTGTCTATAGGTAGCTTAAGCTTTGCACTAAAAATTATTTTATCCTAAATGTTTATTTTTCTATTTATGCACACTTTTTTTGATATAATGAGAAAATATTGTGAATTTTTGATATTAAATTAATGGAGAGGCTTTAAAAATTACTTAAAGTAAAAGGAATTTTATGAAAAAATGGATAAGTATTTTAAATATATTTTTATTTGTATTGTTTTTTTATTCTTGTTTGCCAACACTAGAATATTCAGAAAGTATTAAGGCTGGAATTTTGGATTTTAAGCCAATTAAAGAAGATAATAATAAAAATATTGAAGAATATAGTAAAAAAAATATTAAAGAAGATAATAACAATATTTATTGTGTTGATGAAGAATTTAGGTTAAATGAAATAAAAGAGGGAGAAGTTTCGCAATTATTTGCAGGAGGTTATGTTACATGGGCAAAATCTGGTAATTTAAGGGCTATAAAAGATAAAAACAATAATTTGATTCAAGATCTTAAAGGACTTAAGTATTCGTATATTTTTTCACCCATTCGATTTAAAACTTTATCATTACTATGGTTTGGCTATAATTATTATATTAATGATAATAACTACAAGATATTGGGCAATGAAGTCCCAATAGCTAAAATAATAGCATTTGAGTCAACTAAAGAGTTTGAAGAAAAATATGAAGTTAAAAGCCTAAAGTTAATTTCTGAGGGATCAAATATTGATTTTGAGCAATATAGAACTGGTGTTGCTAAAATTAGTTTAAAAGAGACTTCAAAAGAGCTTGGATACATTAATTCATATAATTTTGGAGTTTTTAATAATGACTTAACAAATTCTTTTAAACTTCTTTATAAGAAGAGTGGATGTAGTTATATGCTTGCGCATTTTACTATAAAAGATAAACAAGTTAATGAAGATAAAACCTATGAAATTGCATTAAATATAAAGTTATTTGCTGATACTATTAAGCTAATATTTGATAAGTATCCAAATTTATCAACTGAAAAATTAAAGGGTCTCTATTGATGAATAATGAATGACCGAACGATATTTTGAAAATAGAAACATAAAATTCCATTTAGATTAAAAGTTTTTCTTAAAGTTTTTTATATTATGATAATTGTTAGTCTTGTTTTATATTTTTATTGAGGGAGTATTTTTAATATTTTGTAAGATAAATTTTATTATTTAATAATAATCTAAGCTGTAATTGAATTTTATTTTTCATGATTTTATCTATTCAATAATAATAAAATAAAAGTTAACACAACATTGCAAAGATATAGACATCTTAATTAAATTTTTTGACTCCTAAATAATTCTATTAAGAAATAAAAATTTTCCAATTATAGCTAATGCGATTTACAATAAAATGGGACCAATAACCAAATCAATCTTGTTTTATTGGTTGAGCTAGGTTGTTGTATATTACAATAGACCCCTTTAAAAGAATATATAGACTTTATGGTTGTGAGTATTGTAATTTACTATTTTTGATAGATGCGGTACCAATTAATTGTAAGATTAAGATAAATAGTCTATTGATATTGAAAGTGTTTAGATTTAATAATATTATTTTGTGTAAAATTCACCTATATCTAAATTTAAAAGCGCTTACAATTAAATTGCGAGTGGAGAATTCTTTTGCTTTTTCAATAAAAAATTCCATCATTTAACGTTTTTGTATTTATAATAATTTGCAAAAAATAACAACTAGTCAAATTTCTTACTAGTTGTTATTTACATATAAAAAAGTTTAGATATATCTAAAGTTATTCATCAACACTGTTAACAATATTCTCTTTAATTTTTTCAAAATTAGATTTGTTTTTAAGGTATTCTTTAACCCCTTTTAATTCTGATTTTAGTTTATCTAAGTCCGATTCAATTTCGACAACCTTTACGTTTTCTTTTAGCTTGGGTTCATTGCTTCCCCAAGTATATCTTTGATTATCCACATTTAATTTAGCTCTTAAATTGCTTCTAGTATCTCTTAATTTTTCCAATAACTCTTTTAAATCTGTATCTAAATCATCATACCAAACAGTGTATATGGCATTGCTACCATCGGTAAAATGGTCATATATAGGGCCTGTAATTTTATCTATAGCTTCTGTTGCTGCTACTATTTCCCTCTTTACATCCTCTAATAACAAACTTTTATGTTTGATAGCATCGATGTCTCTATTTATCTCGTCTATTTTTTTTGTAAGTATTTCGATTTTATCTTTAGCTCGTTTTTCTTCTTCTTCTTTTTGCCTTTGTTTTTCTTCTTCTTCTTTTTGCCTTTGTTTTTCTTCTTCTTCTTTTTGCCTTTGTTTTTCTTCTTCTTCTTTTTGCCTTTGTTTTTCTTCTTCTTCTTGTCTTTGTTTAATTTTTCTTTGTTCTTCTTCAGTTTTAGCTAGTTCTTGTTCTGTTTTTTTTGGACTTTGGGCATCTTTTATAGATGAAGTTCCTTGAGATTTTGTAGATTCTAATAATTCTGCAGCTTCTATGTCATTTGTTGACCCAATTGATCTTGATCTTTCTTCTGTTGACATATCAATCGGTTCACCGATCGATGTTAACGGCTCCCCTATTCTCTTATTATTTACAGATTCTTCTACGGTGATTTTTGTTGCTATATCTGTTCCAGATAAATCAGCTGCACTTTTTCTTGATCTTGATACTGGGATTTTACTTTTTCCCAAATCTGTTAAAGTAGATGTTTCTTTGCTTGTTTTTTCTTTTTGATTGGGGCTAAAGTCTGGATTGCAGGAAGTTAAAAATAAAAAGACAAATATGCTCGCAATTATATTATGTTTCATAAAAATACTCTCCTTATTTAAAATCTAATAATTAATATAATTCAATACTTAATATAATTCAATAATTAATATAATTCAATAATTAATATAATTCAATAATTAATATAATTCAATACTTAATATAAATTGTATTGTATTAAATATTGATTATTGGAATATATTTTTATTACCATAATCTTATATCTTCCATTATTAATTCTTCCTTATTTATGTTTTTAAACACAATATTGATTGATCTTTATTATCATCTATTAAAGCCTTAAAAATTAATCAAAACATTTATTTATAAATAGGGTTTTAAAAAAATCAACTAAAGGTGTTGATTTAAGCGTAAAGCATTCTAATTTAAATTATCTTCCATACAAGTATTTAAACTTATAATTCTTTTGTTTATATTTTTAATAAAATTTGATTTTAATAAAATCATTATTATTTAATTTTTATGCATGTGTTTATAAATTAAATTTATAAGGATATAATTTAAATATTTAATTTTCATAAATCAATATAATGATTTGGTATTTAACAATTCTTGAGAAAAGATAAAATTGGTATATATTTATCTTTTAGAGGAATCTATCTTACCTAGCAGAACTTTTAAAAGTTTACTAAAAATAGTATTTAGACAAATTTATATATTTGTAGATTGTTTTAGCAGCAAGGTGGAGAAGGAGTATGTATGAGGATTTTGGTTGGTGTTTGCATGATAATATTAGCTTTATTAGGTTGTTATTTGCCTGATAAGCAGAAACAACAAGCCGTTCAAACTTTTTTTGAGAATTCACAAAGTAGTGATATAGGTTCTGATGAGATTGTTGCTGATGGGATATTTGATAATTTAAAATTATATATGACTGAGCATAATTTGCTAGTTGATATAAAAAAGGCCATAATCAGTTTAAAAGATCCTAATTATCGTGCTGTACCCCCAGTTGACGACTATAATGAGGAGTATTTTAATAAATTCTTTTTAGAGCTAGGTTCTGAGCGATCTAAAGAATTGATTAAGTTGTTTGGTAGGATAAAAAATGATCGGAATGATGATAAATTTAAAAGAAAAGCTCATTGGCTATATTCATGTATAAGGGAGCTATATTCTTCAGATATTAAGTATTCTGGTGAAGACGGGTATGAATATTGGTATGGTGGGAGGGAATTTTTTATGCCTAGGCCTACTATTGATGAACAATATTTAAAAGCGAAGAAAGTAATAGGACAGCAGGTTTAAAATGATTTTTGGTTATTAATGTAATGAAGTCAGTTTTAGGTTAAAGATATTTGAATCTCTCTTAAGGTTAGCTTTTATACTAAAAAAATATAATATATATTATATTTTTTTAGTATAAAAGCTAACCTTAAGAGAGATTCAAATATCTTTAACCTAAAACTGACTTCATTACATTAATAACCAAAAATCATTTTAAACCTGCTGTCCTATTACTTTCTTCGCTTTTAAATATTGTTCATCAATAGTAGGCCTAGGCATAAAAAATTCCCTCCCACCATACCAATATTCATACCCGTCTTCACCAGAATACTTAATATCTGAAGAATATAGCTCCCTTATACATGAATATAGCCAATGAGCTTTTCTTTTAAATTTATCATCATTCCGATCATTTTTTATCCTACCAAACAACTTAATCAATTCTTTAGATCGCTCAGAACCTAGCTCTAAAAAGAATTTATTAAAATACTCCTCATTATAGTCGTCAACTGGGGGTACAGCACGATAATTAGGATCTTTTAAACTGATTATGGCCTTTTTTATATCAACTAGCAAATTATGCTCAGTCATATATAATTTTAAATTATCAAATATCCCATCAGCAACAATCTCATCAGAACCTATATCACTACTTTGTGAATTCTCAAAAAAAGTTTGAACGGCTTGTTGTTTCTGCTTATCAGGCAAATAACAACCTAATAAAGCTAATATTATCATGCAAACACCAACCAAAATCCTCATACATACTCCTTCTCCACCTTGCTGCTAAAACAATCTACAAATATATAAATTTGTCTAAATACTATTTTTAGTAAACTTTTAAAAGTTCTGCTAGGTAAGATAGATTCCTCTAAAAGATAAATATATACCAATTTTATCTTTTCTCAAGAATTGTTAAATACCAAATCATTATATTGATTTATGAAAATTAAATATTTAAATTATATCCTTATAAATTTAATTTATAAACACATGCATAAAAATTAAATAATAATGATTTTATTAAAATCAAATTTTATTAAAAATATAAACAAAAGAATTATAAGTTTAAATACTTGTATGGAAGATAATTTAAATTAGAATGCTTTACGCTTAAATCAACACCTTTAGTTGATTTTTTTAAAACCCTATTTATAAATAAATGTTTTGATTAATTTTTAAGGCTTTAATAGATGATAATAAAGATCAATCAATATTGTGTTTAAAAACATAAATAAGGAAGAATTAATAATGGAAGATATAAGATTATGGTAATAAAAATATATTCCAATAATCAATATTTAATACAATACAATTTATATTAAGTATTGAATTATATTAATTATTGAATTATATTAATTATTGAATTATATTAATTATTGAATTATATTAAGTATTGAATTATATTAATTATTAGATTTTAAATAAGGAGAGTATTTTTATGAAACATAATATAATTGCGAGCATATTTGTCTTTTTATTTTTAACTTCCTGCAATCCAGACTTTAGCCCCAATCAAAAAGAAAAAACAAGCAAAGAAACATCTACTTTAACAGATTTGGGAAAAAGTAAAATCCCAGTATCAAGATCAAGAAAAAGTGCAGCTGATTTATCTGGAACAGATATAGCAACAAAAATCACCGTAGAAGAATCTGTAAATAATAAGAGAATAGGGGAGCCGTTAACATCGATCGGTGAACCGATTGATATGTCAACAGAAGAAAGATCAAGATCAATTGGGTCAACAAATGACATAGAAGCTGCAGAATTATTAGAATCTACAAAATCTCAAGGAACTTCATCTATAAAAGATGCCCAAAGTCCAAAAAAAACAGAACAAGAACTAGCTAAAACTGAAGAAGAACAAAGAAAAATTAAACAAAGACAAGAAGAAGAAGAAAAACAAAGGCAAAAAGAAGAAGAAGAAAAACAAAGGCAAAAAGAAGAAGAAGAAAAACAAAGGCAAAAAGAAGAAGAAGAAAAACGAGCTAAAGATAAAATCGAAATACTTACAAAAAAAATAGACGAGATAAATAGAGACATCGATGCTATCAAACATAAAAGTTTGTTATTAGAGGATGTAAAGAGGGAAATAGTAGCAGCAACAGAAGCTATAGATAAAATTACAGGCCCTA
Organism: Borreliella afzelii; assembly: GCF_014202295.1. NCBI lineage: Bacteria > Pseudomonadati > Spirochaetota > Spirochaetia > Spirochaetales > Borreliaceae > Borreliella > Borreliella afzelii. The sequence goes on from NZ_JACHGM010000005.1 coordinate 26,210, forward strand.
TATATGACCATTTTACCGATGGTAGCAATGCCATATACACTGTTTGGTATGATGATTTAGATACAGATTTAAAAGAGTTATTGGAAAAATTAAGAGATACTAGAAGCAATTTAAGAGCTAAATTAAATGTGGATAATCAAAGATATACTTGGGGAAGCAATGAACCCAAGCTAAAAGAAAACGTAAAGGTTGTCGAAATTGAATCGGACTTAGATAAACTAAAATCAGAATTAAAAGGGGTTAAAGAATACCTTAAAAACAAATCTAATTTTGAAAAAATTAAAGAGAATATTGTTAACAGTGTTGATGAATAACTTTAGATATATCTAAACTTTTTTATATGTAAATAACAACTAGTAAGAAATTTGACTAGTTGTTATTTTTTGCAAATTATTATAAATACAAAAACGTTAAATGATGGAATTTTTTATTGAAAAAGCAAAAGAATTCTCCACTCGCAATTTAATTGTAAGCGCTTTTAAATTTAGATATAGGTGAATTTTACACAAAATAATATTATTAAATCTAAACACTTTCAATATCAATAGACTATTTATCTTAATCTTACAATTAATTGGTACCGCATCTATCAAAAATAGTAAATTACAATACTCACAACCATAAAGTCTATATATTCTTTTAAAGGGGTCTATTGTAATATACAACAACCTAGCTCAACCAATAAAACAAGATTGATTTGGTTATTGGTCCCATTTTATTGTAAATCGCATTAGCTATAATTGGAAAATTTTTATTTCTTAATAGAATTATTTAGGAGTCAAAAAATTTAATTAAGATGTCTATATCTTTGCAATGTTGTGTTAACTTTTATTTTATTATTATTGAATAGATAAAATCATGAAAAATAAAATTCAATTACAGCTTAGATTATTATTAAATAATAAAATTTATCTTACAAAATATTAAAAATACTCCCTCAATAAAAATATAAAACAAGACTAACAATTATCATAATATAAAAAACTTTAAGAAAAACTTTTAATCTAAATGGAATTTTATGTTTCTATTTTCAAAATATCGTTCGGTCATTCATTATTCATCAATAGAGACCCTTTAATTTTTCAGTTGATAAATTTGGATACTTATCAAATATTAGCTTAATAGTATCAGCAAATAACTTTATATTTAATGCAATTTCATAGGTTTTATCTTCATTAACTTGTTTATCTTTTATAGTAAAATGCGCAAGCATATAACTACATCCACTCTTCTTATAAAGAAGTTTAAAAGAATTTGTTAAGTCATTATTAAAAACTCCAAAATTATATGAATTAATGTATCCAAGCTCTTTTGAAGTCTCTTTTAAACTAATTTTAGCAACACCAGTTCTATATTGCTCAAAATCAATATTTGATCCCTCAGAAATTAACTTTAGGCTTTTAACTTCATATTTTTCTTCAAACTCTTTAGTTGACTCAAATGCTATTATTTTAGCTATTGGGACTTCATTGCCCAATATCTTGTAGTTATTATCATTAATATAATAATTATAGCCAAACCATAGTAATGATAAAGTTTTAAATCGAATGGGTGAAAAAATATACGAATACTTAAGTCCTTTAAGATCTTGAATCAAATTATTGTTTTTATCTTTTATAGCCCTTAAATTACCAGATTTTGCCCATGTAACATAACCTCCTGCAAATAATTGCGAAACTTCTCCCTCTTTTATTTCATTTAACCTAAATTCTTCATCAACACAATAAATATTGTTATTATCTTCTTTAATATTTTTTTTACTATATTCTTCAATATTTTTATTATTATCTTCTTTAATTGGCTTAAAATCCAAAATTCCAGCCTTAATACTTTCTGAATATTCTAGTGTTGGCAAACAAGAATAAAAAAACAATACAAATAAAAATATATTTAAAATACTTATCCATTTTTTCATAAAATTCCTTTTACTTTAAGTAATTTTTAAAGCCTCTCCATTAATTTAATATCAAAAATTCACAATATTTTCTCATTATATCAAAAAAAGTGTGCATAAATAGAAAAATAAACATTTAGGATAAAATAATTTTTAGTGCAAAGCTTAAGCTACCTATAGACAATTAAGTTTTACACCAAAAATAGTAAAAACAAAAAAGTATTGCAAGATAAATAATATTTTTAAAAAAATTATTTATAATAGCCCAATATATAAAAACATAAACCCTAGAATATTTTTTATTTAGCTCAAACTCTTCTTAAATATTTTCAATAGCATAATTTATAGGTTAATTCAAATTAGAATGCTTAGCAATTAAATTAATACCCCTTTGGTTAATTTTTTACCCCCTACTTATATCTTTAATTATTAATTCTTCCTTATTTATGTTTTTAAACACAATATTGATTTGATCCTTATTATCATCTATTAGGTCTTAAAAATTAATCAAAATATTATAAAACTTCTAATAATAAAAATATTATTATTTCAACAATCTATTATTAATACAATAAAATTTTATATTAAATATTGGATTATACTAATATTGAATTATAATAATTATTAATTAATAATAATTATTATATTATATTAATATTGCATTATATTAATTATTAGATTTAAAGTAAGGAGAGTATTTATGAAATATAATATAATTGTAAGCTTGTTTGTTTTTTTATTTTTAGCTTGCAATCCGGATTTTAACACCAATCAAAAAGATATAAAGTATCATTCTAGTAAAAAAGGATTAAAATCTAATAAAAAAAGAATAAAATCTAATAAAAAAGGATTAAGCCCTAAAACAGAAATAAACCAAAAAAATCAAGAAGTAGCAAACCAAAATCAAGAAGTAGCAAACCAAAATCAAGAAGTAGCAAACCAAAATCAAGAAGTAGTAGACCAAAATCAAGAAGTAGTAGACCAAAATCAAGAAGTAGCAGACCAAAATCAAGAAGTAGCAGACCAAAATCAAGAAGTAGCAGACCAAAATCAAAGGAAAAAAAACATGCTGCTTAATGATTTAAGAAACTTAATAGAAAAAGCAAACGCAGATAAAGAAAAATATGAAAAAAGATTAAAAGAAGAACCTACGGACCAATATGGAATATGGGCTTTCAAAAGATTGAGATGGCATGAAGAACCACGCGAAACAGTATCCGATAATTCCGAAAGATCTAAAGCCTATAGAAAATTGACTTACGGGATCTTAAATGATATGGATACTAGTGAATTAAAGAAATTTTCAGAAATTATAATATTGGCAAATGAAGTAGAAGGCATATTTAATACCTCTAGCGCATTGGGGGGCAATATCGACTACGTGATTATTCACCTATATCCAAAAAAAGATAATCTAGACAAACTAGGGATTTCGGATTTAGAGAATCTTAAAGATTTGTTTGAAAAATTATTATCTACAAAAGCAATCGTCTCAAAAATGTTAAAACAACTTTTATTAGATTATCAAGATAATAAGAATTCTATACAAACAGATACCACCAAGCTTAAACTTCATGTAGAGGAAATTATAAAACAAATTGAAGAAAACCAGGAAGAAGCAGAAAAGCTAAAAAGTGACATACTTTCAATAAAAAACTTTTAAGTAGTATTAAAATTATAATAATATAAAAGCCTATCTTTATTAAAGATAGGCTTAATGTTTTAGCTAAAGATTGCAAATAACTTTTCACCTATGATTTAGATAATCATTCTAAATAAGCAAACTACTATTTCTATAATCTTTAATTTAGTAATAACGGTTAGTAATAGATTAATATTATCAATTGCACATCTTTTACAAGAATTATATTTAAAAGTAATTTCTATAAATATTTGATTTAGAAATAGCAGTTCACTTATTGTGTTAATAGCAATAAATAAAATAAAAAAGGAGATTAATAATTTTAAGATTGATTTATTTCTTTATAATTAATCCTTTTATTTATTATATAATTTTATTTGTAACTACTAATCATTTAATAATATAAACAAGATCCAATTGGAAAAGATATTAAAAAGATTAAAGGGGTCCTTAAACGATACCAGGAAGAAAAAAATGAATCCAAAAGTACCATTCCTTTTAAATTTATTTTTGCCTTTTAAAGTAGAATCCTTTGTCCAAGGGGATTATATTACTGATGACTCAGTGCTTGTATTCAGTTTATTGGGGACAATACTTTTAGGAACTGGAATTATTCTAAACACCAATAAAACACAATTGCCCGGCTCCCTACTAGTAGAAGCAAGAACAAGTATAGTTGTAGCATTACATGTAACCTCACTTATTATGCTAATTTACAAATGTAAATTAGCATAATGAAAATCTTTTAAAAAGACTCAACTCTGAACTTGAAAAGTTTGAACCCATCCTTGATATTAGATAAGCGAATTCCAGCTGTTGTTTAAAAAAGTTGTTAAATAGATGTAAGATAATAATTTTTACAATCTAATAATAAATAGACTTTGTTAAAAACTTTAAATTTTAAAAAGCAATCAACAAAACTTATTACTGCGGTTTTAAATTGACAATTCGGATTGTATTGGTATACAAATACAATTCCTGACAATTGCATAAAAATTATTTAAATTTTACAAGTAATTACTTGTATGTTTTGCTTTATTTTTTTAAAAATTTAAATCAGAATATTCTTTAAATATCTTGTTTAAATAATCTTTATTATTTGAAAAAATCTCATCTAATAAATCCCTTGTAATTTTTTATTATTTTCTTTAATATCCTCTTCAATTGGCTTAAAACCTAAAATTCCAGCCTTGACACTTTCTAAATATTCTGGTGTTGGCAAACAAGAATAAAAAACAATATAAAGAAATATATTTTAAGATACTTATATCCTTTTCATAAAATTCTTTTTACTTTAAGCAATTTTTAAAGCTTCTCTATTAGTTTAATGCCAAAAATTTATAAAACATTTTTTCTTCATTAAATAAAAAAAGTATTTATGGCTTTAAAAATAAATATTTTATAACTCTCAAGATTTTTGTTGACAACTTAAGCTTTATATAATTATCAATGGGAATATATTGCTTTTATAATCTTTTAAAAGATTGCAGAAGTAATGTTCACTTTATTTATTTTATAATTTATTCACTATATAAAAGAATAGACTAACTAAAATACCTGCTATTGTTCCTTGAGAGGCTAATACAATTCCTATCATCCAATTATGAAGTTTTAATTTACTATCGAATTCGGTTTTTAAGCTTTTAATTTTTCCTTTTACAATATTAATTTCATCTTTTACAGTGCTAACTTCATCTCTTACAAAACCTTGAAGCTCTAGTTTAACAATCTCTAAATCCTTTATTGTTATTTCATTATGATAAAATCTAGTAGCCAAATCACTTGCTAATATTTTATTCATACCCAACCTAACGAGCTCATTATATACATCGTTTTCATTAACTTTTGTCTCTAACATATGTTTATTATACTCTTATTTAGGAAATTTAGAAATAGTAGTTCATATAGAATTAGCAGGCACAAAAAAAGCCCCTATGGGCAAATATTTTACTACTGAAAACGGAGAGAGAAAAGTTCTCTAACCTAATTTGATAATAGTATATTATATAATAATAATCAAGAGTTAACTTTTTTCTTTTTATCTTTTCTATGATTTTCATAATCAATAATAAGATCTGACAAGATATTTTTTTTATCTTTAATCAGCCTCTCTAGAATAAAATATATTCTTTTGGTATCTTTTTTGCAAAAATCATAAACTTCTTTATCTTTCATTAAAATTCGAATAGGTATATTTTGACTATTATCATCTTCTTCTGCATTTTCTTTAATCATATTTTCTTTATATACATATAAAGAATTGTTCTTTAATATATTTTTATATGTAGCTACAAAACCTATTTCTTTAACTTTTTCAATCGAAATAGTCCCTTCTAAAACTTTCTCATAAATTTTCAAATACATATATGCTTGGCTTCTAGCAATTACATAAGACCTTATAAACTGTTTAAAACTTTTAAAACCATCATATTTATAAAGTTCTTTTTGTTTAATTTCATATAGAATCCTCATTCTTTGAATTTTATTATTAATATCGGATTTCAAATTTAATTTCAACTGTTCCTTTAGTTTATTGTAATTTATCAATTCTTCATCTTGATTATTATCTAAATTTAATTCTTCTCCTGTAGGAATTTCAACCCTTTTATATAAAGTTACTTGCTTTTTATTTTCTTTTTTCCCCATTCTTCTCTCCTATTTTTAGGTAATTTTTGATTAAATTACATGTCCGATATCGGACAACTCTAGATAAGTAATATTATAACTAGCATTTTTGTTAACTATAAAGAAAAAATATTTTTTAAAGTATCTTTTATTTCTTTATGATACATTTCTTTTGTAGAGGGTTCTAACCGCCCGTTTATAAGAACTTTTATGCTATTTGAAAAATGTATCTTGCCCTTGATATATTCTTTATATTCTTTATAAAGCAAATCCTCCACCTCTTTTATCGTTTTTCTATTTTTTATAAACTGGTTCTCTACAATAGAAATATTGTATATTTTCTTCCTAAATTTTATAATATCATTAACTGCATTAATCAAAATAGTAAAACTTTCTATTGACCATATTTCTACCTGAACTGGAATTACAATATAATCCGTAACATTTAAGGCATTCTTTAAAAGAAAATCTAAACTGGGGGGAGTATCTAATAAAACATAATCAAAATTATAATTTTGAATATTTTCATTTAAATGATGTTCTAAAATAATTTCTTTATAATCAATGGCTTCTGAATTAAATTTTCCTAAAATGGGATGAGAGGGAATTATAGATATATAATCATCAATTTTATAAATGCATTCATTAAAATGGAAATCCCCTTTTAACATGCTGTAGGAATTGTATTTTTCAATATTTGAAATATACCTATTAAAATAGGAAGTTAAAGAATTTTGTGGATCCAAATCAATTAATAGTACTTTTTTCCCCAATTCTTTTAAAACATAAGAAAAAAGTATAGAAAGTGCACTTTTTCCAACTCCCCCCTTGATTGAAGCCATTGTTATGATATCTGATTTTTTAATATCCATTTTTTTAAAATTCCTCCGTCTGGTAATTTTTTATTGTAAAACCTATATACCTTGCTTTCCATTTTTTCTAAATGATTTAACGTAAACTGATAGTACTCGGTGGCTTCTTTTTCTTTTTTTCTTAACAAAGTTCTTAAAGACAATATATAGGACTTAATAGATCCTTTTTTAAACCTAAACTCTATGTGATATAGTTTTTTTATTGCATAAATTTTATTATTTTCTTTTTTAAGAAATAAAGGTTTTTTAAGACGATCCCATCCATATTTTATTCCTAAAAATTTATCATTTTCTTCTAATGCAAAAAGGTTAAAAAAGTAATAATCTTTATTAAGATTATTAAATTCTTGAAAAACAAGTCTAAGTCTTTGTCCTTTGTTAGTAATTCTGAAGCCAATTAAATGTTTAAATATTTTTGTGTAGTATACTTTTTTGCCGTCTATTTCTTCTATTTTACTAAAGGTATCTTTTTTAATTGAAATGTTGCTAATCTTTATCAAAGCCTTTTTTTGTTTTAGTTTTTCAAGTAATCTACTCAAATTTTAATCCTTTTGTCAAAATATTGGTTAAAATATTATTAGCTATTATACTTGCATGTCCTGAAAAGTTATTTATTTTATTTTCTTTCCATTTAGTAACATAAGTGTCTTTAAATTCTCCTGCAATAATGTAGAAATCGGTTTTATAAGGTGCAGTTTTTCTCATAAAATGAATTTTATGTTTATAAAGATTTAGTTTAGATAAAAAAAATTCTTTAATATCTTTTACCTCATAATCATATTTTAGATAATTTTTAAAATCTTTATAGTTTAATAAAGTATTTTTTAGTGTTTTAATTGGATTTTTAGTTTTAGAAGTTATTGATTTAATTCTTTTAAAGAAAGATTTTTCTATAGAATTCTTATTATATATATTTATATATTGTTTATTATATACAGTGATATTTTCAGTGATATTTTCAGTTTTGAAATATCCTTTTTTTTCTGCTAAATCATCTTTTTCTTCCTTTACTTTCTTAATTAAGTCTGATTTAGTGCTGCTAAAATATACATCAATCAATTTATGTGCAATGGGTGATACTTTATATATACAAAGCTTTCCTTTAAATTCTCCAAAGTTATTTGAAAATGTTAGTATTCTTTTTTCTAATGCTTTCAGTTTAACTAAAAATCTTAAATCTATTCTTAGAGTATTAATTGTGGTTTCTTTTTTATTTTCTTTATGTATATTTGAGTTTAGTACTCGAAGTATATCTCCTTGATGATGAACTCGAAGCTCTTTTACTTTTTCGTAAGTAAAGTGTTCTTTATTAATTAAGATGCTGTGTTTTTTTTCAAACTCTTTATTTAAGTAAATAATAACCGAAATAATTTTTTTCAGTCTGCAGACTTTACTAAGTAGTTTGTTTTTATAGGTTTGGTGGTCATGGCTAGATATAACTGATTTCATTTTTAATCTCCATTTTCAGTGTATTTTTATTAGCAATAACTTTATTATAATCAAAATATTTGATTAATTTCAACCCATGAAGTATGATTTTTTTAAATCAAAGATTATAGAAAGAGTTTTTTGTTTCATCCTATAATTCCTTTTTAGGTTCTATAAGAACGGATATCTACTGGGGTATGATCCACGAGGGTTTTGCTTCGGGCAGTTTCTGCCGTAGTTTTTATTTCTTTATAGTAATAAGCCTTAAGATTTAGAGTTGCATTCATTTATATCTCTAGCATGAGTCGTGCCTAAACTACTATAAGTCCATCTAGTATTATTTAATTTTAGAGTTGTATTTTTAATATCATAATTGTTACATAGTTTATTTGATGGGAAATATCTATCTACTTTATGAAAAGAGGATCTCAGCTGCTCTGATTTATATGATAATTGTATTACAAATCCATATCGTTTTAAATCATTAATACTTTCTCTAAATATCCTTTTTATATACTTTGAATTGATAAGTTTTTTATTACTATGTTTTTATATTATTTAGCTGTAAAGTAATAAGATAATTTATGTAAAAAGTCTTTTCTTTGATTTGAAATTTTCTTATGCAGCTTAATAACTCTTAATCTAGATTAATTCTATTAATAGAATCTTGTTGTTTTTTGGGCAGTTTTCTTTAGTGTTTATTAAGCCCATTTTCATTTTTTAGTAAATATTTAGGATTATTGGGGGGATCCCCTCGCTACTTGTTAAAGAGTTGTAAATCAAGAACTTTGGTTTATTTTTTAATTTTAGGAGAGGATAATTATGAACAAGATTCTTCTAAAGAAAAAATTAACAAAAGATTAGATAATTATAATTTTAAAAATGAAAAGGATAGAAGCCCTTTTTTGCCTATGCTTCATAAATTAGAGGTTGTTTAAAAAAATTAGGATTAAGGAAAAAAGTGGTTTTTATATGTTCGTGATGTTATGAGTGTGTTATACAAAATAAATTGATAACTTTAGTTATATTCATAAAGCTTGAGGTTATAAATTATCTTATAGATTGTTATCTATATCAAAATTTTGATTATTTAATAAAATTAGGCTTGTATAAAATCGATTACGCTGATAAATATGGAGAAAAAGCCAGAAATAGATTTGAACAATCTTATTCTAGAAATAAAGTATTTACAGTTAAACAAATATTAAAACAAACTTTGGTCGATTTGCCTAAAGATTAGACTTTTAAAGTTAAAAAAGGTAATCCTAGAACATATTATGAGTATTAAGAATAGCTAAAAAAGATTTATAAATAACATAAATGGGTTTTATAGGCATTGTAGTTATTGTAGGCATAAATAATGAAAACTAATAACATTGTAAAAACAAATGATCCAAATATATCTCTTTATAAAGAACTATCAGAAGATTTTATTAAAAAAGAGAATATTAATAAACTAAAAGACTTTTTTATTCTTATAAAAAATAAACTTTCTTCAATAGATGATAATTCAACAGAAGCAAATATAGAGGCTTTATTAAGATCTATATTTGAAAAACTAAATTATTCAGTAGAACAACAAAAAGGTGGGCAAATAGAAGGAGTGGATTCTAGAGTAGATATACTACTTTTCGAAAATGATAAAGACAAAGTAGATTTTAATAATAAATTAGAAGAAGCTAAAAAAAATAATGAGCCTATTCCAGCCGAAGATATCTTACTTATAGTAGAAGTTAAGCGTCCATCATTTAGTTTTAATACTAAAGATAAAGTAAAAGAAGCAGAAGATCAGCTATATAGATATCTAAATCAATATCAAAAACATTATGGGATGCTTTCAAATGGAAAAGTGTGGAGATTATATGACAAATCTAAAGTCCTTTATGGAGAAAAAAGATATATTGAATTTGATTTTTCTAAAGTTGAAGAAAAAGAAGAATACAAAGAACAAGAATGGTTTGTTTTATTCATCTACCTTATAAGAAAAGAAAGATACCTAAAGACAAGCAATGTAATAGAGATTGAAAAAGAACAAATATCTAAAGAAAAAGAGATAATTCAAAAAACTCTTAGAGAGATACTTTATGAGAAGCCTGACGACTCTGTAATATTTAAAATTGCAAAAAATATATATGACAAAGAATTTAAAGTATCAGACAAGGAAATTACCCAACATATTTTAGCTAGCATTCTTGAAGAATCAATTATTTTTATTTTAAGAATATTTTTTATTGCATATATTGAAGATAACGAAATTTTTAAGAAAATATTAGAAGAAAATAAGCTATACAGGTCTTCTATATCTTTTAGATATTTTTTTTATGATGAAAATACAAAAAATAAATTAGGATATAAAAAAATAATAACAATTTTTAATTTACTTGATAAAGGAAGTGATGCAATAAAGTTTCCTATATTTAATGGAGGATTATTTGCAGAAGACAAGGTTAAATATTTAAATAATGAAAGTTTACTAAGTATTAGTGAGCTTGAAGAAATACTGGTTAAAATACTTTTCTTTGAAGAAAAAAATATTAAAGATGAAAAATTTGTAGAGTATTCAAAGCTAGATCCTAAAAGTTTTGGAGAATTGTACGAGACTCTACTTGAATATGACCTAAGAATTGCAGATACTACTGTTCATCGTATTGTTGAAGACGGGGTTTATCTCATTCGTACTGAAGAAGAGCTTGAAAATAAGCAAGTAAACAAAGTTGCTACATACTATAAAGGCAATATTTATCTTACATCTAGATCGCTTGATAGAAAGAAAAGCGGAGCATATTATACCCCGGATGACTTAACTGACTTTATGGTCATATCATCAATTGAAGAACAGCTTAAAACTAAGTCCCCTTTAGATATAAAAATCATTGATAATTCTTGTGGATCAGGGCATTTTTTAATTTCTTGTTTAGATTACTTAACAGAAAAAGTATGGTACGAGCTAGATAAATTTGAAGATGTAAAAAAAGAGCTTGATAAAGAATATAGAGCTATTCTTAAAGAAAGTGAAGAATACGACGTTCAAGATAGTATAAGTAAAGAATTGGTACTTAAAAGGATGCTATTAAAGAAGTGTATTTATGGTGTTGATATTAATCCTATTTCGGTTGAAATTACTATGCTAAGCTTATGGATTAATACCTTTATTTTTGGAACACCACTAAGCTTTATTGAACATCACATAAAAGTAGGAAATGCCCTGCTAGGATATACCAAGGATGAATTTTTTGATATTACAAAAAAGAAATTTGAAAGTGGATTTTCGTTATTTAAAGAGAGAATTAAAGAAATTACAACTATTTTAGAAGATAGCTATCAAAAAATTAAAAGTATTAACGATACTACTAAAGAAGATATAGAAAAATCCAAAAAGATATACAAAGAATATGAGGAAAGTGAAGATACAGAGTATTTAAGAATAATATTTTCTTTAATCAAACTTTATTCTTTATCTTTTGACAAATCTTTAAAAATAGAATTTAGTGATATTACAGCTGTAATTAGTTTAATTGAAAATATTTTGGGCAATAAAACTTCTAGCGAAGATAAAGAAAAAATAGAAAAAATTAGAAAAGTAAGTAGCTATTATAAATTTTTTCACTATGGAATTGAGTTCCCAGATATTGAGGAAGGCTTTGATATTGTAATTGGAAATCCTCCATGGGAGAAAACCAAGTTTGATGAATCTGAATTTTTCTCAAAACACATTCCTAATTACAGAAAACTAAGCATAAAAGACCAAAATAAAATAAAGCAAGAAATACTTAGTAAAGACACACATCCTTTGAAGATTGAATACAATGAAGAAAAAAATAGTATAAGTACTATTAATAATATTTATAAAAGTGATTTTAAAGACTTTTCTAGTGGTGGTGATCCGAATCTTTTTAGATACTTTATTAGATTTAATTTAAAGCTAATAAAACCAGGGGGCAATTTAACTTATCTAACCCCTTCAGCTCTTTGGAGTGAATCTAGTTCTAGATTGCTAAGAAAGCATATATTTACTAACTATAAACTTAATTATATTTATCAATTTCAAAATCAAAAGAGATTTAAAGATGTAGTATCGCTTTTTAAATTTGTAATATTTCAACTAAGTAATACCAAATCCCCCACATCTATTTTTAAAGCAAAATTTATGATCCAGAGCAGTGATAATATTTTAAAAGAAATAACTAGAGATTTAAAAGACAATAAAGAAGATCCTTATAAAGGAATTGAATTAGATATAGACCAAATTAAAAAACTATCTCCTATTCAAGAATCAATAATAGAATTTAAAAAAAATAAAGAATTTAGTTTGATTAACAAAATGTTTATCCAATTTGGTATTCTTAGTGAAGAATATATCGATTTTAAAAAAGGCTTAGACCCAAGTATTAAGAATCGTAAATCTTTATTAAAAGAATATGATAATGAAAACTTTATATTTCTTTATTGTGGAGCTAATATTCATCAGTTTAATTCAAGATTTTTTGAAAATAAGGATGCAAAAGAAAGTTCTAAGTTTTTCTGGATAGATAAAGAAGATTTAGAAAAAATATTAGCTAAAGACGATCGGCATCAAACTAAAAGAGTATTCTATAGAGCAATTGCAAGAAACACAGATGAAAGAACTATGATTAGTACTTTGTCTCCTAAAAATTGTTATTGTGTAAATTCAATGTATATAAATTATGAGAAAACACCAATATCTATTTATAAGAAATTATTTATTATATCTATTTTTAATTCATTAGCATTTGATTTTTTGCTAAGAAGATTTGTTGATTCAAATGTGCTAAAGTCATGCCTTTATCAATGTCCAATGCCCCAGCCCGAAAAAGATGAAATTCTAGCTAATCCGCTATACTTAACTTTAATAAAAAATACTTCCTTGCTAATAGCTAAAAATGATCTGGGGAACTTTAAATATTTACTTTACTTGGAACATTTTAAGTTTAGTAAAGAAGAAGTTGATAAAATCTTAAATCTAGATACCAAAGATGAATTTTTTAAAGAAAAAGAAAATGAAAACAATTTTATTGTAGCCAGTCTTTATTCACTTACCAAAGAAGATTTTATGGTTTTGCTTAATGATTTTAAGGTACTAAAAAATAAAAAAGGAGAAGACTATATTTTGTCTTTAATAAAAGGATATGAGAATTATTTAAGAATAAATAAACTTAACTCAACAATTCAATCTTAGTTAATTCTTTTAAAGAGATTATTATTAATTTAATAAAATATATGTTTTTGCGAAAAATTTTACTATAAAATGATGAAAAAGTTCTTTTTAAGAAAGTGATGGGGAAGCTAAAAAACTTTAGAGAAATTAAAGAAAATAATGTTTATAGGTATGTTATTGATATTTTATAATTCTTTTTGTGTTACATATATGGGGTAAAATAAGATGATTTAGTGATAATTATTGGTAATTTATAAAAAGAGTTTTATAGTTTTTTATATTAATTAAATAGAAATTTATTTTTTTAAAAGCATATTTTTTTATAATATGTTTTAATAATATTTTCTTGTTTTTTTATATTAATAAATCAATTAAGTAGTATTTAGGACAATCTACGCTAAATACCCCAATTTTATAACTTTAGAAGTTATTTCTTTCTTTTTAGAATTTTCAAGCTATCCTTTAATTTCTTTTAAATAACTTTTTAATCTTTCTAAATAATCCTCAATGTCACCAACTTCTACAGTATTTTATTTTCTTTATCATTTTTTATTTTGCTTTTTAAAGTGCTTCTAGTATTTTCTAATAAAATAAATCTATTTATTAAAAATTTCATCAGGTTATTTATTATTCATCAAATCAATAGGAAGCTTTAATTTTTCTTTTGATAAATCTGGATACTTGGCAAATATTAGCTTAACAACATCATTAAATAGTTTTAGATCTAATACAATTTCATAGGTTTTATCCTCATTAGTTTGCCTATCTTTTATAGTAAGATATGCAAGCATATAACTACATTTACTCTTTTTATAAAAAAGAGTAAAAAAATCTGTTAAAGCATTATTAAAAACCCCAAAATTATATGAATTAATATATCCAGCCTCTCTTGAAACTTCTTTCAAAGTAATTTTAGCAAAATCATCAGTTCTATATTGCTCAAAATCAAAATTCACGCCTTCAGAAATTAACTTTAGGCTTTTAACTTCATATTTTTCTTCAAACTCTTTGGTTGACTCAAATGCTATTATTTTAGCTATTGGCACTTCATTACCCAATATTTTATAGTTATTATCATTAATATAATAACTATAGCTAAACCATGATGAAGTTTTAAATTGAATGGGTGAAAAAATATACGCATATTTAGCCCTTTAAGCTCTTCAATTAAATTATTATATCTGTCTTTGATAGCTCTTAAATTACCAGATTTTGCCCATGTAACATAACCTGCAAAGCAATCCCCCCCCCACCATAAACTTCTCCTTCTTTTATTTCGCTTGACCCAAATTCTTCATTAATACAGGAAATATTTTTAATATTTTCTTTATTATCTTTTTCATTATCCTTTTCAATTAGCTCAAAATTTAAAATTCCAGTTTTGGTGTTTTTTAAAGAATTTGATCCTACAACACAAGAATAAAGAAGTGATATAAAGAAAAATATATTCAAAATATTTATACTCTTTTTCATAAAATCCTTTTTGCTTTAATTAATTTCTAAAGCATTACTCCATTAATTTAATATTAAAAATTCATAAAATATTTTTTCATTATACCTAAAAAAGAGTTAGCTAAAAAAATGAACTGCTTATTCTATAAGCTCTAATTTAGAAATAGTAGCTCATCTAAGTAATTTTACTAGTATTAAAATAAAAAATTAATCATATATTCATTATTTTTATTTTTTAGGTTAAAAATATTTACACTTAAGGCTTGACTTTTTGACAAAAAAGCATTTCAGTTTTATTTAATAACTAGGAAGAAACTTTTTAATGAACTCGATTAAGAATAGAATAGGCATAAAGCAATAACCCTTTAATTAAACAAGCAAGCGAAAAGTAGTAAGCATACTGTTCTCTACCTATAAGAATTATTCTTTTTTGGAATAATTAGAGGTGGTAAAACTACTTTAGATTAATCTTTTGTTGATGTCCATAAAGCTATGCAAGAAAAAATAATTTAAATTGTAAAGATTGTTTTAAAAAAATAAGTTAAAGGCTTTTTAGATACAAAAGATAAAATAAAAGAAGAAGAGTGGATTGGAGTTTTTAGAAATCTGGATCAGAAATTTATCCAAAAATACGAATTAATGCAAGCTTTATGGATATCTATAAGGGCAAGTTGAAGATCTAAAATTAAAAGAGATTGATAAAAAATCAAGAATTAGAGGATAAAATAGAAAAAGTGATTCTAAACCCCTCTTTTAGAGTATATTGTGAGCATGAAAAAGAAATAAAAGAATTTAATAACCTTACACGCGTATTTTAATGTCTTTTCCATAAGAAGGATATTAATAATATCTATTTCTCAACTTTTTTTATTATTTTTAAATTTATATGTTACAATAATAGATAATGTACAAAAAATAAGTATTAATAAAACAAATGTATTTATAGCACTTATAAAATTAGTTAAAATTGAACATATGCCTAGTGCTAAAAATGAAAATATACGAGATAATGTACTATTAATAGAAGTTAAGGTTCCTAAAACTTTTGAATCCACATTTTTTTTAAAAAAATATTCTAAATTATTAGAATAAACAGAAATTAAAATTACTAAAAATATGATTATAGTAATAAATATGTAAATATGTAAAACTATTTTTATTAAAACTGATAATAAAAATATTATAGCTAAAATAACATAAATATCATATTTTGAATGTTTAATTTTTCTAAATATCCATGCTCCCATAATATCTGATACGCGAAATAGTACATATATGATTCCAAATATGCTAATAGATATATTTTTATCAATAAAAATTGCTTGCCAGTATAAATAAAAAGGTTGATAAAAAAATTGAATAGAGCTATTTAGAATAAATACTGCTAAAAGCTCTTTAGATTTCAATAATATTATTATTTTTTTAAAAAACTTTATAAGATATAAAGTTAAATCTTCTTTATTGTGCTTATGATCTGTATTTTTATCATTTGGTATGAAAAAAATTGTAATTAAAGAGGATATTAGATATATTAACAATGAAATTAGGTAAATTTTTATATCAATATATAAATATAGTACACTTCCAATATATCCACCTAAAATAGCACCAATACTTAATATCATTTTTACAAATGATATAAAAGCTTTTAGCTTTTTTGAATTATTTTGGTATAGCTTAGTAAAGCTAATATCGATTGTCCCGGTGTTAATAGCAGCTGACATCCCATATATAAACCAAGAAATACAAAGAAGTACGAATGAAGAAGCTTTAAAAATAATAAAATAAGAAATCATTAGTAGAAAAATTGATACTAAGTAAACAATTTGTCTATCAAAAATATCTGATATTATTCCTGATGGAAATTCAAAAATAATAATTGCTGCCATATAGCAAATTTGTACTATAGCAATATCTTTTAGTGATAATCCTTTATTTATTAAAATAATAGTTAGTACAGCATGGGGTAACGTTCTTGCAAGTTCTGACAAAAATAATGAATAAAAATAGTATTTTTGATGTTTGCTTTCTATCATAAATCTTTATTACATTTGCAGGATTTGTTCTTTAGAATATTAATAAAATGAAATAGGAAATTATGATTACTAATATCAATTTGTTTATTTAAAGAATTAATTTTTTCATATTTATTGCCAAAATAAAACATGATATTAATAATAATCTATACCCGATGCAATTGCAATTAAGCTTCATATCTTTTGTCTTTATAAAAATGAATAATAAAGAGCCTATATTTAAAGAATATGGCATTAATAATATTAAATCTCTTGCTAATTACTATTACTAAATTAAAGATTATAGAAATAGTAGTTTATATATTACTATAATTTAATCATAATATTGGCTTTTAAATTTATTAACAATTTAAAAATAGTATCTTCAAAGCGTATTATTTTTGCTGGAGGGGAGTTTCTATAAACATTATGAAGAAGTTTATTTATAAAACCAGTAAATCAATTTGACAAAACTTGTTTTCAACTAAAGTTTATGTAAATTATAGATGGAAAATTCTTTGCAATTTTTAGTTAAAACATTAAGCCTATCTTTTATTGAAGATAGGCTTTTACATTATGATAATTTCAATACATAACCTTTAAGGTATATATTGAAATTATGTCGTTTTTTAGATTTTCAGATTCTTCCCTTTTTTTTACAAGTTGTTTGTAAAGTTCAATTACATAAGATTTGAGTTTAGTATAATTTGTTTTTATAAGATTTTTATTATTTTGATAATCTAATAAAAGTTGGTTTAACATTTCTGAAACGATTGTTTTTGTAGATAATAATTTCTCAAATGAATTTTTAAGCTTCTCTAAGTCTAAAGTGTCTAGTTTATTTATAGTGTCTTTTTTGGAATATAGATAAACAATCACGTCGTCAATAGCACTTCCAAATTCGTTAAAGATGCTAAATAGGCTTTGTGTTTGTCCCGATAATATTATAATTTCTGAAAATTCCTTTAATTTATTAGTGTCAATAGCATTTAAGGTGGCATAAATACATTTTCTATATCTTTTAGATTTATCGCTATTATCAGCTATCTTTTCACTGGATAAATTTCCCACCCAAACTAATTTTTTGAAAGCCAATATTCCATATTGGTCTGAAGGTTCTTCTTCCAATTTTTTTACATATTTTTGTCTATCGATATTAGCTGTTTCTATTAAATTTCTTAGATCGTCAAGAGGTGTGTTTTTTATTCTTTTATTAGAGGTTTTTTCTTGATTTGGGTTTGCTTCTTGATTTGGGTTTGCTTCTTGATTTGGGGTTACTGTTGTTTTGGTTTTTAATCCCTCTTTATTGGATTTTAGTTCTTTTTTACTAGATTGATCCTTCATATCTTTTTGATTGGTTTTAAAATCTGGATTGCAAGCATTTAAAAATAAAAAAACAAATATGCTTACAATTATATTATATTTCATAAATATTCTCCTTATTTAAAATATTATATTATATTTAATATAATATAATATTCAATCTAATATAATTAGATTATAATAAATATAGATGAGATAATAATCATGATAATATTTTCATTGTCAGAAATTTTATATTATTTTGAGCTTTTTAAAAATTTATTTTGATGATTATTGTCTTAAAGATTTAAAAACTTTAAAATTGTAAATAATTTGTAGAGTATTTTAAGATATTATCGAATAGTTCTGTGCAGTTCTTAAGCTAATGAAAGTATTTAAATAAATAAACCAAAAGGTAACCCCACCATGTTCATGTAATATTAATTTATTTATAGAAGAGTTTTTTAGTATCTATGGTCGTTGTTTAGTATAGATCTATTGAAAAATAAGTGAATTCTAACCTTAAAAAGGTATAGCACAGTGATTATTAAAAGTTAGCTTGTGTGACATTTATAGATTCTCTTATCTATTGAAACTTGATAAAACGGTTTTTGTATTTTCAATGAGTTCTTTTATCTCCTTCTTTTCCCCTAATGCCTCATTGTTTTACTTAGAGCTAATCTAGATAATTGCAATGCATAAGATGCCTTACTTTTACTCTCTAATCTTTTAATATTACTTTCTTTTAAATTTTTCTGCGAGTCATCAAAAAAGAAAGCCGAAGATCTTATTTCATTTCCTGCGATATCAATCTTATTTATAAGATTATCAAGTTCAATATCTATCCTTAACTGATTTTGTAATCGTACTAGTTCCCTTGTCTTATTTCTATTGTTCTTAGAATTTTCCATTGGCGATGTTTTTTTATGTGGCTAACATTTGAATATGGTGGGGGTAGAAAAGAATCGTCCGGAGACCGGACGACATTTTTTGACACAAATAAAAAAAGGTATACAAAAATGAGAAAAAAAGAAAAAGAAAATAATTTCATTGTGGCCAGTCTTTACTCATTAACTAAATAAGATTTTATAACTTTGCTTAATGATTTTAAGGTATTGAAAAACAAAAAAGGAGAAGATTATATTTTATCCTTAATGAAAGGATATGAGAATTATTTTCTAGGTGCGAAGGGTTTCAATCTTTGGATTGCATAACAGACCCAATTGTCAGATTTTGAATTGACAATTGAGATTGTAAAGTTACTATTGCACTTGATTTAATAACTTTTTTTAAACGATAGTTGGAATCCGTTTATTCCGATATCAAAATTTGGTTCAAACCCTGCAAGCGAAATGCTAAGTTTTTTTCTAAGATTTGTATTGTATCTATTTGCAAATGTAAATGGAATAATTAGCGAGGCTATGTGGGCTGCTGAAATCGTGCCTATTCCTATCCCCACTATTGTAAGTCCGGTTATTGCTTGTGCTGGTCCTTTTGCTGTTCCACCAATGATTATTCCAGTTATCCAAAGTATTCCTCCTAATACTTGAGATCCAAGCACTGCACCACCACCAATATAATCCCCTTGAACAAAGGATCCTATCCCAAAAGAAAAAAAGAAATTCAAAAGGAATGGTGCAAGCACGGGGGCTTTTTGGCTTTCATATTTCAAAGTAGTTGAAATATCCCCAATACCTTTTCCAACTGTATCTTCTGACGCAAAGATTTGCATAGTTAAACCAAAAATTAATATTAATGTGAAAATTTTTTTCATATTAATATTCCCTCCTAATAATTAAGTTTTGATAATTGAATATTAGCGCAATTTCTAGATTTTATATGGGGAGATAGATTTTCTTCCTAAAATATAATTTGAGTTACTTGAATGTTCTAAGCTGATTTTAAAAATTTATCTCCACCTAAATTTCATAGAAATTATAAATGGAGAATTCTTTATTATTTTTTGTTGAGACTTGCTACAATAGTTTTTGCATGTGTAATAAGCTCTTTTATTTCTTTCTTTCTTCCTATTGCCTCAATTCTGTTAGAAAAAAAAGATTCTAAATTACTTAAAGCACTTCTTGCGTCACTTAGAGCCTGTCTAGATAATTTTAATGCATCAGATCTCTTATTTCTACTCTCTAATCTTTTAATAATACTTTCTTTTAACCTTTTATTGGCCTTATCAAAAAATAAAGCAGCAGATATTATCTCATTTTCTGCAATATTAATCTTATTTATAAGTTTCTCAAGTTCAGAATCTATCTTTAAATTATCTTCCTCCAATTTTGCTAATTTATTTATCTTGTCTCTATTATTCTTATAATTTCCCATTAGTGGTGTTTTTTTATTTTGAATTTTTTCTAGCACATCATGCAAATCAGCTTTTATTAAAGCATATTCATTTTTAAGTGCACGCGCTTCTTCAATTAATTCAGAAAATTTAGAGTTTCCAAGAATATTTCCTAAATCTTTAATTGCTTCGTCTGCTCTCTTTTCTTCATCAGTAGAGGGAATCAAATCCTCTTTTTTTATTTCTTTTTTTTGAGCATGCTCATCAATTGAAATATTTGCTATATTAACCCTATTATTTAATGATACTGAAGGTGCTACAGGATCAATTAAATCCTCATATTTCTGTTCTCCGAAATTTTTAGTAAAGCCTTTTTGCTCTTCTTGATTACTATATAAATCATTAAGAGCATCTTCTTTAATACTGTACGAAGCCCCTTTTGCATTATTGTTATTTTTTTGTTCTTTATTACCAGATAATTTGGAATCTAGGTTGCAAGACATTAATCCTACTATTAATAATGTATATAAAAACAAACCTTTTCTCATAAAAATATTCTCCTTTTCTCATAAAAATATTCTCCTTTTTTCTAATAAGAATATTAATTATTAATTAATATTCTTATTAATTAAGATTATATATCATTTTGTTTGAATTATAATAAAAATATTTTAATTTTTTGTTAAAAATATTGTAAAAATAAATGCCTCAATAGCAATCACCCAAAAATTAGCAAAGGACGCTTTAGCCAAAGAAAAAGAGAGGATTCAAAAAACTCTAAGAGATGTTCTATATGAGAGACTCTACGACTCTATAGTATTAACTATAATACTTTATTATAATTTATAGTTACAATAAGGTAAGAGGTTGTGATTATGCTAGGTAAGAAATTTAATTAATATTAAGACTAGGCTCGATTAAATTATTTCTAATATTTGATCGCTTGGTCTTAAATATTAGAAGGTATAAAATGACTTACATAAAAAATCCAACTTCATTTTTTAATAAATCAACTTCTGGTAATCTTGTTAATTTAGGCAAATTTCAAATTAAAGTAAATGATAACATTTTTGAACATTTGCTCGATATCGCAATATTTGCAAAAAATAAAAAAACATACAAAGAATTAATATTATTTGCTACTGAAAATAATATTAGCGATAAAACTATAAAATTAGCATTAGAAAATAAAGTATTAATTCCTTTTTATGAATATCCAAAAAATAGAGGTTACTTAAAAAATAAATATTTTTTGGATCTTTTGCTTGCACATCCAGAGAATTGTAGGTTTATTCTTTTGAGAAATTATATTTAAAGTTTTATTTTGTTTGAAGGGGAAAGTTTTACCTTTTTAGATTAATCTTTAGAGTTAATATATCTATACTAATTAAAAATTAATTAATTAATTTTTAATTAGTATAGATATATTAACTCTAAAGATTAATCT
>NZ_JACHGM010000006.1 GCF_014202295.1 Borreliella afzelii
AGGTTAATCTTTAGAGTGGAAATATCTATACTAATTAAAAATTATATATATAATTTTTAATTAGTATAGATATTTCCACTCTAAAGATTAACCTAAATAGTTAAAACTATATCTACCAAACAGCAAAACTTTAACTAGAAAAAATAAAACTTTAATTTTTACAATTTTTACATAAAAGTATATAATGTTTATATGTTTTTATTCAGGTTCTTTTTTAAAAGAAAATCTGCTAAACGGAAAAATTTTTACAGAATAAATCTAGATGAATTTATTCTAATTAGCAAACATCTTATCAATTCTACTAGCACTACTCACCAATTACTTGGAATTATTATGGCTTCTGGAATTTCATTAGCTCATCTAAAAAATCAAAATATCAAAACTCCTTACAATTTCAAATCCGATATACTTTCTTATGCATTGGATAACGGTTTACAAATTGAAACATATTCTCTAATTTGCTCTAATGAAATTTCCAGATGTATTGAAAATTTAGACAAAAATAGATTACTATCTATTGATGCACGTAGAATTAATTATGTGGCAAACAATATATTTGGTTTTGGGATTACTGCTAAACAACTGAAAATTATTTACTCTTTTGCTTGCAAAGTCAAAAGAAACTTTAAACTAAATTACATATAACTCTAACTCACAAAACTTTTTCTTAGTTAAAACACCTTGTATATTAAATCTATCACAAAAATTCAATTACATTAAATCATTTGCACCTCTAAAGCTCAATCAAAGCAATCTAAATTATTATCTAAACAGTTCTACTGAAACCAAACTTACAATTATTAATCTGATTTCGAATTTTTTCACTGAAAAGGAACCTTGCAAAAATTTGCATAATCTAAAATTATACATTAATGCTAACTTAAGAAAATTGGGCATTTACAAAAATACTTGTAAATTACAAAAGCGAATTATATACAAAATCTTTTTAATTAATTAATATTTTTAATTAATCGGGGGGAAAAATTCTTTGCAAGCTAATTCAAATAGCTGCCAATCAGCGACACAACATAAGGAACTAGAATAGATATAGCAATAGGAATTACTACTATTGCCGCAATGGTTATTATTCTGTTACTCACCTTGAGTTTTTCTGATAATAATTGATTATTGGTTTCCATTTTTTCTGATAAGAATTTTCCAAAAATTTCTAGTTTTTCGTCAAGATTTTGTTTTATATCTTGTGACAAATTATCTATTTTGGTATTTAAATTCTTCTCTACAGAATCTATCTTAGCATCTAAATTCTTCTCTACAGAATCTATCTTAGCATCTAAATTCTTCTCTACAGAATCTATCTTAGCATCTAAATTAGATATATCCTTTTGTAAATTCTTCTCTACATTATCTATCTTGGCATCTAAATTCTTCTCTACAGAATCTATCTTAGCATCTAAATTAGATATATCCTTTTGTAAATTCTTCTCTACATTATCTATCTTAGTATTGAGCTCATTCTTTACGGTATCAATCTTAAAATCAAGATTCTCAAACTTTAAACCAAATTGTTTTTCTAAATTCTCTAAATCTCTATATGTAAGCTCATTGTGATAATATCTTTTGGATAAATCTTGAGCTATTAATTGTTCCATTCCTAATCGAATAAACTCTTTGTATATTTGTTCTTCAGTAATATTTGCTGTCAACGCTACTTTCATGATTAACTCTCTTAATAATTATATTATAACATAAATCAAGACTAAATAACGGCATATTTCACCACCGACGCGGCCGACTTCTCGTAAAGTGCCCAGGGGGGTTGATCAAATTTCCAATTCGATCCATTAGATCTAACTTTTTTTCCTTAGTTTTTTGAATCCACTTAGTTATAACGCCTCCGGGAATCAAATCTTTAGAGTAAAACGCAAAAACTGCTTTTTTCAAATTCAAAATTTGCTTATATAATTTTCTATTAACAAGCAAGCTGGCGTTCTGCAAGTAGATAAGCAATGGTATGCAAATAGCAAAACACACTCCCTTTTTTGAACCTAAATTCAATGAAATAAGATTTATTGTAGGTTTTGATTTTTTTTTGGAGAAGTTGCAAACAGAAGTATAGTCACTGTAAAAAGGATTATTCCTAATCTTCTTATATCCGTAAAACATCCCTAAAAATTCATCCCCTTTCCTTGTTGGGAATAGGGTAACGTATTTTTTCTCTTTGGTGAACAAATTTGTAAAAAAGACAAATACTTTTTCTGATTTTACGTCGAACCCCCTCAAAATATTATTCAATATGGTGTGGTACATGGTTCTATCGCCCACGATTTCTTTCTTGAAAAAAAAGTGTTATTTTTTAAAGGGATCTGTTTTCTAATAGTTGGGATACCCCTTTCTACTGATTTTTTCATCCCTCCTTTTTTTATGAAGAATCTAATATTTTACCTCCTTTCTAGGCTCAAAAACTTCAATTCCGAATCTATCCACTACTCTTTATCCTCCCCCCCCCGCTACCGGGGACACCTGGAGAAGCAGGAGGACCGCCACTGCTACCTTGACTCCCCTTTTGGGCTTTTGGCTTAGGACTTTTATTTTCTAGCTTTTCTAGAAATACGTCTTTATACTCTTTAACAATCCTAGCTAAGACTTTCTTAAGATTAGCGCCCCTTTTAATTTTCAGTAGATAGTCATTATCACCCATCTTTTCAAAGGTAAACCACGAAAATTTGGCTTTATTGGTTTCATATTTTTTTCAATCCAATCAATAATGTACCTATACATGTAGTCATAATTCAAATCTTCTGGTCCAAACTGGGGGAAATTCTCTTTTTTCTCCTTTTTTTTGGCTTGTATTTCTGCACCTGTATATACACAAAATAATAAGAATAAAAGCAAGGAAAAAGAAAATATCATAAAGAAAAGTGAAGAAAGTAATAATTTAGGAGCACAAACAAATAATATTTTAAACACAAAGCACTCTAATACTAGCAAAGCAGATAACAATAAACATAATGCTAATAGAAAATCTCAATAAGTTAATAAGGAATCTAATGAAGCTATTACTGCTAGGGGAATTATGTACGAAGCTGAAACTTTTTTAGAAAAAACTGAAAAAATAACTTCGGACTTAGAAACAACAAAATCAAAACTTGATAAGATAAAAAGTGTTATTGAGGGCGATCGTTCTTATTTAAATACTGCTATAAAATCTAAATATAATACTAACAACAATACATTATAAGGTTAATAGCAGCCATGCTTCTGCTAAATCTCATTACAATGATGCAATTGGTGCTTTAGCAAGATCTACTAAGGATGATTTTGAGAATGCAAAAAGAAAAGCAGAAGGGGCTTTAGAAGAGGCTATAAAAGATATACCTTCTTTAGGGTATAATTATCTTTACTATTCTTGGGTAGCTGGTGCTCAAAAAGCAATCAAGAATGCTAAAAGCTTGTTTGAGAATGCTAAGAATAAACAAAAAGAACTTAACGATAAGATGAATAAGGCAAATGTAGAGCTTATTACATTAGAGCAAGCATATAAAGTTTTGCAAACTAAAAAATCTTAGAAATAGAGTTATAATCCTAAAAATTATAAAACTTATACGAAAAGCTTCTCTAAACTTTGATTTTGGTTATTTTCTAAATTAGTATTGATATGAGGTTTTGGATTGACCTTTCCAAATAGATACACATGATATGCAAATTGAAGTTAATATTGCTGTAATAAAGTTAAGCTTAATAATATCTAATTTAGGGTTTTTCAAAATGCTCTCCTTATGAATTTGAATTACCAAACATTAGTTTTAATTTAAAACAACAATATTAAATAAATTTAATATTGAAAATTTAATTTCTATTGCATGTTTTTAGCGCTAATTTAGATTGTATGAATAAAAAAAGAGAAGAATTAACTTCTCTTTTTAAAATATCAAGTGCAGCATATTATTTTTTTTTGTTTAGATTAATCAGCTTGATTTAGTAGATAAAGAGGATGAGAGTATTTATCCTTTATGTGCTTTACTAGCGCTTCATCATTTGTTCTAATGCCACCAACATCTTTATTGTAAGCGTCAATAGTTGCGTTTAAGCTTTTAGCAAAGTTTTGTTTTATCTTTAAATCACGTTTTACATCTTGTAGTAACGTTTCGGCTTCTTTTTTGCTTGGAGCGCGTCGTAATGCATCTTGTATTTTTTTTAAATGCGTATCTTCTAATTCCAGTTGAATATTCCTTGATGTTTCGAGAAATTTACCAGCTACTCTTCGGTTCTTATCTGTTGTATCAAGTTTTTCAAGAATTTCTTTTAATGCCAATATTTTTTTTGTATCGTAATTTAGGGATGAATAAATTATTCTTTTTAATTTCATTTTTGCATGAAACATAAAATAATCACCTCTTTGAAGTTTAAAAGTCTCTAAGAAATCATATTGAACACCATCAAATTTAGCTATTTGTGCATTTTCTTCCTTTTTTTGAGCTTCTATACCTTTACCAATGTTTTCTAATTTTGAGATTGTGGTTTCTTCTTGAGAATTTTGATTTGAAGATTTTGAATCTTGAGATTCATTTTCAAAATTTTTGTTATTTTCTGATGAATTTGCTGAATTGGTATGGCTTTTTAGGTTTTTTAGATTTCTAGAATTGTTGCTTCGCTTTACTTTTTTGGGAATTTTAGAAGTAGTAGGATTTTTTAGTTTGTTTGGATTAACACTGCCAAAAGGTGCACATGATATGCAAATTGAAGTTAATATTGCTGTAATAACGTTAAGCCTAATAATATTTAATTTAGAATTTTCCAAAATGCTCTCCTTATAAATTTATATTATTAAATAATAATTTTAATTCAAAATAATAATATTACAATTTAATATTTTTATCAATTGGTATTAAACTTATTTGATATTAAAAATTTAATTTCCATTGATGTTTTTAGCGTGAATTTAGATTGCATGAATTTTAAGAATATAAGTTAATTCTTCTCTTTTAAAAATATAAAGTGCAACAATTTGTATGGATTTAATAGATCTAGGGAATAAAATCTAAGTATTCTTTCATAAAATGGTCTTCGAGATTTTTTATATTTGTTTTAATATCTAAAAAATTTCGATTGCAAGCTTCAATAGTTGCGGTTAAGGTTTTCGCAAAGTTGTGTTTTATCTTTAAATTCTTTCCTATATATTGTAATAATTCTTAGGAATCTTCTTGGTTTAGCATGCGTAATTCATCTTATACTTTTTTCAATACTTGTCTAATTGAAATTGAATATTTAGCACAATTTGATGAAGAAAACTTTGAGTTGAAAATTTTTTCAGAGGATTTTTTTAAGTTTTTCAAGCATTTCTTTTAATATTTCTATTTTTTGTATTTCGTAATTTAGAGACAAGTAAATTATTCTATTCATTAGTGTTTTTTTCACTACTAATCTGATATTTGGAATTGATGTTAAAAATCTCTAGAAAATCGTGTTGAACGACAATTATTTCAGCTATTCGTATATTTTCTTGAACATGTTAGGATTTCAGAGCAGATCTTTATCAATTTTTTCTAATTTCTAGATTGTAGCTAACTTATTGATAATTTTGATTTGAAGCCTTGGAATTTTGATATTAATTTTCAAGATTTTGGTGATGTTCTATTCGAGGTTATGATGTATTTTTTCGGATAGCGTTACTGTTTGTTTTGGGATTGATCTTGCTAATAGGTATATATAGAATCTAAAAATTTTGAATTTGTTGTTATTTTTTTATCAAACGTGTTATCTAAAAATAATCAGAATACTAACCATTTCAATTAAGCATAATCAAAAAAAGAGATAAAAAAAAGGGATCCTTTCCCTTCTACCAAGAAAGAAAAAAAGTGAATAAAGCAATTAAAGATATAGAGAATCTTATTAGAGACCCTGAATTTTCCAGTTAATTGAGAGTGTATGTCCACTTAAACATGAATATACTTAAATAAAAAATGATTTTTATGATGCGACAACTAAAACTAGAAACAAAAAAACATCATTAATAAAAATGATCATAACAATAAAAATCACACAAAGAAACTAACACAATTGCAAAATAATTTAAATATGGGAGATAAACTTGATGAAATCATGAGTTATATTGATATTGAAAAACAAAATATAAGAGCTGCGGCTTTATTTTTATGTAAAGTTAAGGAAAGTTTAAAAGAAGGCATTATTAAAAGATTGGAAAGTGAAAATAGGTCAGTATCACAATTATCTAAACAGGCTTTAAATAAAATAAAAAATACTTTAAAGAGCTCAGAAAGCTCTTATTTTAAAAAGGTTTAACAATGAGAAAAAATAGGATTATAAAAGAACTTATTGAAAATGCAAAAAATGTTTTAAGTAAGTCTTAAAATGGATAATAAAATATTTAAATATTAATATATTTAAATTAGAGCCTTCTTTTAAAGAAGACTCTCTTATAATAGTAACCACACATATCTTAACTAAGAGATATTCTTTTTTATTAATTTACTCATCAACATTATTAAAAATAGCTATAATTTTGGCCTTACATTTTTTGTTTAAGAAATTTATTCTTAAAAGCTTTAACTAATTCCACAATCTAGTTAATAAAAATATATTTAAGTATTTAACAGGGCCACAACTTCTTGCGCTATTTCCGCTACATTTTTGGCTATTTGTAATACTAACTCTGCTACTTCTTCTATATCTGTAAGTTTTGTATTGTTCGCGGTTTCTGTCTTTATTTTATCCAATGCCTCTTTGACTGCATTTTCTACATCAATTAACTCATCTTTTACTTTTACTGTGGCTTTCCAAGCTATTTCTACAGCCTCTTTAGCTTGTTTTATTTCATCAGAAACTTGTTTTATTTCATCAGAAACTTGTTCTATTTCATCAGAATCAGATAGTGTTTTAGTTGCTCTTCTTGCTCTTTAT
The DNA here is from genome assembly GCF_014202295.1 of Borreliella afzelii. Lineage (NCBI taxonomy): Bacteria > Pseudomonadati > Spirochaetota > Spirochaetia > Spirochaetales > Borreliaceae > Borreliella > Borreliella afzelii. The sequence continues at coordinate 6,880 of NZ_JACHGM010000006.1, forward strand.
ACAGTTTTTGCATATTTTGTTCTACTGCTTTAGTAAGGTTATATGCTTCTTTCGCAACATTAGCCGCAACTATTACTTTATCACTAGATTCCTTTATTTTTTCTAAATCTATTTCTGCCATTTGAGCTAAATCGTGCATATTTGTTGTTGCACCTTTTACCTGATCTGCAGCAGATGAAATTAAATTAACCACACTTATAACTGCTTCTACAACTTTATTTGCCTCATTTGATGCATTTAAATTATCTGTTGTATTTTTTGCTTCTTTTAGTGAATTTGTAGTTTGCCCCAATAGCTGATTTAATTCACCTAATATACTCTGTTTTTTTGACTCGTAATCTTTTGAATTTACACCTTCATTATCTAAAGAACAAGATATTGAGAGTATTAAAAATAAACTTGACAGTAATATTTTTATTAATTTTTTCATATTTATACTCCTATAATAAACATAATGTCTTAAATTATATTTTGATATCAATTATCTAATTTCTATTTATCTTGACTAACTTAGGGCCAAAGAAAACAGCAGTTAATACTGAAAGTATGCTTCGTGATGTTAAAATAAACAAAAAAAATAACTTTTATAGAAAATTATCTTTAAGCTATGTGAAAAGCTTATAGATAAAGCTTGTTAGCTTTATCTATAAGTCTTAAAAAATGACAGTAAAAAGTATAGATTCTCCTAATAATTTAGATAAAGGTATTTTAAATAATGTAGAAAATACAGTAGATACGTAACTATTGTATTTAGTATTTAGTATTTAGTATTTAGTATTTAGCATTTAGTATTTAGTATTTAGTATTTAGTATTTAGTATTTAGTATTTAGTATTTAGTATTTAAATTACTATGTATTAATATGTTTAGTGTTTATAGTATAAATATAAAAATAATAAATGTAAATAACAAAAATAATTGAAGTAAAGAGGGGATTGTGGGTAATCTTGCGTGTGAAGGTAAATTTCAATATGAGTATGTAAAAAAAATCTTGATAAGGATTTTCCAGAAAATGTTGTAGTAGACAATAAACATCCCATTATTGCCATATAAGCTTAACTAAATACTATCAAAAAATAAGATATTAAATAGTTGCAAAATTCTTAAAAAGCCCTACGCCCAAGCATATCAATTTAATCGCTTTATCTCTGGCTTATCTAATGAATCACTAGAATCAACCCATCAAAACTCCTCCCTTCCCTCTAATATCATTATGGTTGTCTTTTTTTTAAAAAAATCACATATGTATTAATTCTCAGCTTATCTTCCCTATACATTAGATTAAAAATAGATACACAAACAACCATGCTATTTTCGCTTCAACAAAATACCTATCAAAAAACAATATTTTACTTTCCTTATACAAGATAAAAAGATATAATATATTTGATATGTAAAATCGCTTTAATTTTTATTTAAACTTAATAAATAAATTGGAGAGAGAATAAAAAAAAAGAATGATAAAAGGCAATGCGTTTATTTTAATATTGGTAAAAACAATGTTTGTATCATGTAAATTCTATAGAAATGGTGATGCAAACAAAACAAAATACATCTTTAAGTGATGCCACTGGGGATATTGGCGGCAATATAGGCTTAGGCATTTTACAAGACGGAAACAAAAAAGGCAATATTACTAGTAAGGTTGCTTTAGCTCAAATTGCAGAGCGTACTAATAGTGAACTCATACTTGATGATCCCCTGATTCTAGTGTTAGTAAATACGACCAAGAAAAGATTGCTGGCAAATTAACCGAAGAAGATGTGGATAAGCTTAAGGCCTTTTTTGACAAAACTATAACATATCAAGGGAAGCTAAATTCTATTTATAACAAATATACAGGTTCTTATAATACTATTACAACTTATTCTGGTTGTGCTAATTATAGTATTAGATGTTTTAGCAACGGGCCTTCTGCAAGACGTAGCCAAGCCCTTATCAACCTAGAAAACAATAAACTAGATGAAGAGTATTCTAAACTTAACGAAATGTTAGAGCGAGCTGTAACTGGCTATGACGCTAGCACTTTGAATAATGCAATTAACAAATATAAGGAAGTTATAAAAAAGGCTAAAGAAGCTGAAAATAGAATAGAAAAAGAAAACGATTATACAGAGACTAAAAAATATGATACGGAGAAAAAAAAGAGAAATTTAGATAATCTAAAAACAGTTAAAGATGTTCTTACTGTTTCTAAAAAAACATAGAATCAGCTAGTGTGGCTTATGCCAATGCTTTTGCTGTTATGGCATCTAGCTTGTCTTCTACCGAATTCAAGAAAGCTGTTAATGAATTTAAAGATGCTGCTGAGAAGTATGCTAATGGAGATAGAGGAGACCACGCTGTTGATGTTATTGTGGGCGCCATTACCGGTATAGCTTTTGATCATGAAAATGGATTTAAAAGAGCAAAGATGTTTGCTAATAAAGCAACAGACGAAGGGGGAAACAAAATAATTATTGCTATTGAGAAACTACGCGCTACTTATAATACAGCCTAATAATATTTTCTATATTTTCTTGGTTATTACATTTATTACTTATTTATTTATCTTTATTTTTAGGCTTAACTGTACTATTGCGCTTTTTGTATACAAAATTTATTTTGGCTCTGTTTTATTTTTTATAGGATATAAATGGGTGTATAAAACTATAAAAATACTTAACAAAAGACACTTTAAAACCCTATTTATTTTTTCAAAGCCATCTTAAGCAAATTTACAAATAATAATAGAAATAAATGATTATATGTTTAAAACCCTTATTAATAGAAAAAAGAAATCATTCTATACCGAAGTTTTCTAAAATTGTGTTCTACTAAAAGAAGATTAATAAATATCTATTTAATGAAATAAAATTTTTTAATTTCTTAATAAGATATTTTTATTATCTAATTTACTTATATTATTTTATCGAGCTTGCTTCTTTTCAAACTAAAATCAATATCACAATTAAATCTAAAACACTCTTAACTACTTATTCCTGGTAATTTTTTGCCTATCTTACTTAATTTGCTTTTTTCTTTAATGGGAAGAGTTTTTTCCTCAAATACTTCACATTCAATAAAACTTTGTTGCTCAGCATATATCATTTTGGACACTCTATTTTGTATATTTTCTTGTATATTTAAATTATTATTTGTTCCGTTTGATATAATCGTCAACCTTCTTTGATATTGTTAATAACAATATCAAAGCAAAAACTATTTTTGCCAACTTTTTTACAATAAAAGAACTTATTGAGGTTTTTTGTTAAAAGTTTTGAATAAGTTCTAATTTAGAATAGATCAAAAATAAACTGTTGCTTTTTAATAATATTCATCAGCATTATTTAATGTATTATAAATATTTAGTAAATAACGCATGGAAAATTGGTCCGAAAATTGCTGCTATTAATATCATAAAATGTATTAGTCTGTTTCCCGTATTAAGATCTTTACGCAAATCCTTTACTTCATTTTAAATCTTATTAGTAAGTTCACTTTTAACACTATCTATCTTAGTGTCTAAACTATCTATCTTAGTGTCTAAACTATCTATCTTAGTGTCTAAACTATCTATCTTAATAGTTAAATTCTTCTCTACGAAATCTATTTTAACATTTAAAGCCTTTTCTACATTACTTATTTTAGTATCTAAACTAGATATATCTTTTTACAAACTCTTCTCTATAACATCTATTTTAGTATTTAAACTCTTCTCTACAGCATCTATTTTGGCATCTAAATTAAATATATCTTTCCGCAAATTCTTCTCTGCATCAATTATTTTCTCTTTTAAAAATTCAAAGTTATAATTATTATTATGAAAAAAACCAAAATCTATTGCCTCCTCGCTAAACCCTATATTTAAAAATTCATTCTTTATGCTTTCTATATTGTATGTTCGGTGCGCTAAATTGTTCATAAAATCTCCGTATTATCCTTTTAATTGTTTATATTCTTTCATAATTCTTTTAATTATTTCTTTTTCATTATTAAATAATTTGTCTAATAAAAATCCCGTGAACTTAGCATTACTTTTGTAAAAATCGTAACTTTCTTTACTTTTAAGTTGAAATCTTAACGGCTTTATTGGATTTTGTTTTGATTTTTTTATTATTAAAGTTTCTTGACCCTCTATTAAATCAAGAGAATCGTAAATACCATTCTCAATTATATAATCTTCATTAAGGATTCCTGCTTGTAATGCTTTTGCTAATTTTAAATATATGTAAACTTGAGTTCTTGCCAATTTATAATCTCTTATAAAAGCATCAAAACTTTTATATCCATCTAATTTATAGTATTCATTATCCTTAATTTCTTTTAAAATCCTAATACTTTCTACTTTATAAAAAATTTTCTTTTTTATATTGGTCTTTAGTCTATTTTTTAAATCATTGTAATGAGCAAATATCTCCTCTTTGGTAATTAATTTTTTTTCACCGTCAGGATCGGACACCCCTGATAAAACCCTCTTATTTAATTCTATTTCCATAATAAACCTCTTTTATTTATAATCCGTACGGATCCGTACGGATTTATTTAACATATTTATCATACATAATGAAAAATCTTGACAATACTTCTTTATATTCATATATATAATCTTTGGTCATATCAAATTCATCATTTCTGGCAATTTTTTTATTTAAATCTTCTCGTTCATGGATAAACCCTAAAAATCCTGTCTTAGAACCAACATGCTGTAATAATTGCTTATGAGTATTATTTTTCTTAAATCGTGTTATAATCAAAAATATTGGAATTTTTATTTTTAAATTGTTCATGTGGAATTCCAATAATTCTAAACTCTCAACTGCCCATTTTTCCGCAGTCATTGGAACTATTATACAATTACTGGTCATTAAAGCATTTGACAGGGTGAAATCTAAACTGGGATTAGTATCTATTATTACATAATGATACTTCTGCCTTAAAAATTCTAAATTGTTTTGCAACCTTAACTCTTTTAACGGGATGGATTCACTTAAAAATTTATTTAAAGTTAAATAACTGGGGATTAAGTCCAAATTTTCTTTAATATTTACAATTGCATCATTTATGTCTAATTTTTCTTTTAACACTCTATAAACATTGATATTCATAATATCAATGTTTTGATTTGCAATTTTTTTATAAAAATAACTTGTAGTAGATGCTTGTGTATCCATATCTATCAAAAGCACTTTATTGTCTTTTGCAAGTAATGTTGAAAGTATAATAGCGCTTGTGCTTTTTCCAACACCACCTTTAATTGACGCAATTGTTATTATTTTAGGTTTTTTAGTATCCATTTTGTTAACGGTCCTTGTTCTGGGTATTTTTTCCCATAAAATTCATATACTTGTTTTTCTAAATCTGTAAACATACTAAATAATATTTTATTGTAGTGGTTATTCATTCTCTGTTTATCTAATAAGCGATATAGTCCTTTAAAGTAGAAAAAAACACTGCCGGCTTTAAATCTAACTTCCATATAATATGCCCTTGCAAATCCATAAGATTTTCTATTTCCGTTTGTTTCATACTTTACAAAAGCGTTTTTTATTGGTTTTCTAAACCCGTAAAAAATTCCAATAAATTTATCTCCTTCTTTAATGGGGTATAAATGCGTTTCTTCAACAATTCTTTCTCCATTATGCAAGGCCCTTAATGACACTCGAAATTCATTTTTTTTCTCATAAACTCCGAATTTATAAACGTCCATCATTATTTTTGTATGGTACATTGCTTTACCATTTTCTTTTTCAATCAAAATAAATCGTTCTTTATTTTGGCATTCTACTTTACATTTTCCTTTTTTTGTAGGTTCTGGTGCGCTTTCCATATTAAATCCTCATACAACTTCTTTTAACATCAAAGAATTATTTTCATTTTTTATTAGTTCTAATAATTCACAATTATATGTATCAAATACTTTATTATATTCTAATTTCTTTTTGCTATTCAAATATGTTTTTATAATTGGCTTTAGAATTTCAATATTCGCCTTTTCTTTTAGTTGCTCAATGAGAATATTGAAAATGTTTGTCTTCATATTCTCATAATTTTTTTGTGAATTTTCTTTTTTTAATTCAATTGATTTTTCTAATTTGAGCGTTATTCTGCTTAAATCGTTATATTTTTGATGTTCAATAATAAAATGGGGTTTTAATTTATAATTTTCATATATTTTTTTAAATTCTGTTTCCAATTGTTCAGCATTGTATCCTTTTTTTTCTAATTGTTTTTTTGTATTTTCTAGAATTTCTTTTAATTTATTTTGCTTATCTTTAAGGCAAGATTTATTAAAATGTATATTTTTATGTTTTAGTAGTTTAATTTCAATGATTTTTGAGACTTTAAGCATTTTAATTTTCGAGTCTTTATTAATATCTAAATTTAAAATAAAAGGAAAAATTTCTTTACATTTAAAGTTGCATTTATTGGCATATTTTATTATTTGAAAATTTTCTATCTGTTTATTCTTTTCTTCTTTTATATTATTATTTTTATTACTTAAACACTCCTCCAAATTTACACACCTATTTTTATTAAATTTGTCTTTAAGGCCTATTTCAGCTCTTTTTTCAAATCTAGAATGTTTTTTATCTTCGAAGTATTTGTTTATCATATAGTGACACTCTTTTTTTGGATAATTAAGTTTATAGTAAATTTCAGTACCACAATTTATCCCCAAGTGTTTGTAGTAATTAGTTGTTACTTTAAATTTTTTTTCTAATTCGTAAAGATATTTTTGAAGTGTCTTTAATTTAACGGGATTTTGACCATTTCTTTTTAGATTTTCATTAAAGTAATAGAGTATGTTTTGTTGAGTGTATTTTTTATATTTTTTGTTTACATACTTTAATGTTGAGATAAGAACTATTAATTTATGTTGATGTTTATTATAGCAAATTGGACTTTTTTTATTGGTTGATATTGACATAATCGTCAACCTCCTGAAATTAGATTTATAATAATTAATATTATAATGCAAAATTTTGAATTAAAAGTAAATACTTTTCTAAAAAAATATTAAATTCTAATTATTAATTTCATTAATTAAATACACTTTTTGTAACTTGGTACAAATAAATTGATTTTAATTTTAAAATGGGCTACACTACAAATAACGTAGTTGTTTAAATATTGACATTTGCGACTACCTGAATTAGATAATTTGCAAAAAATGTAATGTAAGGGTTTAGCTTAGTTCTTTGGTAAAGAGAATCTAGCTAAGCCCTCATTTTTTACAAAAATTTTTTTATAAAAATTGGCAAAAATAGTTTTTGCTATTTTATTTATTTATAAATCTAATTTCAGGAGGTTGACGATTATGTCAAACATAGAAAAAAATCAAGAAAACATGAACAATGTTTCAATAAATAATAATCAAGATATACAAAATAATATACAAGCAGAAATTAAATTCTTAAACGATATGGATACTCTAATCATAAATTTACCAGGGATTGATAAAAATCTTAAAGGATAGGGATACAAATATCAGAATTTTAATGAAATAGTTAGAGAAATAAAAAACGCTATTAAAAAACACAATTTAGACCTTATGTTTAGGCAATTTCCAATCTCTGTAGAGGGAAAAAATGGTCAAGTTATAGATTATATTAGAACTACTTTTTACAATAAAAGTACTGGATATAGAAAATCATTTGATACACGAATTTTTACAGAAAATTTACAATGGAACAATGAAAATGGTTCTAAAAATGTGAATACATTGCCACAACTGGTTGGTTCAGCTATTACTTATTTCAAAAGGTACGCTTTAGTTGTATGTATTATCGTAGAAAGTGAAGTGGATACTGATGCAGCACCTATTTACAATAATTATGAAAACGAAAATTTTACACCTAATAAGCAAATTAGTGTTAATAAAAAACAAGAACAAAAACAAGATATTAATTACAATCAGAAAAAAACAATAATTCAGAACAACAAAACTACACCATTCAAAAACAAGAAAAAAGATAGTTTTTATCATTATGGAATTTTTAAAGAAGCGTTGTCTAACATAAAAAATTGGGTACATGACTTTGAAACAAAAGATAATATAAACTCAATTATTCAAAAAATAAGCTCTATTCAGAATATAGATCCCAATAATGTTGATGATATCAAGAAAATTGAAGCCGATTTAATCTCGTATTTTGAGAAAAATAGTGATTTTAAGAGTATAAACTATTGGGCGGAGATTATAAAAGACTATTTCAAAAAAAAAATAATAGATTAAAGGATTTACAAGATTTTGAAAAGTTTATGGTGTTTAAGAGGACTACTTATGGTTCTAGTCCCCTATTATTCTTTTGCGTGTTAAAAGAATATAAACAATTTGATTATATATTTGCATCATAGCAATATGTTTAAAGCCCCCTTATTTGGGGGCTTTATATTATTAATTGCCACAGGTACTATTTGTTTGACTTTTGAAATTATCTATATCACCCCCGCTAAGTGCTCCTTGGACTATCTGTTTAAAAGTATTTTTTTGATTTTCCGCATTATCTCCAGTACATTTATCAAGTTCACTTTTTATATGATTAAGCGCGCCTTTTATTTTAGATTCATCATATCCTAAAAATTTATCAAATTCTCCGTCTTTAGTTAAAGCGGTTTTTAACCAATCAAGTTGTTTTTTTTCATCTTCAGATAGTTTTTCTCTAAGTAATTCTTCTTTAGATTTTGGTTTTTCTTGTTGTGACTCTTTTTTGTTCTAAATCACGCTTTTTTCTACTTTGTGATTGTTTGGCATTGTTTTTTACAGTGTCATTATCATTAGAATTACAGCCATTTAGCATAATTAAAAACAAACAAAATAATATATTTATAATTTTCATTATTACTCCTTTTTTTATCTTCATTACAATACATTAAGTAATAAAAAGGTTTATTCTTGTAAGTATAGATCTTATTTTGAGAAATATTGCTGGTTGTTAGGGGATTGTTTGGAAATTATAAGTTATATATTTTGAGGATTATTTGTAATTTCTATTTAGAAAACAACCCATTAATGATCGACATAATAATATTTGCTGTGCTAGATATAGCAATTGGAGCTATTATTATTGTAATAATAATTATTAATCTGTTGCTTATATTAAGTTTTTCTAATAAAAATTTTTCATGAATTTTGAGTTTTTCGTCAAGGTTTTGTTTAAGATTTTGTTCTAAATTAGACATATCTTGTCTCAAATTCTTTTCTACAGTGTCAATCTTAGTATTCAAATTCTTTTCTACCGTGTCAATCTTAGCATTTAAGCCATCTATTTTGGTATCTAAATTCTTTTCTACGAAATCCATCTTAGTATTTAAATTCTTTTCTACACCATCAATCTTAGCAGCAAGATTATCAAATTTTATCCCAAATTGTTTTTCTAGATTTTCTAAATCTTTATATGTAAGTTCATTATGATAATATCTTTTAGATAAATCTTGTGCTATTAGTTGTTTCATTCACAATCTTATAAGCTCATTATATATTTGTTCTTCAGTTATACTTGCAGTATTTGTTAGCACGGTTTTTATAATATTGTCCTTCTATGGCTCATTATACACTATTTTAGTTAGTGGGGTCTATTTACAGATATAAAAAGTATAAGTTTTTGCAAGAAAAACCTTTTTGTAATTTACATTTTTAATTTCGAATATTGATTATAGACTTTTTTAGTTATGGTTTTTGTTTTGTCAATGTACTCTAAAAGTAGTTTGATATTATATTTTATTGAAGTTATTGAGTGTTCGTCTTTTGGTGTTGATAAGTTGGGGTAAATATATTCTGGATAATTTAGATCATTAACTTTTACTTTTGTTTTAGCTAAAAATGTTATAAGATACATAACATAGTCTGATAGTTGTGCTTCATCTTTAGCTAAAGTTTCTAGTGTTTGAATAATTGGCAGGTTTGGTTTGTCTGGTAGGCTAGCAATGGTAGTACAACATAGCAGAAAAGTAATTAATAAGTAGTTTACTAGTTTAAGCATTTTCACCCCTTTTAAGAGTGCCTAAATACTCTTTCATAATTTTATTGCGTTTTACTTTCAATGAGGAGATAATTCTCTTATTTTTGCTAGTAGAAATAGCCTCTATTCTCGATATTGTATTTTAAAATGTCTTGTATTTCTTCAAATATTTTCATTGATTTGGCTTGTTCCATAGCTTTTAGTGTTTCAATATATGTTTTGTAGAAAAAATCTATTACCTTGCTAAAAGTATTAATGTAGTTATGATCTATGTTTGTTTCAGCTTTAGCTATATTGGTTCATTTGGATAGCAAATTAAGCCCTAAACCAATAGTGTTATTTTGCATTATTTGCTCCTTCTTGATAGGTAGGTTTTCCTTCTTTGTTGAATTTTAGATTGTTAGATATTTTTAGATTTTTTCATCAGAATTAATTAGATCATATAACTCATAAACTAAAAAAAATCCTTTGTGCAATTCTTTTTCTAATTTAAGATCGGCTATTTGGTTGACTTCAATAAGCTCATCATAAGGCAATTTCTTAACCGTGTCGTACGAGCAAATATTCACATTATTACTGGAAAGTGGCACCTATAGTTCTTTATCTCGTCAAGTAAGTTAAAATACTTTTTTCTGCTCTCATTAAAATTTGCAATAGCTTGATGAAGCTTTCTATTTCTTTTGCTCATTTAGCAACCAGTTCATTAGAATTTGATGTAAGTAAAGTAGTTACTTTTGTATAATCAAAATTATCATTGATATAGTCAAAAGTAACAAAATCACCAACATTATTCTCATATTCACTCAAATATACTAAAGCGGGGGTTTTTAGATCATTGTCTATATAAAAAGTATTGAATTGCATGGTGTAAATAATAGGAACAAGATAGTCCTTGTAGTAAGAAATAAATTCTCTATTCGCATCTAAAAAAATCACATAGAATTCGTCTAAAAATTTTGGACTTATCATTAAGCTTGTAATTTCTCTTAGATATTTTACTTTGTTAAGTTTAGAAACAGCGTCACTTTGATTAATAAATTCCAGTACCTTGTCCCATTCATACACGGACAATACTCTTGGCGGGTATTCATAAGTTTTGTTTTTAGTCAAAATTTTCATTTTGTATCGCATTATCATGGCAGGAGTCTCTTTTTAGTTTTTATTTGGATTGGTTTTTTGGCAATTAATAGCCCTAATTTCAAAAGTAACTTTTTCAGCCTCTGAAGAATAACTTCTGGAGGGTTCTTCAGTAAAAATTGCATAGTTAGTAATAATTTTGGTAGCAATCCTATCATTGAATACTAAATTAAGCATTGTTTCATATTTGCTAACATCCATGTTGTAAAACTGATCGTCTGAAATTTCAGGTAACAAAATATAGCCTGTTGAAAATGTTTATTTTTATATTTTCATAATCTTTTTGTGAATTTTCTTTTTTCAATTCAATTGATTTTTCTAATTTGAGTGTTATTTTGCTTAAATCGTTATATTTTTGATGTTCAATAATAAAATGGGGTTTTAATTCGTAATTTTCATATATTTTTTTAAATTCTGTTTCCAATTGTTCAGCATTGTATCCTTTTTTTTCTAATTGTTTTTTTGTATTTTCTAGAATTTCTTTTAATTTATTTTGCTTATCTTTAAGGCAAGATTTATTAAAATGTATATTTTTATGTTTTAGTAGTTTAATTTCAATGATTTTTGAGACTTTAAGCATTTTAATTTTCGAGTCTTTATTAATATCTAAATTTAAAATAAAAAGAAAAATTTCTTTACATTTAAAGTTGCATTTATTGGCATATTTTATTATTTGAAAATTTTCTATCTGTTTATTCTTTTCTTCTTTTATATTAATATTTTTATTATTAAAACACTCCCCCAACTCTACACTACCCTTTTTAGTAGATTTATCTTTAATGTAGTTGTTAACTCTAGATGTAAATCGAAATTGTTTTTTTCTTGAAAGTATTGGTTGATTTTAAAGTGGCATTCATTTTTTTCACAATTAAGGTGATAGTAAATTTCAGTGCCACAATTTACCCCCAGATGTTTGTAGTAGTTTATTGTAACTTTTATTTCTTTTTGCAATTTATAAAGATATTTTTGCATTGTTCTTAATGTAGTGGTAGCTTGACCATTTAGTTTTAGATTTTCATTAAAGTAATAGAGTATGATTTTTTGTGTGTATTTCTTATATTTGGTGTTTATGTACTTAAGTGTTGAAATAAGAACTATCAATTTATGTTGATGTTTATTGTAGCAATTTGTCCTTTTTTTATTGTTTGATATTGACATAATCTTCATCCCTCTAGCTAGTTATGATTAATAACAATTGTTATTAATCATATAATGTAAAATTATGAATTAAAAGTAAATACTTTTTAAAAAAATATTAAATTTTTATTATTAATTTTTTTAATTAAATATAATTTTTGTAATTTAAAGAAAATAAATTGATTTTAATTTTAAATTGGGCTACACTACAAATAGCATATTTGTGTAAGTATTGACATTTGCACTTATCTATTTATGATAATTTGCAAAAAATGTAATGTAAGGGTTTAGCTTAGTTCTTTAACAAGAGAATCTAGCTAAGCCCTCATTTTTTTGTAATAACCCCAATTTGATTTTCATTTTAAAATGAATAGTATTTGTAAATGGTTTAGTCTGCTAAGCAAATATAAAGAATACTTAACAATAGTATAGTATAAAAATTAATTCCATTTATAACCTTCATTGTTTCCATTTTACTTTTTAAAAAAAATAAATACATACACACAAAAAAGTGATTAATATGATTAGATATATTAAATATGTAATAATATTTAAATAAATAAGTTTTAAACTTATTTATTTAAATAAAAAAGAAATTATAAGAAATAGAAAAAAAGCTGTATTAATTAAAATTAATTTTATATTTTTATTAAATGATTTTAAAATCTATTTTAGTAAGATTTAATATATTTTTTTTATTCATTGAATTCTTTAAGAGTAGATATTATTTTGTTAATTTCTTTTTGTACTTTAATTGTAAAGTGAATTACTTTAATAACTTTTTCAAGATGTTCAATTTCGTCAATATTAAGCTTTTTGCCTTTTCTATACTTTAAGTAGTTTTTGATAATTTGATAACTTCCAATTTCATATTCATATACTTCTTTAGAAACATTATTAAAACAACATGTTGGGTTATAATAAAGCTCTTTTGTATCTTCTTTATATAGAATTTTTTCTATAACTTTATTTTTATTTTGATTTATTTTTATAGTATGCTCTCCGATACTTCTGTCAATTTCTAAATTATCTTTTAATAAATGAGCATTAATAATGCTAGTTCCTAGCCTACTTAACTTTTCAAATATTTCTACACTATCCACAAATATAATTTTAGGAAAGTCTATTTTTAAGAATTCAATAAATCTAGTTCTATAGATATTTGAGTATAGCACTGCATAAATATAACCAAGTATTTCTTCTGGAGTAAATATTTTACTGTATTTAGTATTAATAAATTCTCTAAAAATATCTTTATTGTCTTTTTCATCTTTTTTAAAGTTTTCTTTTATTACACTAAATACACCTTGATCTTCTTTTATATAAAGAGGGAAAATATAGCCTGCCTCACTAGTTCTATTTGAAATTAAGCCCATTTCTATAATATTAGAAGTAGCTAAAACATGGCAAAAATTATTTGATGATAAAAATCTTGTTGCAACAATGCCTATGTTATTTTCAATTTCTAAAATATGTTTCATTGTTTTATAAAGAGGTATTGATACAACCCCTTTATTTTTAGAATAATAAATAAACCTACTATCAAATGGTCTGTACTGTATTTGCTTAACATAATTTTTATCAATATTTGTAGACTTTAAAAACTCTTGGGCTTTTGCTAATTTCCAATCTCTAGAGTCTTTTTCTATGCCATATTTATTTCTTGCATCTTCTTCTTTTAAATTTGCAAAATCATTAAGTTTGTTTAAAAGTTTTTCTTCTGTGTAGTCGATTGCTATTTTATCTTTATGCGTTTTTACGCCGACACTATATTCATTGAAAATATAATTTAAAGAAATTCCTTTACTGTAAATATCTTCACTTGATAAATCTTTTTTAATAAAAAAGTAATTAGGTGGACTGCATTCTAGCTTTTCTAAAGTTATACTATAAATATTATTCTTATTTAAGAATTCATATTTTTCTTCTCTTTTTCCTTTTATGCTTTTGTAGTAAACACTAGCCAGTTTATTCTTTTTTTCTTTTTCTTTAAATTTAATAAAAATAGCAATTGCAACTCCAGTTTGAATATCAAAAACATTCTCGTCTATGCTACCATCATCAGTTTTTTCTTTTTTTCTTATGTTGCCATGTAGATTAAGAATATAAATTTCGTCAAAGGTCTTTAAAAGGTGATATCTCATACCTCTAAATGTTATGTTGTCAAGATATCCATTATTAGTAATAACCCCAAGAAGGCCTTCTTCGGGTTTTTCAAATTTACTTTCTGCAAATCTAATAAACTTAGCATAGTCATCATTAAGTGATATTAATGCTTTTTCTTTTATAGATTTACCCTCTATTTCTTTATACTTTTTCATTAAATTAAGTATGTATTCATTATTGTTTTTTGATCCTGTGCTATAAGGTGGGTTTCCAAGTATTACTAGTATTTCCTTATGTTTAACTTCATTTGTAAGCTCGTTTTCTTCACTAATTGCAGGGAAAAATCCTGCAAGACCCTTTTGATCTGGAATTTTTGTTATATCAAGTGTGTTGGTCAAAAATACTTGTAGTCTTGTTCTTTCATTATCAAAATCAACATTACAAACCTCTTTTAAATATTGACTTAGCTTAAGGTGTGCAACAGCATAAGGGGCCATTAAATATTCAAAACCATAGATATTTTTTAATATATGATTATCAATATACTCTGGTCGTTTTCCAGATTTTTCTGTAATTTTATCTAATATTGCTTTTATAACTTCAAGTAAAAATGTACCAGTACCAGTTGCAAAATCAAGAACCGTTACTTGATCTCTTGTAGCAAATCCAAGTTCTAGCTTAAATTCTTTTTTAAGAACTTTTTGCAAACTACTTACAATAAAGTTAACAACAGGGCTAGGAGTATAATAAACACCTTTTGCTTTTCTTAAATTAGCATCGTACTTAGCAAGAAAATCTTCATAAAAATAAAGATATGGATCTTTTGAGATTAGTGTAGTTCTTGTAAAAGAAAACTCATTAAAAATAAGTTCAGCATCAATACTATTTACTACATTAATAATTTCTTCTAAAATCCACTTTAAGCTATTATATTCTCTATTAACTCCAATATCATTAATGAGATTTAATATATCCCTTATAAGGGAAAAATTAGAAGGTATAAATTCTTTTATATTATTAAAACTAATTTTTATATTTTCTTTATTATTAAGGCGAGCAATAAATACTCCATATGTAATAGTTTGAGCAATTGAATCTGAAAACTCATTGATAGAAAAGTTATTACTGTAAATATTTTCTTTAAGTACATTATAAGTTGAAACCAAAGTATTTGTTTTTTTAGAAAATATACTTAGCTCTAAATTCTTTTCAATTAATTCTTTTAGCATCCTTGCTCTATATGAAAGAAAGCTAGCAAGTTCTTCTATGTTTTTAATTCGTTGAGGCGCAGTGCTAAAAAAATTTCTAAAAACATCTATAACACTATTTATTTTAGTATCACTAACAGTAGGTTTTGGTTTTTCAAGATCAGATTTAAATATTAATACTTCTCTTTCTATAACCTCTTTACTTCGTATTAAAATAAACTCAATATAGTTTGTAAGTATTATATTATCTGAAAGTTCTTTATATTTTTTAATCTGATCACTTTTAAGTGTTTCATCTAGGTTTTGTTCAATGCGCTTAACTTCAATATAGCCTACTATGCTTTTATTTACTCTAATTACATAGTCAGGTGAGCCAAAACCTTTTTTGCTTCGTTTTGGTTCATGCTGAATAGTAATATCTGAATTTGGTTTTAAGTTATTAAATAAAATACTTAAATATTCTCTATCAGTATACTCTGTTTTTTCTTCCAATGTTGTACTTTTTAGATTAGCTATATATTCTTTTACTTTTTCAAATAAAGACTCATTACTGTTCATCTTTATAAAGATAAAAGATATATAGTTTAATATCAACTAAACTTATGTTTTAAAAAAACTCTTTGGTTTTTATATATCTGTTTTTGTTATTAATATTATTTATGCTAATATACTATATTTTTACTAAATTCATACATATATAATGTGCATTTACCCATAAAGTGTACATTTTATGGGTAAATTGCTTTATAAAATGAAGTTTTTGTTATATAATAACCATTATTATAGGAACATTTATATATGAAAGCAAAAAAACTAAGAAAAGAGAATTGCCAGTAATACTAACTCAATCTGAAGCAAATTTATTACTTAATTCATTTAACTTAAGGCACAAAACTTCTTATAGGAATCGTTTACTTATAGAATTCGCACTTCTTGCCGGTATGAAAATATCTGAACTTGCTGCTTAAAAGTGGACTGATATTGAAGATAGCACTGGGATAATTCATATAAAGATGGGTAAAGGCAAAAAAGATAGGGTAATATTTTGCTCTCCAGAATTTTTTAAAGAACTTAAATCAATGAACGCTAAATTTAACTTAAAAGTGAATATTTATGTGTTTCTAAGTTCAACTGGAAGTAAAGTTGATATAAATACACTACAAAAAATGATTAAGTCAAAATGCATTAAGTTGGGATTTAAAAAGAGAGTTTATTTTCATTTATTTAGACATACTTATTTAACTAAGATTTATATACAAGAATATAATATTATGTACCATAAAAATAAAGAATATAGCTCTGAAAAAGAACGAAGTAAATACCTAAGTTTTGTATTATGAAGCTAAGAATATATAAAGAAAGACTTTTTAAATTAAAACAACCAAGCTTCTTTGATTCTTTAACAAATTAAGAGTTATTTTAAGACTTAAAACAGTTTTTTAGTAATTTAAAATAAACAAAGAACTAGAAAATAAATATAAAAAAATAGACAGCAATAGATACTTGATAAATATCATAAATTATAAATTCAAATATGTATTTATTTACTTAAATTAATAATTATTTAGTGTATTTTCTTATATTTTGAAACAATATTATTATAACTTAGTTGAATAAGATCTTTGATTTCTTGAATTTGGGAATCCGATGTACATAGAATCTGAATATCTCCATTGCCCCATTTGCCAATATCCTTAACGTATCTAGTAAAACCTTCTTTTACAGAAGTTATTTGATTTGGAGTAATAGTAATATTTATTTTATTTGTCCTAGGTGTAAAGCTAAAATCTACAAAACACCCACCCTATACTTTAAATCCTGTATAGCACTGTGTTTTAACTTTCTCGATTTCATTGGGATTTAAATCAAAGATAAAACCTTCTAATTTGTTGTATATTGCTTTCATATCGGGATTTAATTTTTCAAATTTTTTTAAATTTTCAGTTTTAATATTATTACTATTGCTACTATCTATAGTAAATTCTTCATTATTTTTTTACCATTATTATCTTTTATGCCAGGTTTTGTACCATCTTCTATATTATTTTTTTTATTATCTACTGATATATCGATTTTTTCATTAAACATGCTAAAAGAGTTTTTAATAATGTTTTTAAATATTTCGTCTGAACTTTTTTTATCAAAGTTAATTTTAGTTTTAAAAAATTCAAGAAAATCGTCACTTGTATTTTTCTATTTCTTTTATAAAATAAGCTAAAAATTTGTCAGTATACTTTTTTTCTAATGCAAAAGACTTAACTTCTTCAATATTTAAAGAATTTCTAGAAAACTTTTTAAGATATTCAAAATCCTTAGATGTTAATTTCTCTAAATTAATAACCATAAAAGGATCTTTGTCTAGTACATTATTATTATCTAGGTCAGTATAAAATCTATACTCTATGCCATTTGTTAATATTTCAAATATAACTTTTTTTGTATCTTTTTTATAACGAGTATTATTAAAGTAATAAACTAATTGTTTAAAATGATTTTCAATTTTTTCTTTATGATGTTTAGCTTCTATTAAAATAACAGGCTCTTTATCTTTTGAATAAAAAATATAATCGGCTTTCATGCCATTGCTACCAGGAAAATCAGCTGAAGCCTCAACTTTAACAGCCGAACGATCATAACCCATTACTTCTAAAAACGGATCAATAAAACTATATCTTGTTTGTGCCTCATTTTCAATATCATCTTTATCAGATTGTATTTTTGCACTTAGATCTTTTATTGACTTTATAAAATTTATATCGTTATCTTTATGTAACATATGTTTATATATTAGCAATAAAATTAGAAAATAGTTAATTTAAAAATAAATTTTCCAAATGTCACTCGGTATTTAATGATTTTAAGCTTTAGAACTTATTTCTTTATTATCTATTCGCTCTATTTTAAGTGCATCAAATACTTTATTAGTAAAGAAAAGCATATATTTATTACTTGATTTATTTAGCCTAGCATCAATTTTATCCAGTCTAGTTTCAACTCTATCTAATCTAGTTTTAACTTCATTAACTGAAGTAATTAAATTTTTAGTCTCAACTTCAAGTGTTAGCACTCTTTTATCTAGTTTATCTATTTTGATATCTAACTTTTTATTATCTTCTTTTAAATTTCCTAATTCTAGGTCAATTTTAGTAAGCCTTCCTCCGAATTTATAACTTATTGCTAGCATACTAATTAAAAGTTACCAAAATACCAATTAAACTACCAAAATCCTTAATTAAGGTATAAAAATCCATATTTATATATTACTTATATTTTTTGTATAAATTCTTTAATTTTTATTAGAATCGTTTATTACTATAATACGAATAAATTTTTTATTTACAATTTTTGTATCACATAAAACAGCAAGCTGCCAAGATAATCTATTAAATCCAATTTTTTGATCAGAATGAGCCCTTTTACATACACCATTATGAAATTTATCATTATCACTATATATAAAAATTCCTAAGGGGATTATTCATCGACATCCTTATACATAATAAAAATTTTATTATTAAAAAGTCTTTTAGGATCGGGTAATACAATTATTTTTATTTCTAATAAATTTTTAAGCACTTCATAAGCTAATTTTCCAATTTTATAATCTTGAAGTAGTTTTGAGATTTTTTTTATTGAAAAATTTTATTTGCAGTTTTTTCATACATTATAATCTGATTTGGTTTTATAGGAAAATTTATAGCACTTTTTATTATTTTATTTAAAATATTTTTATCTATTGAAACGTTATTTATTTTAATATTAGTTTCTATATTGATTTCTTCTGTAGCTTTTTTAAATATATCTTCATACATTGCATTTGATAAAGTATAAAAAACTCTATTTATTAGTTTTCTATATTCTTCATCATCTATAAAATATGGATAAGGAATTATTTCTTTTAAAGAAAAATCAACAAGATTAAACTTTATTTTATTTTCTACACCTTTCCATATAGTTGGAGTTGCCCCTAAATTTTTTATTTTTGTATTAATGACATTTTTAGTTTCAAGATTAATCCATATATCCTCTTCCTCGTATACAAATATTTTTGTAAAAAGAATATCCAAAGCTTTTTTATAACACATAAAATTTTTTTAAATATTTTTATTATGATTGTCAAAATTTAATTCTAAATAAAATTTTTATGTCTATTTAAAAAAAATAACATATTTTCTTTGAATAGGCATAAAAACTACATAAAAAAGATTTTATTCTATTACTAATAGAATAAAATTATAATAATCAAAATAAATTATAGGTTCTGGTTTTTCAATAATAATTGGACTAAATCTTCCAAACATTATTTGACTTGTTTCAAAATCATTAAAATAATCTGGAAAATAATCTGGATTAGATAATATTAAATAGTCGACTTTTATTTCTAAGTTATCTTTGCTATATCTATAAAGAACATATCTATTTGTATTTATTCCATATTTTTCATTTTCTTCTTTATTTGAATAAATTAAATCTAAAACTTTAAAATCTTTTCCTACTATTTTTTTAAATTCATTTTCAAGATCTTCTGTTTTTATTTTTATAGATGAATTTTTAAATCCATAATAATCTTTAGATGGTATTATAAGGCTATTAGGTAATGTTTCTTTAGAATTTTTAGTATATTCTTTAATTAAATTATAAACAAATTTTTCAAGTTGTTTATAATTTTTTATTTTGCTTATTGGTTTTATAATAATCTTTTTATTTATTTTTATATCAAGATTTAAAAAACCTTTAAAATTTTTATAATCTTTAAGTCCCAAAAAACAAGATTCTTCGAGTCCTAAGTCCCATTCTTCTTTTATTTTTTTGTTTCGTTAGTAAAAAAAAAGATATCTAATATATTTAGATCTTCTATATTTTGTTTTTTTGATGAATTTGTTTTCTTTTTATTAATAATTTTTTTTCCATATAGCAAGTAAATATTTTGGCAATATATAGAGATTATATATTCCTTCTTCAAACCCTTTTTTAGTTTTAAAAGGGAAATTATATCTATGACTATCACGGTCATTCGGATGTCCTTTGGGGATATATTCAATTTTATTATTGAAAAAATTATGTGGTACATGATCACTAGGATTTGCTTTGCTTTTATAATCATTTTGATTATTTACTTGGTTTTTAATATTTTCCGCCATTTGATCTTGAAGATGTTTTTTGTAATTTTCAATTTTTTTATTATTCTATCTTTTTTAAAATTTTTATAAATTTTCATATCGTCTTCTTTAACTTCTTTTATTCTTTCTAGTTTTTCTTCTATTGCATTTTTTTGAACTAAATTTTCTTTTATATTTTTGATTTATATCAAGATTGAATTCTTTTATTTTAGTTTTTAATTTTTCTTTTAATATATTTGAAATGCTGCTAAAAACAAAATTATTGCTAATTTGTTTTAATATTTTTCTTTGTTTTATTTATTTTTTTAATTTAATTATCTTTAATTTTTTCTTTATAAATCATAATAAATTTGAATTAAAAAGTAGAGTTTGAAATTAATAAACTATTACAGAATAACTTCAATAAAAAATAAACATTAAAAATACAAAAGTAAACTTTGAAATGAAAAGTAAACTTTTACAATATATTCCGAGTGACATTTTTAAAATTAAAGTTATATATAAAAAAATCTTTATAAAGTAATTATGATATTCATGAAAAAAATAGTATTTTTATAAAAAAATTAAAATTAAGGATTTAATCTTTATTTTTGGTTTTTACTATTTTCATATTGAGATATAAAATCTAATAGAATATCTTGCTTATCTTTAAAAAGTCTTTCTAAAATAAAATATACTCTTTTAGTATCTTGTTTACAACATTTATATAACTCCTTATCTTTTACTAAAATTCTAATAGGGATGTTTTCATTATAATCTTGATCTATATTATCTTGTTTTATATCAATACCCAATGATTCTTGTTTTTGTATATATTGATATATAGCTACAAAGCCCAACTCTTTAATCTTATCTATTGATATAACACCCTCTAAAACTTTTTTATAAACTTTTAAATATAAATAAGTTTGAGTTTTTGCAATTACAAAAGGTTTTATAAACCCATTAAAACTTTTAAATCCATCATATTTATAAAGTTTTTTTGTTTTATTTCATATAAGATTTTCATTCTTTGAATTTTATTTTTAATATCTGACTATTAATTTAACCTTAATTGCTCTTTTAAATTATTATAATTTTTTAAATCTTCATCATTAGTATTATTTAAATTAAGCAGTTTTTCATATTGAGAACCTTGAATTCCTCTATTATATAAATCTATTTCTTTTCTATCTTGTTTTTTAGTTTTTTCCATTTTTATCCCTTATTTATTTAATAATATTACTATAACTTGTTCGGTTTCGAACCACTATTGTTTTTATAAACAAAGAATATTTCTTAAAGTGCTTCCTATTTCTTTATAATATTTTGCTTTTAAAGAAGGCTCTAAAAGTTTATTTATAATAATTTTTATACTATTATAAAAATGCACCTTTCCTTTTATATACTTCCCATATTCTTTAAAAAGAGCATTCTCTAAATCTTTTAGTGTATTTCTATTTTTAATAAATTGATTTTCTACAATAGAAATATTAAAAATTTTATTTCTAAGGCTTTGAATATCACCAATAGTTTCCATTAAAATAACTAAACTTTCTACTGGAGACCATCTCTCTACTTGAACCGGAATTACAATATGATCTGAAACATTTAAAACATTTTTTAGTAAAAAGTCTAAACTAAGAGGAGTATCAATCAAAATATAGTCAAAATCAATGTCTATAATATTTTCATTTAAATGATAATTTAACTAACATCCTTATAGTCTATACCCTTTTCTGAGTTAAATTTTGCTAAAATAGGATGGGATGGAATTAAAGAAATATGATCATTGATTTTATTAATACACTGATCAAAATAAACATCTCCTTTTAATATATTGTATAGATTAAACTTTTCAATATTAAAAACATATTTTCTAAAATAATAAGTTAAAGAATTTTGTGAGTCAAGATCAATTAATAATACTTTTTTAGATAAATTTTTAATCACATATGAAAAGAGTATTGAAAATATACTTTTGCTTACACCTCCCTTAAGGCTTGCCATTGTTATAATAATTGGTTTTTTTGTATCCATTTATCTATTATTCCTTTTTATGGTAATTTTTTGCTATAATATTTATATACTATCTTTTCCATTTTTTTAAATGAGATATCGTATATTGATAATACTTAGTTTCTTTTTTAATTTTTTTCTTAATATAATTAGTATAAATAAAATTTCTTGTTCTGATTTTTACTGTCTTTTTATTGATTCCTTATTATTTAATCAATAAAGGATTTATTAAAATAATATCATTAATAATAACTTTTACATTAATTAATATTTTTTATTAGTTAAAATACTGTCTATAAAAATATAAGAAAAACTTTATAACAAAAATTATTCTTTATCCGAAAATCTTAAAATACTAGGATCAAAATTAAGATCAATTTTTCCAATACTTCCATTTCTATTCTTTGCAACAATAACTGTTGTTGACAAAATTTCTGATTTAATTCTTGCATCGCTGACTTCTTGTTGACTCTTATTCCTATGCATTAAAATTACAACATCGGCCACATCTTGCTCTAATGCCCCAGACTCTCTTAAAGAGGCTAAACTTGGCTCTTTATCTTGTACATCCTCGTGTAAGCTGAGACAATGCTACTATAGGAATTTTTAAAGTTCTTGCAAGATCTTTTAGGGTTTTTGAAATAAATGCAACTTGTTCAAACCTAGGTTGATTTCTTTGATTAATAGAAATTAAACCTAAATAATCAATAAAAATTATATCAACTCCATTTGACCTAACTATTCTTCTAATTTCAGAACATAAACTTAAAATATCCAAATTAGATTTACTATTGATAAGAAAATAAGTGTCTTTAAAATATTTTAAAGACAAATCAAGTTCTTTTTTTTCTATATCTCTTAAAAACTCATGTTGTATTTTAAAATGTAAAATTTTACTAAAAAAACTTAAAGATCTTTTAATTAAACTATCTGATGACATCTCAAGTGAAAAAAACCTACTTTATGTTTTTTATAACACCAATATTTAATGCAATATTTAGTGCTAATGTAGTTTTTCCAACACTTGGTCTAGCCCCTATAATAATAAAATCCTCTTTTTTAAAACCTACTAAAATTTTATCGAGACTTTCAAAACCCGTTCTAAAGCCTTTAATTTAAATTCCTTCTAAATTAGTTCTATTTTTAATTTCATTTATAATTTCAAAAGATCTATCTTTTAAATTAATATTAGAATTAAAGTCATAAATTAATTCTGAATTTAAAGTAAGAGAGTTTATATTATTTAAATTTGTATTAATTTCAATTGAAGTATCTTCTTAAATTAAGAATTATATTCTTTAAAGAAGTAATTAATTTTCTTCTTAAAGAAAAGTCTTTAACAATTCTTGTATAATCTGCAACTGATTTTGAAAATGGGTAAAAACTAGCTAATTCAATCAAAGCATCATGATTATAATCTTTAATTTCAATCTTTAGCTTTTCAAGTTTATTAATTACAGAAATTGGCTCAATTTTTATGTTTTTAGCAAAAAGATCCAACATAACTTGAAAAATAGATCCATAAAGTGAATAAAAAAAATCTTCTTTTTTTTTTAAAAAAACACTAATAATATCAATAACCGAAGAATCTGAAAAGATTGATGCTAAGATATTTTTTTCTGCATCAAGATTATAAAGCTTTAATTTATCCATTTAAAATTTCCTTTTTTAAGTAAAAAACTATTAAATTAAATTGCTCCTCAAATAAAGCCTTTGTAAGTTTTGGAAATTTATTTAGATAATTTTCATCAATTACTTTTAAAACATAATCTGGAGAGTAAACAGGGATAAAGAATTATATGAGTTTGTAAAACAAGATATAAAAAGAGTAAATTATATTTTAAAAGAACTTTTGTATAATAGAAAAAGTATTTTAGCTGATATTTTAAATAAATACAATAATGAAAGAAAATGAAATTATTCCTTGAGTTTAACGCAATTTTTAAATTTTAGCTAGAATTTTGAATTCAGTTTTATTATAGTTTCTGGTCGGAATTGCTTATAAATAGCAAAATAAATTGCCACAATTATACAATTTGAAATTATCTCAATATGTACTACACTTCAAAACATTAACTATATAAATTTTTTATGAAATCTTTATAAAAAAGAATTAGCTTCGTTTTTGTAATTTAGATTAAAAAGGAGACAAGGTTGTTCTATATTAAAAAATATCTAATTTTTATTCTATTATTAAACCTTATAAATTGCAATTTATCCAATAAAAACAAAAATTCAGAGCAGGAAGACGCCTATTATTAGTAGTCTTGATAGTAATCAGAAACAAGCTTTCATATTCTTCAAGGACTTAGTTAAAAATAAACAGTATTCAAAAGATTTTGATCAAGCAATCAAAGAGCCTTTAGAAGCTTTGAAAGCACGGATAGAAGAATTAAAAAATGAAAACAAGCAGGATATTGAGCTGCAAAATAAGCTTGATCAAGGATTTAACTGCGACTATGACGATAGTAAAATGGAGAAATTATTTGTTCAACTTGGAAATGACAACGTGAAAAAATTTCTTCAACAATTACATCTCGTGCTAAAAGCTATTAATGACGGTACGCATATAAGCTTTACATCATTAAATCTTACACAAACACCAAAAACTTTAAGTGAAAAACAAGAAATAGTATTAGACGTTACAAAACGTAATTTATATATTCAATTTTATTTTTACAGCAATGATATTTTTAGGGAAGGATATACTCCGGCAGAATATTTCTTCAACGAAGTAATGAAATATCATTTAGCAATGGATAATTACTAAAAGATATTTTAGTAGTTTGTTAACTGTTTTTTAAAGACAAATGAAAAAATGATCTAGTATTTTTTAGGTTTATATTCTTCCATTATTAATTTTTCCTTATTTATGTTTTTAAACACAATATTGATTGATCTTTATTAT
This sequence comes from Borreliella afzelii, assembly GCF_014202295.1. NCBI lineage: Bacteria > Pseudomonadati > Spirochaetota > Spirochaetia > Spirochaetales > Borreliaceae > Borreliella > Borreliella afzelii. The sequence continues at coordinate 32,437 of NZ_JACHGM010000006.1, forward strand.
CATCTATTAAAGCCTTAAAAATTAATAAAAACATTTATAAATAGGGTTTTAAAAAAATCAACTAAAGGTGTTGATTTAAGCGTAAAGCATTCTAATTTAAATTATCTTCTACAAAAGCAAGTATTTAAACTTATAATTCTTTTGTTTATATTTTTAATAAAATTTGATTTTAATAAAATCTAGTATTTAACAATTCTTGAGAAAAGATAAAATTGGTATATATCTATCTTTTAGAGGAATCTATCTTACCTAGCAGAACTTTTAAAAGTTTGCTAAAAATAGTATTTAGACAAATTTATATATTTGTAGATTGTTTTAGCAGTAAAGTGGAGAAGGAGTATATATGAGGATTTTGGTTGTTGGTGTTTGCATAATAACATTAGCTTTATTGGGCTGTTATTTGCCTTATAAGCAGGAACAAGCTGTCCAAACTTTTTTTGAGAATTCACAACAAAGTAGTGATATGGGTTCTGACGAGATTGTTACTGAAGGCATATTTGCTAATTTAAAATTATATGAGGCTGAGCATCGTTTGTTGATTGATATAAAAGGGACTCTACACACTTTACATAGTTTGAAAAATGGTACTCGAGAAATCCCTCCATTGACTGACTATAATGAGGAGTATTTTAATAAATTCTTTTTAAGCTTAGGTTCTGATCGATCTAAAGAATTGATTAAGTTGTTTGGTAGGATAAAAAATGAGCAGGATGATGATAAATTTAAAGGAAAAGCCCATTGGCTATATTTCTGTATAAGGGAGCTATATTCTCTAGATATTAAGTATTCTGGTGAAGACGGGTATGAATATTATAGTGGTGGGAATGAGGTTGTTATACCTAGGCCTACTATTGATGAACAATATTTAAAAGTGAAGAAAGTAATAGGATAGTAGGTTTAATCAGTTTTAGGTTAAAGATATTTGAATCTCTGAAGGTTAGCTTTTATACTAAATAATAATTATATATATAATTATTATTTAGTATAAAAGCTAACCTTCAGAGATTCAAATA
>NZ_JACHGM010000007.1 GCF_014202295.1 Borreliella afzelii
TAATATCTATTATCATTATTTAGTATAAAGTATGGAGACAGCCCCCACATTAATTTTTTAAAAGGCTGCCCCCTTAATAGCTAAACTTCTAATTAAGCTATTAGAAGGATAACAAATTATTGAAAAATGATATATATATTATATATATCATAAATCAGACAATTACAGTAAATAATTATTGTGGAAAAACCCTTATAAAGGGGTATGGGGAAAAAACTTAATCTAAAAGATACCTCTAGAATTGGGTTTAAAACCTAACAAGGATAAACGGAATAATATATTTTATAACAAGAACAGCAAAGAATCCTTGAATCATTTATATATTCTTTGATAATTTAATATTTACAAAATATATAATATTAAAATATTATATATACCTTGTCTTTTATAAACAGAATATTATAATGGTAATTATTACTTTAAAAGTAATATATTTTTGATATTTTATATATTTAATTTATTTAATTTCCTTAATAAAAGAATTTGACTAAATTTTTTTATTAAGGAAATATGAATTAATTCTAAGTGTCTTTTGCCAAGAAATAATATGACATTAGTAATAATATTTCTATGTAAATTGGGATGGCAATTCGAAAAAATCATAAATAAACATTCGAGAATTTTATTCATACTTATTAACAAAGTAAAACAAAAAAATGAAAATTTATTAATAGAAATGTTAGGGAAACATACTATTTTTTTGGATTACACACTATAAAAGTGTATTCAAAAACCTGAGTTTAATCTTTATAATATATAATTAATTAGCTTATTAAATATTTTTAAAACTAATTTAAACAAATTAGAAAATTGACACAACTATAATGAGATTTATTTTCTCAAAATGACCTTTAATTTTTAAAATTAAAAATGGTTTATACGGACAATAAAATTAAAAACCATCATGGAGAAAATAAATTAATAAGTCGAGGCAAATTACAATATTAGGAATATTGTAAAACTATTTAAAATCTTATCAATTCTTAAACTTCATCTACTCTTTCCCAAGAATTTAAAAATAGATAAAAAATTGTGTCAATTGTAATTATTATTAATGTAAGAGTTAGGGATCCATTTGTAAGTCCTTTTGCCCTTACTTCAGGATAAAATTTTAATAATCCGTTTATAGATATATAACTCGTTAAACCAGCCAATAATCCAGAAATTAGCCTTGATAGAGGATGAATTATCCATAAAGATTTCATCTTGATTTTAAAATAATAATATAGCAATATATTAATATATTGAAATAAAAAAAACAAATATGTTCCAATTAATACTGTTACCATGTATTCAAAATTATAAAACAATATTTTCAAATGAATTCCTAGTTGATCTGATTTGCTATGATTAAATCTTAATGTAAATTGGATCATGATAGCAAAAGTCATTTTTAATAAAAAACACAATATTGCCGAATCTATTGCTTCTTTCTTGTTATATTTTTCTGTTATTAAATTTAAAGAAAATAGTGTTGATAAAAAAATAATTCCTGATATATTTAAATACATTTCGAATGCTTTTAATTTGTTTAGTATAACAATAGATGATATTATTGAAAGTAATACATTAAAGCAAAAAAGACCCAATTTCCCAAAAAATCGATAAAGTATTCCTAAGCTTGTGTATATAAAAAGTGCTATTTCCATACATAAACTCAGATCAAATAGGTCATCGGCCATAATAAATTATATCAGATTAATACTAGCATACAATATTGAATTGATATTTTGATAATTTTAAACAAAAGAATTATATATTTACAATGTAATTACAAAAACTTTAAAAACTGTCGAAAATAAATCTTAAACATAAATAGATAGTTTTACTAAAAACTATCTCTAACTAAATTTAATATAAATATAGATAGATTAAAAATTATTTATAATCTTCAGTTAAAAATAAATCCGAATACATTTTTGTATATCAAAATTTTATAGTTTAAAATATAAGAATTTATTTTCTCAACTTTTATTAAAAAATATGTTAAAATAAATTTAAATAAATCAATTCTAATATATTATTTATTATTGCTTTTAGGGGACGTAATCTATGTTTAGAAAAAAAGAAATATATTTCTTGTTATTTTCATTACTTTTATTTATGTCATCAATTATAATTTCTCATGGAATAAAAAACATTGGTATTAAAAATGAAAATTATATTACAGTTAAGGGTCTTAGTGAAAGAGAAGTTTTATCAACATCTTCTAGTTGGGAACTTAGATATAATTTGACTGGCAATACTATTAATGACATTATTAAAGCAAATAATTTAAGCTTGTCTAAAATTAAAAACTTTTTCTTAAAACATGGATTTAGTGAAGATCATATAAAAATGGGATTTATGGAATTTAATGAAGAGGCTTATAAAGAATCTCTTTATAAGTATAGAGCATATATATCTTTAAGTGTTCATACAAAAAATATTGAAAAAATGGAAGCCGCAGAAAAAAATATTACTGAACTTTATAATCAAGGCATATTGATTAGTAATAGTGGAGGACCAAGATATTACTTCGACAATATTAATGATATAAAGCCCGAAATGTTAGCAGATTCAATCAGAAATGCAAAATTAGCAGCTTTGGAATTTGCAAAACATTCAAGTTCAAAATTAGGAAAAATTAAAAATGCAAATCAAGGACATTTTGAATTTCTTCCCATTGATAGAAGCTTAGGGCCCCAAGAGAGTTATCCAAAAAAAATATTAAGGATAGTTACAACCGTTTCTTATTATTTGGATTGATATTTTTTTTTATAAGCGAACTATTATTTTCTAAATAAAATTATAGAAATGGCTTCTAGCTTCATTCTATGGCAGGTTTTTGAGTTCTAAGAACTGTATCATCAATATAGCAATAGTATAATTTACAAGCTTAGCTTTTGCATATTACTTCTTTACTTTCTGATTTTTTATATATTTTAGCTTCATTTAGAGTCATATTAATTCACAACTTTTACAATTAGAAATACTTTAATCTTAATTTTTAAATTTCAATTGCCTAAAATGTTCTTTCTTACTTAAAATATTTTTAAAAAATCAATCTGAAATTAAGTTTGCAAAAACTGGTGTGAAAAATCAACGCCACAAAATTGCTATTAACATAAAAGTAACTTTTTATAGGAAATTTAAATGGTCTTTGAAATATTCAGCTTTAGGATTTTACTTATTAATAACTTTTCGTTATTTGTAGTCGATTATTAAAAAATAATAAAACAAGTAAAAGATTTAGAACTGCAATAAATAAAGGTACTACCTTCCCAATTACATTAATCAAAACCACTCTTTATCTAAAATTTTATGACAAACTTTATTATTTAGTATAACAAAATAAATATAATCACTTTCTATACTTCATTATGTTAAAATAATTGAAATTTAAAAATTATCATCATTTTATAATAAAAATTCGGGTATAGCATAAAGAATTTAAAAATAATAAATTTTTAAATAAAAAAGCTGCTAATTGCTAAAATAGATTGATAGAAATCTATTTTTTAAAAAATCCCACTAAACCATCCTTGAATATACAACTAACAACTCTTAACTAATTTAACAATAAGCAGAAAAATTTTATGCTCTTTCTATACCCCTCCAATTAAATTTTTAATCCTTTACTACTTTTTTATAATAATTTGAAATTAATAATCTAAAAAACAAAAAGAGTCAACATCAAACAATCCTTTATCATTTATTTTTAAATGCGGAACTACTGTTAAAGACATAAAAGACAAAGTCATTAAAGGATCATCAAGCTGAGAACCTAAAATATTTTTACAAAAATCATTTAATTTCATGTATTGAAAAGCTATTTCTTTGGCTGGAAGAGTGCTCATTAATCCAGAAATAGGAAGTTTAATTATTATGGTTTTTTCATTATTTAGAGCACATAAACCTCCCTTATTTTCAATAATTATATTTGTTGCTTTACATAAATATTCATCATTAGTTCCAACAACTATAATATTGTGAGAATCATGAGCAACTGTACTCCCTATAGCACCTTTTCTTATCCCAAAATTTTTTATAAATCCTATAGAAATTTTACTATTGTCTTCATATCGATTTATTATAGCTATCTTTAAGATATCTTCAGCAATATTAGATTGAAAATCTGGAGCCAATAAATTGCTATCAATCATAGTTTTCTGCGTAATAATTTGGTTATTGATGCAATTGATTATCGGAATCATCTTATTTTTAGTAGAAAATTTAAAATCTAAAATAGATTTTTCACTACAATTAAAATTGTTTATAGGAATTTCACTTATTAATGGAATATGCGATATGCCGTCACTATAAACCAATTTGCCATTAATATAGGTTTTATCTATTTTGAATGTCTTAATATCTTTAGTAATTATAAAATCAGCAGGATCTCCTATCCTTAACAACCCCACTGGGATTTTATAGTGTAAAACCGGATTAATACATGCTATTTTTAAAACATCAAAAAAGTCGTGCCCATACCCTATTGCACGAGCTACTATTGAATTAATATGTCCATGTAGTATGTCATTTGGATGTGCATCATCAAAACAAAACATTAAAGAATCACAATATTTGTTAGAACATTCACTAATCAAGGGATGCAAAGATTCAAAATTTTTAGCCGCACTTCCTTCTCTAATTATGATTTTCACACCTAAAGATAATTTATACCTTGCATCTTCTATTGTTGAACATTCATGATCAGTAGTAATACCTGAAGACATATACTTTAAAGTTAAATGGGGAGACAAGCCAGGAGCATGCCCATCAACAACCTTATTGCGCTTTAATGCAGAATTTATTTTATTTATAACTTCAACATCCTTATTAATTACTCCTTTAAAATCCATTACTTCAGACAAATAGTAAATATCATTTGATTCCATTAATTTATCTACATCTTGATCATCTAATACATGTCCTGAGGTTTCAAATTTCGAAGACAAAGCCGGCACACAAGAAGGAGCTCCAAAAAAAATTTTAAACTCGGTTTTTTTAGAATTATTTATCATAAAATTTATACCGTCAATACCATTCACATTTGCTATTTCATGAGGATCGCTTATTGTCGCAACAGTACCATGTTGAACTACCAAATGCGCAAAGTTTGATGGTATAAGAAAAGAACTCTCTATATGTATATGTGCATCGATAAATCCTGGCAACACATACTCATCCAATGTTGCATCAATTTTTTCTATGCTCACAATATAACCATTTTCAATCGTTATACTAGCTGGATAAATTTCTTTATTAAAGATGTCGATATAATTGGCTTTAATTTTAAATAAATTCATTACTTATCCTCTTTTAAAAAATTTTTGTTCATAAAATACTCTATATGTTTAAATATATATATTATTATAAAATATATCAAAATGGAAATTTATTAAACATGATCTACAAACTTAATTACATACAATTTTTATCTTATTTTTTATTTCTTTTCACACTATAATAGTGTAAAGCATATCTCCACTATAATTTAAAATCTTTCAAAACTTTAATTATAGTACAAAGAGTCTTTATATTTAATTGCAACTAGATTTAGAAGAAACAAAAATCACCGATATTTGCTAAACATAATAGAAATCAAAGATAATTTTTGGGGCACAATTAACGAATAAAAAGATTTAAACAAAAAATAACTAGCAATTTTAATATTATCAAAGATTATATGTTAGAATATCGGCAAATTTTTAATAAATTTTTGCACATTTAACAAACAAAGGATATTTATATTGAATATTTAATTAAATGATGGGATTTTAGAAAAATTAAGCAATAAAACAAAATTAATAACTTATTACACTAGTCACAATGATATTTTATTGCTTTTCCAATAAAAAGAAGAAAGAATCTCAATCTCCTTAATTTAAAATTAAATAACAATAATATTTCTAATTTCTTGTTCTAGATTTATAGGATCTCTATTTATGCTTAAAATAATATTTGAAAAGGTTTTATTTAAATAATCTCCCAATTTATTATTTTCAGACTTTATGAATTCTTTATTGCTACTATAATCATTTAATAATTGCTTAACACATCCCCTAAAAGTTGTTCTCAAGGCTAAAAAGTCTTCGAGACAAGTTTTAAGCCTTTTAAGATTAGGAATATCTAATAATATTAAGTTATTTTTTTTAGCAAGCAATAATCTCATTATTGCTTCAAATCTAAATTGAAATTCTATACCTACATTTTGCATTATTTTATTGGCGATATTCTTAATACTAGATACATTTGAATTTAAAATTAATCCTAATTCTTGCAACTCACTTTCATTGTAATCTAAAACTGCATACAAACATCTTCTAGCCATTTTAGATTGTTCTACATCATCAGCAAGTGTTTTTTTTAACACAGACCAACTAATATTTTTAAAAGGAAGATTATATTGATTAGACGGCTCGCTTTTGAATTTTTCAAAAGAATTATCTATGGCTTTATTATTAAATTCTACCAAACTATTTATCAAAAATATAAGCCTATCCTTTTCTCCTTGCACATGTTCTTTCCTAGATTGTTTTTTGTCATTATGACTCTTAATAATCTTATTTTTCTTTAAAACATCAGCTTGGCATGAAATAAATAGAAAAATATTGATTAATAATATTATTTTTTTCATAAAACACAGCCCTTAAAATGGCTCTACAATAAATCTGTAAAGCCATAATATAAACTTATTATAAGTATAAAATTGAAATAATTACAAAATAAAATATAATCTAAAAATGATTTTTTTTCAATATTTTGAAAGGCTAAATAAGTGCATGCTATTTCTACAAAAGATTATAGAAATAGCTTTTTAGACTCTCAAGAAATAATGATTGACCACTAAAGTAATGATATTTTAATTTCAAATTCTAGAAGTTATTTTGACTTTTATTTTTCTATAATAACAATAATTTTAAAAATTTATGACTGTATTTATATCTCGCCATGAGGATTTATGAATCCTTGAAGATTTATACATAATTGTGGAATATCTTTCAATAAATAAGCATTATTATGCTTATTGCAAATAAACCAAGATTTTTAAATATTTCTATGTTGTTTACAAAAATAATTTTAAAATAATATTGAAGTTTATACGGAAAATGAAAATCAAAATAAAATTGTAGAAAAATCTTATACAAAGAAGATACAAAATAAATTTTTGAAATACATGAATATATAATTCATGATTATCAAATTATTAAAAAATATATAAAATTAAAAAAAGAAGAATTTTAAGTATTGACGAAATTGCACATATTAAAAAAGTTATTAAAGTAATTCACTATTCAATTGGTGCATAAAAAGAAATAAACAAAATAATTTTAAATCTAAAAGAATTCAACTAGCCAACACAGTTTTTAGCCTTTATAAATTTTATTTAGCATAGTTCTTTTATCATATTTAGAGAAATATATGTATAAATTCAGGAGTAACTAAAAGAAGTAGTGGTTTTACAACTTTACTTGTAGTTTTAAAAACAAAATAGAGGTCTTTAAAATAACAATTACTACTGGTATCTTTTAACTATAGTTGATATAAGCATGAGTGCTTCCATCAAGAATAGAAAGATTTTAAACATCCAAAACCAACGCTATTTATTGGTTTCTTTTTTTTGTTTTACAATACATAGCTAAGATAATAATTGTTTAAAGTAATTTATCTATATTTTAATTTTAGATTTTTTCTTTCATGCTAGTTAAAAATGAAATATAAGGGATAAATAGGCATTTTTAATTGAAAGAAAGACTGGGGATTTTAAAACCATTTATAAGTAATTTTAAAATAAAAATCGTATGTACATCTTGCTTTTACAATAATGTTCAGTATCTTTAAGATCTTGGATAACCTTTTTAGCTACTTTTAAAGCTTCTAGTTTGGCTATTAATTTATATTAAAAGGGACTTTGTAAGTCTAATAATTTTTTTCAAGCTCTGTATTACTATATTCTTAAAGCTTTATTTTAATTGATTTATTTTATCTTGATAATTTTTAAATTCGTCATTAATAACCTTATTATTAAGCTTTAAAACATCTGAAAGCAATAAATCTATTGTTTTTTTCGTTTACATATGCCTCACAAGCCATTATAAACAATAATAATAGCATAAAAAATACTTTAACTATGTTCTTATTTTCCAATAGTTACTCCTACATTTGGGTATAACAATGAAATAAAAGCTAGCAGCACAACATTGCAAAATATAAATCTCTCAATTAATTTTTGACTAATAAATGATTTGCATTAATGTAGTAGAATAAAAGTTAGAAAGATTAATAAAATATTATTTAGTAGATTTAAAATAATACTTTAAAAACAAAAGTCATTTTGCCAAATGGACCTTTTACACTAAAATTTGCAAAATAAAAATGCCTAGAATACATTTTTTAATGTCACTTTGAATCCAAATTTTTAATTTTTTTTCTATTTAAATTTTTTAATCTATATTTATTTCTATTGAATTTTTTTTTATTGTAGCGTGTATTACCATCTATAAAGCTTTTTCTATTTATTGTCTTCCTTTTATTTAAATTAAATTTTTTATTGAAATGTCTTTTAATAAGAAAATTAACAATAAGAAGGGCCAATATTGGCAATATACTAAAGCAAATCAATTTTAAGAGGATAGTTTTTGTGTTCATAATTAAATTCTCAACTTATTATATGATTTTTATTGTAAAAATTCCATTTTTTAAATTCCATTTTTTTGTGACCGCCATCAATTATTGAAATACCATTAATAATATTTATTAAAATAAATAATGCAAAGATATAAAAAGACAAAAATTGTATAATTAGTGTACTCTTTATATATTTACATTAATTTAATTAAGTTTTCTACTATTTTTGCTGAGTTAGAAGAGGCTTTTTTTAAAAATTTTTTATAATCATCATAATTATTTTCATTATTTACTATATCAGATATTCCCCGGATGATTATAAAAGGAATTTTAAAATTATATGCTACTTGAGCCATTGCAGCGCTCTCCATGTCTATTGCAATTGCATTTTCGAATTCTTCTGGAATTTCTTGAAAATTTTGATGGTCAATGAATTGATCTCCAGTAATTATTAAGCCCAAATAAGAGGTTGTATTTTTTATTTTTATCTTAGAAACTTTCCTTATAAGAGCAGTATTTGCTTTAAATTTTTTAGGGTGTTCCGGAATATGTCCAATTTCATAGCCAAATCTATGCAAATTAAAATCGTAATTTGTTGTTTCTGTAGATATTATAACATCTCCTACTTTTACGAATTTATTTTTATTGCTATAAATTCCACTAGCAACTCCAGCATTGATTATATGACTAATTTTGTATTTTGATATAATATAACTTGTCCAAAAAGCTGTATTTATTTTTCCAACTCCCGTAGCTATGGCAATTATATTATGATTAAGCACTTTCCCAATAGTAATCTTTTTTTTTCTTCTATGTTCTTCTATTGAAATAGATTTTTTATTTTGAATAATTTTATCTATTTCTGCTATTTCTGCTTTTGTAGCTGATATTATTAAAATATTGCTTTGAGAATTTTCATCTGATTCATTTATTTTTGGCTCATTTCCCCAAATATTTAAAACAATAGATAAAAAAATTATTAATAGGTTTGTTATATTTTTGATTTTCATAAAGAAAGCTCCATATATGTTTTTTATTAATTTTATAAATTAATATTTCTATATTTTCATTAGTTTAAATAGTATTGCAATATTATACTATTTATAATATTGCATTGGTTGGATTAGATTTTTCAAATTGTAAAAATTTAAACTAGAAAAATTTCAATAATTATACATCGCTAATCTTTCATTATTTGTTTTATTATTGTCTACAATAGTAAAACAAAATTTTTAGTTAAGCGTAAAATTTAAATTTAATTGATTCTTGTAGTATACTTGCTTACATTACTATAATAATTTTTATTATAAGTAAATTTTAATTATTTTTAATTTTTGAAATTAAGGAGGGGAGATTTATGGTCAAAAAAGTTGTTATTTCATCAACATCTATAATGTTATCTATTTTCTCATTAAGTTGTGATTTGCGAAAAGAAAATGCTGGAAACAAAATAGGTAGTGTTATTAGTTCGGGAAAAGATTATTGGGATAATTTAGGTTGTAAATATTTAAGTGGATCTGAAAAATCTATATTCAATGCATTTCCTAAGTCTAAAAAAAGTCAAGTGTTTTATTCTATTTTAAAGAAAGAAAACGGAAAAGATGCTACACAATTATTAATTAATTGGGGTATAGATTTTCAAACAGCAAGCTCTATTGCTATTAGCATAGATAAAGAATTAGTAGAGCTTAAGAATTCTCAAATTAAATTATCCGATAACGATTCTTATGAGGTAGGGAATGCCGGGAATTATAATTTACCTTACAGCAGTATTGACAGTGATAATAACTTATTAAGTGCTGATAGTTCCTTATATTCTAATTTAGACAGCAATGATAATGCAAATACGAATTATTTAAATAGCCAGAACTATACATATCAAGAATATACCAATAAACAAGCACAAGAAATGCAAGAAATATTTAAGAAATATAAAATTTTTAAAGAAAATGCTTATAAGCTTTCACAAACTTTGAATAAGTCTACTTCTTATGCCGAGGAATTAAACACAAAATTATCTGAAATCAATACGAAAGAAAATAATAAATTTATTTTAAAAGCAGATGATATAAAAGATATAATAAGATTAATAGCCCGAATAAAAATGACTCAATATACAGATTTGTCAAAAAAAATACTTGATAATAACTTTTCAAACATAGCTAGTGATGAAGAGTCAGCTCGTTATGTTCTTCTATATAAGAATACTAACAATCCTTATCTTGAAGTTCGAAAAATACTTGGCAGCATTTTAAGCAAGATATCAAGCATAGTAGGGGGATCTAAGGCTAATGTAGTAGATATTGAGGACTCTGAAAAAATTAAAAAAGCTAAAGAGTATGCTCAAGGTGTGCTTGACATATTAAAATCAATAGATTCTGGAGAGGCCGTAGAAGCTGTTTTAAATAAAGCAAAGCAGCTAGAAAAAAAATAGCTAGAAAAGCATTAAAGAATAATAAAGTATTATTGAATATATTCTAAAAAGATAAAGACATAGATTTATTTTAAGTTAAATCTATGTCTTTTATTAAGCCAATTTGGAAAGGAAGTTAAAGGTGGCTTAGATATTCTAATTTTTATAGTTTAAAATAATAGATAAAAGGCCCTTTATACTTTTTGTGAACATTTTTTTATAGGTAATAATTTTTAAACAAATTTTCAATCTTTTCTAAATTTAAATTATCCAAAGCCTCTTTTACAGACAATAAGCGATTAACTATTTTTTGAGGGTTAATTTATACAATATGTCATTTAAAAAATAATTATTAGTACATGTGTCTGTTTCAAACAAATACCCACAAGTTCTCTTAATTTATCATTGATTAAAAAACTCTTTAAAAAGTTATAAAGTCGCTTGTTCCCATTAAATTCCTATATCTTATTGCTGTCATTGCTTTTAATATATCTTAAAATATGGGGTGAATCCCCCCACAATGAAATACAATTTTCACTCTTAAGCCAATAATTTACTTGAATCAACTATTTCTTTGTATTAATAGTAGAGCTTATAGTTTTAGAATCTATGCTTAAATTGATTGATTAGCTATGATGTGAAAATTAATATAAAGTTTTAAATTGTACAAATTTTTACAATATTCCTTTTTAAGAAAAAAATTTCCAATCAAATTTAAAATTTTTTTGATATAAATGTAATTACAAGCTTATTGGCTAAAAAAATATTGTGTGAATCACGTTATATTTGATTTTATTATTCAAGGGGTTATCTAGAATAATGAATTCGATCAACGAATTTATTTTACTAAACTACAGAATTTTTCTTTTGTCAGATTGGTATCTATCTTTTGCAAGGTTTTATTAATTTAAATATATTTATTATTATTTTTGATTTTTATTGTAAAGAGGGTTCTAAATATTACAAGAATAGGATTATCCAAATCAAGAAGTAAAGCCTTAAAATATTGCTAACAAATAATCTAAGCAAAAAAATAATATCAGATACAAAGATATCTAATCTCTTTTTTAAAAACTCCTTTTTAATCAATTAATAAAAGAAGCAAACTTGTAAATAAAGTGGGGAATGATTACTAGAACCTTATGCAGCAACACTATAAATCAAGTTAATATAAATGCTTCTAGTAAGAATTTAGACCTATAAGTATCCATTACGATTATTAACCTCGCTGCTAATAATTTATAAAAATTGCTTTTAAATTTTGGTTTCAACTTATAGCAAAATTCAAAAAAGTATTTATAGCCAAAACCCTCTTTTAATTCTTTAAGCCTCTTTAAAAATTCATTAACCAATCGACTTCTTTGAAAAAAGATTAAAACTTATATATCTATCTAATTTATAATATTCGCTATCTTTTATCTTTTTCAACACCTAAATACATTTTATTTTATGAAAAATTTTATTTGAAGTATTATTTTTTAAATAAAAATAAACAAAAGAAATTTTTCATCATTAAAAAATTGTCCCGATTTAACAATACAAGAAAATACAGTATAAGGTGAGCAGCCCTTAGTGTTACTAGCACTATAATTGAATGCGCTATAGATAAATCAGTAGATTTAGAGGCACTTGTTAATAATGTACAAAATAAAGCAAATTCAATTGAACTAACTTATAGAAATAAAAATTTAATGCATATAAGTGCTACCTTGAAAAAGGTTGATCCTGATTTTCAAAATAGAAATTTTACGGAAAATAATCTTATAGAAAGTGGGTTTAGAGGTCTTGATAAAATTAATTGCTTTCCAAGCTTAATATTTTTTATATTATCAGAGAGTACTCAAGGTATCTAAATATACAAATTAAAAGTTCAAGCTAGGCAAATGAAAAGGAATTATTACTAAACCATTTTAAAAATTTGCATATGCTTAATGAAATTGAAATAGAATTTAAGGACTTATTATTAAAATCAAATTTTAATGATTATAAATATATAATATTTTGGATACAGCACATAGTTTTAATGTGATATCTAAAAAATGCATTATTTAGTATCGATTATATTATTATTCCAATAATAACTTAGGAATGGGTAGTTGAGTGTTTAAATTTATGTGATTATTTTTTAAATAAATTAGGTTTAAAGGTCTTATTATGTTTGCTTATAACCAGATTTAAGAAAATAATATACATAACAAGGGGTTTCTAAATTTATTAAAGAATAGAGGTGATTTTTTGGGTATTATACCTGAGAGGGAATATTTAAATAAAAATATATCTGTAATTCTAGTTTTTCTTTTGAAAAGGATTTTATACATGAATATAAAAGCGTTATTAATAAGTTTTTGGATTATTTAAAAATGATGTAGAAAATATAAAATAGGCGAATTTATCTTGTCTTAACATATGCTTCTATTATAGATCCAACTGTGGTGTATTTTGATAATGTCTTAATATATTCATCTATATCTAAATATCCTAAAGTTTTACCAAAATTCTTATCTTCTACAAGTTTATCAAGAACTATAATAGGATCAATAGAAACTCCTTTTTCTCATGTAAAATGTTATTATTCTGTTGCTAGTTGGAAACAATCTCACTATAAAAAGGGGTCTATATTTTTAATATAATAAATATTAAAGTCATTCAAAATATATAATTTTAATCATCACTAGACTCTATTATTTCTAAAAAATATCCCTGCAGTTTCTATTTATAATAAATATTGAAATAAGACTTTAGAATAAAAAATCAAAAACATTAATAATCTATCAATAATTATTTGCAATAATTGCATTACAAGTTTAAACTTAACATATATATATGTGTATATGTTAAGTAAAAATCAACCCTGTTTATAGGATGTTTATAATCGGTTATTTCTGATAACCATAAAATTTAAAAAAATCAAGCTACTATAATAATTTTATATGTTAGGAAGAGTTAATATGATCAAGTTCCCTAAAACCCATATACCGAAAATTCATATAGTAAAAAAAGAATATGAAGATGCCACTATTAAGTGGGATAAAGAATACTCATTGTTTAGAAAACTACATGGTAAAAATAAGACGCTTGAAGATTGGTTAGAATATATAAAAAAAGAAGAAATGAAAAAAATAAAAGAATTTTCAAATAAATTTGTCGAAAAAAGATACCAAAAAAACCATATCTTGGAGCCTTAATGGAGCTCTAGATCCAACTAAAGGGAAAAATAAAAATATTATAATAAAGGATAATTATAAAATATGAATAAAAGCGCTTATACAAACTTTAAAAAAGAAAAAAGAGCCTATTTAATAGTAAAAAAGTTGGTATTAATTAATTTGGGAATAATAAATAAAGATAATAAATAGAATATGGAAATTATCAAAATCAGTTGCGAAAAACTACTTTAAGTGCCATAAATAATAAAATTGATGTAAATTTTATATAAAAAGAATATAAAGATTTTATAAATTTAATGATTATAAAAAATTTAAGGGATTTTTAGAAAGGCTTAATTTGAACAATAGACTGGTAAATATTCCAACAGTAGTAAAGTATAAACATATATTATGATGTCTATCATATCATTATCATTTATTATTGCATTCTTGCTAAGAAACCTGAACTTAAAATACGTTGAACCGAGATATTTAAATTAAAGATGAGAATATTTAATATTGACACTAATAGATTAATTTCTGGTAAATAAGAATAAAAATTAAAAAATAGTATAGAAATATACAAGATTTAATTAATGTTTATTAGTACAAAAGATAAAGCAATGCAAACTTAGTCCTAGTAATACAAAATGGGCACGCTCTTTTTTAGATAGGGTTTTTAGAAAAGCTTAAAAAATATTTTAAAATTTAGAAAAGTTCAAAAATATTAAGGGGTTTAAAAGAAATTGAAAGAACAATAAGATTTTTTTATGAGAATAAAAATACATTATTACGTTATATATTCCCTAATATAATTATACACTTATTATATGCCAATTAAGGAGAATATTTTCATGAAAAACAACATAATTTTATGTATGTGTGTTTTTTACTTTTAAACAGCTGTAGTACCAATCATGATATTGAAACAGCAATAAAAAAACATATCAATGAAACAAAAAATGCAAATATTAATGAAATCAAAAATTTAATAGAGATAAGTAAAATACCCTTAAATAAAAACGAAATGCCAATAATTGAACCAGAGAGTCAAAAAACTGTAGATATTCAAGCGAAAGTGATGAAAAAGCTTTTACAATAGATGTAAGGGCCTTTAATTTTATAAATACTTTTTTAACGAATATTAAACTCGATAACTTTGTAACAATATTTCATAAACCAAACCTACAATCACCGGCTAAAGTGCTAAATAGCATAACAATTTTAGAACTTAACCTAGAACAGATAATTAATCACCTATCTTTGAAAAAAGATGTTTTAGATAAGGCAAAAATTTCAGATTTAAAAATGATTAAAAATTCCCTTGAACAATTATTCTCTATAAGGAAAATTTTTTCAAAAAAAATAAAACAAATTTTATTAGATTATCAGAAAGATGAAAATTCTATAAAAACAGAAGATTCTAAACTAGAAACCTATTTGGGTGCAAAATTGAATCAATTTAATGAGAAAAGAAAAGGGGTTAATAATCTGAAAACAGCCATATTATTAATACCCATTCCCGACATTACAAATTAAAATTTATTTAAAAAGTTTATTATTTTTATAGTTAACACTGATAAATTTTTGTGATAATTGTGGTGGTAAAGCTGTTTTATAAGGTAAAATCTAGAATAGACCGATAAATACTAATGGCATTTGGATTTGCACATTAAAACAAAATTAAATCCCCATATATAGGAAAGATATTTAATACAAATAAATAAAAAAATCAAACATAACACTGATTACTACTTGAATTAAAAGTATTTATAATTCAATTCCATAAACAATAGAAGAATAATTTATGATTGATATTAATTAAAAATTAATAAACACTTAACCCTTTAAAAGCAAAAATACAAAAACAAATATTTTAATATTAAAATTAACTAAAACGCGATTTCCTTAAAATAAGAAACTTTACTGATAATTTTAGAAAGGTTAAACCGGTATTAAAGGGCGAGTTATTTATTTTTATATATAAAAATCAAAGATTATAAAAATAGCTTCTTGTTTTATCTTATAATAGCTTTTTGGGCTCTTTTTTAAGAGCAGGCATCTACTACTAAAGCATAATCTACAAGCTTTATTTATGGAGATTCCTGCCTTGGTTTTTATTTCTTTATGATAATAAGCCTTAAAATTTAACCCTACTACATTTAATATCTCTATCATGCAAAGTACTACAACTACTGCAAATCCATCTAGCATCCCTTAATTTTAGAGGTATATTTTTAATACCATAATTGTTACATAGTTTACTTGATAGGAAATATCTACTTTATGCAAATAGGATCCACTCCGCCTTGATTTACATGATAATCGACTTACACATTCATGCCATCCTAAATCATTAATGCTTTTCCCAAACATTCCTTTTTTTTCATACCTTCAGTTGATGAGTTTTCCATTATTATGTTTTTATAATTAACTACAAAGTAGTAGATAATTTATGTAAAAGGTCTTTTCTTTAATTTGAAACTTTATCATGTAAATTGACAATTCTTAATCTAGATTTAGCTTTATTGATAGCCACTTCTTGTTTTTTTGATAGTTTTCTTTGGTATTTCCCAAGTTTATTTTTATTTTTAAATAAAAATTTAAGATGATTGGTTCTCTCAATTCCACCACTTACTAAAAGCAAACCATACTAATATCAATACCAACTAACTTCTTTTTTATTCTCTTTAATTTTATTGTTATTTTCAATATCTACGCACTCAACTACTACTAAAATATAATTTATTATTAGTATCTTTTTCTACTACATTTCTAATAATTCCTTAATTCTTGATACTCCAGTAGACATAACTTTACAAATTCTATTTTAGGGAGCTTTATATAGTCATTTTCTATTCTTGTTTATTTTTAAAAATGATTAGTTCTAAAAGTTTGCCTATTTTTCTTGATTTTATATTTAGAAATTCCTTATATGCTATCCCCTTTTTTAATTTCTCTGAAAAATTATTATATACGAAGTTTAAATTAATTTGAGAATTACAAAGAGCCAAACCATCAACTTCTCTTAATAATAGAAACTCTTCTTTATATTCACTTAGATAATTAATAAAACTTTGCTTATTGTTTTATAATAATCTATTTTATAACTTAATATTTTGTTATATAAATATTATACATCTAAATACTTTTCAAAAGTATTTTTTTAAAAATTAGTGTTAAGATATATTCTGTATATATAAGCTATTTTAACACTCATTATTTTTTAATTATTAAATTATATTTAAGCTACTTCTAAGAAAATTATGTGTCGTTTTCTTTAGAGAAAACCGCGATTACTAGGTTAATTAAAGTCTTTTTAAAAAGAAAAATCAAAATCCTCCTATATCCATGTCATATTAATTGCTTTATAGAATTTTTTTTATTTGATATCTACATTTATTGCTTATAGAATCTATTGAATAAAAAGTTGATTTTGACCATTAAGCACGACAGTATTAAAAAATGTACCACAATCTAAACCACCTTTTTTATTAATTTTTTAAGGCTTTGATAGATGCTAGCAAGCAATTATGTCAATTTTGTATTTTTAAAAACACAAATAAGTAAGAATTAATATAAAAAATGCATATATAAAAAAAGCAAAATCATAAAACAAATAACAGCCATTTACTCAAATACAAAGTGAATTTCATGATTATTTATAAAAATAGGATTAATACCTATTTTTTCTTTTTAAGAGAAAAATTATTTTAATACCTTTTTTAACATTTTTATTTTCTATGCTTTCTAAGAAAGCTACTATATAATAGATCAAAATAGTTCTTTTATTCTTTATAAAAATATATTTTTTTAACTAAGCCAATTTGTTAAAGATAGCATTTAAAATTTTTGTAATTTATAATTTCATAAAAACAAAACGATATCAACAAATAAACTACTTTATAAACAAGTACATAGGCTATTCCTATTTTTTGCAATATTACATTTAAAAAGAAAATAACAAAAAAAGGTATAGATGATAACAACACCCATATGAACAATCTTACTTACTTTATAAAACCTCCCCATAAATACTCTAAATACTTTACAAAGTCTTTATAAATTTAAAGATTTTAACTTCCAAAACAACAGGTGTTAAAAATCTATTTATAGATGAAACATACTATTATTGAAATAACCAAATTTGGCAAAAACCAATCAAGAATGTATAAAATAGATTTTTTAAAAACTCAAAATACTATAATGTTTATTATAATAAATATATTATTATAATTATTTAAATAATATATTTTAATTGACTTAATATTAAATTATATATTGAATTAAATTAATTATATTATTATACTGAAGTCTAAATTATATTCAAGGAGAATGTTTATGAAATACTATGTAATTATAATAAGTATATTTGTTTTTCTTTTTTTATATGCTTGCAACCCAAATTTCAACACTAATCAAAAAGACACTAAAAA
Organism: Borreliella afzelii; assembly: GCF_014202295.1. Lineage (NCBI taxonomy): Bacteria > Pseudomonadati > Spirochaetota > Spirochaetia > Spirochaetales > Borreliaceae > Borreliella > Borreliella afzelii. The sequence continues at coordinate 18,609 of NZ_JACHGM010000007.1, forward strand.
TCTGCCCAACAAAAAGGAATTAAAACTTAGCACAGAAGTAAGCTCTAACCAAGAAGAAGATCTAAATAAAAAAATAAAAAATACACTACTTAATAGTTTAAAAAATTTAATTGAACTAGCTAACACACAGAAAGAAAAGTATATAAAAATGATGGGGGAAGAACCTTCTGACCAATACGGAATGGATTTTGACAAGTTTAGTTGGGGAAAAAATACAGAAAAGGTATCCTCCAATACCGCCAGATCTATAAAGTATAGAAGACACACTTATACCATTTTAAGTTCTATTGACACTAAGGAATTTAAGGAATTTGCAAATATTATAAAGCTGTCAACAAAAGATAACATATATAATCTCTTTAGTGGCTTTGGGCAGGCTCTTGACATAGTAACTGATTACTTATACTCCAAAAAAGAAACTCTAGATAAACTAGATGCTTCGGATTTAGAGAAACTTAAAAATTCATTTGAAAAACTATTATCTACAATAAAAATTGTCTCAGAGATGTCAAAACAACTTTTATTAGATTATAAAAATGATGAAAATCTTATAAAAACAGATATCAATATGCTTAAATCTCATGTAAACACACTTCATAATCAATTCAAAGAACAAACTACAGAAGTAGAAACACTACAACAAGTCATATTATCAATATAGACTCTTAATGCCCTTTTAATTTAGTGGAAATTAAAAAACAGTATATTGGGGGTTTATATAAAAAACATATTATCTACTAAAGTAGGTAATATTGACAATCTGTTTTAGACTAGAAATTCTTATCTTATTTCTACTAGAGAAGTTTCTATAAGAATCATGAAAAGTATATTTAAAAACCAAAAATCAATTTATTTGCTATATAAATAAATATAAAATATTACAATCTTAATAAAGATTATTAAGATTGCGCACTTATTGCTATTTTATATGGATTCATGATAATATTCACAATTCACATCCCCTCTAAATTTAAAAGTTTTAACAATTAAATTATAAATAAGATATTGTTTCATTTTTTAATAAAAATTATTTCTTTAATTACACTAATATATTTTCATCTTTTTAGAATTAAGACTTATTAATTTAATTAAGTTAACTCTTTTTTTTGATATAATAAAAAATATTTTATGAATTTTTAACATGAAACTACTAGAGTAAGACTTTAAAATTCACCTAAAGTGAAAATAATTTTGTGAAAAAAGGTATAAGTATTTTAAATATATTTTTTTATTTCATCAAAGCTTGAAATTTATGGTAGGCCTTGTAAATTATGTTATATGGATAACATATGGTAATTTATGAATCATGAAAGATAAATATAATAATTTAATTAAAGATCTTAAAAGTCTTAGGTATTCTTATGTTTTTTATCTATTCGGTTTAAAACTTTATCATAGTTTAGATATACCTATCATATTAATAATAATTATTAATTAGCGGAAAGCATTAATATATCTAGATCCTTATGAAGTCTATTTTTTAATTAACCCAAATCCTATTATTTATCTATTGATATAATCTACATAATTTTGAGAATTTTATAATAACTTAACAAATTTTTTTAAGATTCTTTATAAAAAGAATAAATATAGCCATAATGCTTGCATATCTTACTATAAAAAAGAGACAAATTAATAAAATAGAACATATAAAATTACATCAAGTCCAAATCTATTTAACAAAACTATTAAGCCAATATTTTCTAAATATCCAAATTTATTAAACGAGAGATTAAAGCTCTCTATTGATTAACAAAAAACACCTTGGTGAAATTTTCAATAAAAACCCAGCAGAGAAAATTCTCTCATCTATAATTTCTATAGTATTTAAATGGAGAATTCTTTATTAAGAAAGAGATTTTAGCATTAAAAAATCCTTTTATAGATATCTTTTCGGCATTAAATTGGGTAACAAGCTCAAACCCATTAGAAAAACAGTTCACAAAATAAAGTTTAGAGTTAATAAATATTTTAGATTGAGATTATACATAGCAAAAAAGCCCTATATGGGCAGTTCCGTTTATAACGAACAAATAGGATGGGAAACTAACTCCCCAACCTAATTGAATAATACCATAATATGTCTTATAAATCAATAAGTTTGTTTTTTATGTTTTTTATGTTTTTTATGTTTTTTATTTTTTTATGTTTTTCATATTCGATTATAAGCTCAGATAAAATCTCTTTCTTGTCTTTATAAATTTTTTCAATAATAAAATACAATCTTTTAGTATCTTGTTTACAAAAATTATATATTTCTTTATCTTTTACTAAAATTCTAATAGGAATGCTTTCATCAATATCTTTAGACTCACTGTATGTGTCTTTGTCTAAAAAATTTCTACCTTCTATATCTCTTAATATAGCTTTAAAGCCCACTTCCTTTATTTTATCAATAGATACTTTGCCTTCTAAAACTTTTTGATAAATTTTTAAATATCTATAGGCTTGACTTTTTGCAACTTCGAAAGATTTTATAAAATCATTAAACCTAGCAAAACCATCATATTTATATAATTCTTTTTGTTTAATTTCATATAATATTTTCATTCTTTGAATTTTATTATTAATATCATCTTTTAGGTTATATTTAAGCTGTTCTTTTAGATTATTATAATTTATTAATTCCTTGTCTTGATCGGCATTTAAATCTGCCTCTTCGTTATAATTTCCAAAACGATTACTAAATAATTCTTCTTTATCTTTTTTAGCTTTTATTTTCATTTCAGGCTCCCTGCTTTATATTCCCCCGGGGGAATATAAAAAAATGTTACAAACTTAAGATATTTTTTAATACATTTTTTGCTTCTTTATAATATTTACTCTTAAAATCTGGTTCTAAACGATTAATTATAAAAACTTTTATGCTATTATAATAATGAATTTTGCCTTTTATATAATTACTATATCGTTTATATAAAGCATCTTCAACCTCCTTAAGGATATTTCTATTTTTAATAAATTGATTTACAACAATTGAAATATCATATCTTTTGTTTATAATTTTTTGTATTAGTATTTCTAAACTTTCTATTGACCATGTTTCAGGTTGAACCGGAATGACAATATGATTAGTAGCATTTAATGCATTTTTTAAGATAAAACTAAAACTGGGGGGTGTATCAAATAAAATATAATCATAATTGTGACTTAAAATGTTTTTATCTAAACAAAAACTTAATAAATTTTCTTTATTATCCATATTTTCATAATTAAATTCATCAAGAGAAGGATGTGATGGAATTATAGAAATATAATCATTAATTTTGTTTACGCATTGATCAAAATAAGCATTGCCTATTAATAAATTATAAATATTATTTTTATCAAAATTAAAAACATATTTTTTAAAATATGAAGTTAATGCGTTTTGTGAATCCATATCAATAAGTAATACTTTTTTACCTAAATCTTTTAATATATAGGAAAAAAGTATTGATAATGTGCTTTTTCCGACACCTCCTTTAAGATTTGCTATTGTTATGATATTTGATTTTTTTCTATCCATTTATATATCACTCCTGTATCTTTTAGCTTTTTGCTGTAAAACTTATATACTGTGTTTTCCATTTTCTTTATATGTTCTAAATTAAATTTGTAATATTTGGTATTTTCTTTATCTTTTTTCCTTAATAGTGTTCTAAGAGACTGAATATAGCACTTAATAGAACCCTTGCTGAATTTAAATTCCAAATAATAAAGTTTTTTTATCACATAAGATTTATTGTCTTTTTTTAAAAAGAAAGGCTTTTCTAATTTGTCCCATCCATATTTTATTCCTAAAAATTTATTATCTTCTTTTAAGGGGAAAAGATTAAATAAATAATAATTTTTTTTATTGTTAAGTTTCTGAAAAATTAAACTTAATTTATGATCTTTATTGGTAATTCTAAATTTTATTAAATGTTTAAAAAGTTTTGTATAATATATTTTTTTATTATCAATTTCTTCAATTCTAAAAAAAGCAGTTTTTTCTTTCTCTTCCTTATTTATATTTTCATTATATTCTATTTCTTTTTTATTTATTATTTCCTTTTTTTTTGATTTTAGTTTTTCTAGTAAATTACTCAAATTTAAGCTCCTTTTTTAAAATTCTATTTAAAATGTTACTTGCTATATGCTTTGCATTTCCACTGAAATTAGTTTTTTTATTATTTATCTTCCATTTAGAACTGTATGAATCTTTAAATTCCCCTACAAGCAAATAGAAATCTGTTTTATAGGGAGCATATTGTCTCATAAAGTGAATTTTGTTTTTATATTCTTTAAGTTTGCTTAAAAAGAAAAATAAAATATCTTCTTTTTTATAATCATATGATAAATAGCTAAAGAAATCCTTGTAATTAAAAAGTGTGTTTTTATAAGTTTTCTCTGGATTTTTAGTATGTTTTATTATGCTTTTTATCTCCTTAGTTATTTCTTTAGATAATTTCAATTTTTTTTCTAAAATAGGTTTGTTTAATTCTTTTTTATTAGAATTTTTTTTTAAAATAGATTTAATAGAATTCTTATTATATATATTATTATAAGGTGTTATATATACAGTGACATTTTCAGTGACATTTTCAGTGACATTTTCAGTGACATTTTCAGTGACATTTTCAGTGACATTTTCAGTGACATTTTCAGTGACATTTTCAGTGACAAAATTATCTTTTTCTTTTTTTACTTTCTTATAAAGGGCTGCTTTAGTGCTACTAAAATAAGCATCTATTAATTTATATGCAATAGGTGATACCTTATATATACACAGCTTTCCTTTAAACTTTCCCAGGTTATTTGAGAATGTTAGTATTCTTTTTTCAATTGCTTTTATACGAATTAAAAATCTTAAGTCTTCTCTTAAAGTTCTTATCACGGTTGGTTTATAACTTTCTTTGTTTATATTTGAGTTTAGAACCCTAAGTATGTCTCCTTGATGATGAGGATGGAGTGCTTTTAATTTTTCAGAATTAAAATGAATTCTATGTATTGAAGCAGTATATTTTTCTTCAAAACTTTTATTTAAGTAATTAATTACTGAAATCACCTTTTTTAGTCTAGAGTCTTTTAAAAGTAGTTTATTAGACTTATTAGTGTTAGCTTTATTATGGTCAAGTGAATTTAGTGCCATCTTAGTCTCCTATTTGCCCGTATTAATAAACATTATTATGTATAAAATATTTTAAAATTTCAACCCTTATTTTCAATATTTTTTATTATTTATAGATGCTGTACTTTAAAAAGTACTATCTCCTAATGCTTTTTTATTTTTATTACTATTTATCGTGAAATTCAATGGTCTATAAATAGTTTGAGCTTTGCATTGGATGTTAAGTTTTTTCTTTGTTATAAATAGATTTATTTTGATTCTGAATATACCTTTTAATAACGTTAATAGATGCTCCTTTAGTAGGAATAAGACAATATCTAGGCGACCAAAAATAAGGTTTCCAATAATACTTATTTCAATAAGTAGAATATTTTTTTTATAAGCTCCCAAAGATGCTGTTTTTAGATTATTGATGAATTTAGAAGTTTAAATATTAGGAATAAATTCTAGTAGTAAATAAATATGATTTTTATCATAGTTGAATTTATCAATGGTTATTTCCCACAATAAATATATATTAAGTATTATTTGATAAAGATAAGATGAAAGCTCGTTATTTATTCATTTATGACTATATTTAGCAACAATACTAAGTGATAATTAATATTAATAGAATATACTCAGTGATTATTAAAAATTAGTTTATGTGCCATATGTATTAAGTATAAGATTAAGATATTGCTAAAATAATGAAGTATATTAGCGCTATTAAAGCTTATGAGTATAAAATATATCCTAATACTAATCAAAAGTATTTAGATGTGTAAGATTTTATATAACAAAATGTTAAGTTATAAAATATATTATTATAAAAAATAAGCAAAGTTTTATTACTTATCTAAGTAAATATAAAGAAGAGTTTCCATTTTAAAAAGAAATTAATAGTTCAGCCTTTTATAATTCTCAAATTGATTTAAACTCTCTACACATAATAATTTTTCAGAGAAATTAAAAAAGAAATAGAACATAAGGCAAATTTTTAGAACCAATAATCAAAAAAGCTTAATAAGAATAGAAAGTGGCTATATTAAGTTGCCTAAAATTGTATTTGTAAAGCCCTATTTACAGTGGGTATGAAGAGCAATAAGATTATTTAAAATGTAGTAGTAGAAAAAAGATACCGATGATAAATATTATAGTTTAGTGCCAGTTGAGTGCTTAGATATCAAAAATAACAATAAAATTAAATATGATAAAAAAAGGGATAGTTGGCATTGAGTGGGCATGGACTACTTTAGTAAGTAGTGAATGTTAGAGAACTAATCATCCTAAATATTTACTAAAAATGAAAATAAACTTAAGAAATGCCAAAGAAAGTTGGAAAAAAACAAAAAGGTTATATTAATAGAACTAAATCTAAATTAAGAGCTTTTAAGCTACATAATAAAATTTCAAATCAAAGAAAAGACTTTTCACATAGGTTGTCTTACTATTTTATATCTAATTATAAAAATACAATAATAGAAAACTTATCAGTTAAAGGTATGCAAAAAGGAATTTTTGGGAAAAGTATTAATAATTTAGGATGGCATGAGTTTGTAAGAAAATTATCATATAAATTAGAACGGCATGGATTTTGTTTTCATAAAGTAGATAGATATTTTCCATCAATCAAATTATGATGTAATAATTGTTGTATTAAAAATATAACTCTAAAATTAAGGGATACTAGGTGGACTTTTAACAGTCATGGTGCCATGTATTATGGAAATATAAATATAGCTCTAAATCGTTAAGGTCTATTGCTGTAAATAAATAAAAATCAAGGCAGGAACTGCCTAAAGTAAAGCTTGTGGGACCATGCTTCTAGTGGATGCCCGTTTCTTGTAGAGCCTAAAAAGCTATCATGGGATGAAACAAGAAGCTATTTCTATAATCCTTGATTAGAAATAGTAGTTCACATATGCTTTTTATGATATCTATAGAAACTCCTTCAGTAGAAATAAGGTAATAATTTTTAGACCAAAAATAAGATTTTCAATATTATTTACTAAAGTAGATAATATGTTTTTTATATAAATCCCGAATATACTGTTTTTTAATTTCCACTAAATTAAAAGGGCATTAAGAGTCTATATTGATAATATGACTTGTTGTAGTGTTTCTACTTCTGTAGGTTGTTCTTTGAATTGATTATGAAGTGTGTTTACATGAGATTTAAGCATATTGATATCTGTTTTTATAAGATTTGTATCATTTTTATAATCTAATAAAAGTTGTTTTGACATCTCTGAGACATTTTGTATTATAGATAATATTTTTTCAAATGAATTTTTAAGCTTCTCTAAATCCGAAGTATCTAGTTTATCTAGAGTTTCTTTTTTGGAGTATAAGTAATTAGTTACTATGTCAAGAGAACGCCCAAGGTCGTTAAATAGGTTGTACATATCGAGTATTATTGCCAGCTTTAAAATATTTGCAAATTCCTTGAATTCCTTAGTGTCAATAGAACTTAAAATGGTATAAATGTGTCTTCTATACTTTATAGATCTGTCGGTATTGGAGGATATTTTTTCTGTATTTGGGGGTCCCCAATTAAAATCATTAAAAGGTATTCCGTATTGGTCAGAAGGTTCTTCCTCCAGCATTTTTATATACTCTTCTTTCTGTGTGTTAGCTTTTTCTATTAAATTTTTTAAATCATGAAGTAGTGAGTTTTCTATTCTTTTAGTTTGGTCTATTTCTTCTTTTTGCTTGGGGGCTACTTCTGTGTTAAGGTTTAATTCCTTATAAATGGAGATTTAATATCTTCTTTGTGCTTAGTGTTGAAATTTGGATTGCAAGTATTTAAAAATAGAAAAATAAATATACTTATAATTATATAATACTTCATAAATACTCTCCTTGAATATAATTTAGGCTTTAGTATAATAAATGGAATTCTGATATGTATATATTATTTAATTATTTAAATATAATAAATAATATATACATAATTAAATAATATATTTATTGTAGGAAGTTTTATAACATTTTGAATTTTTTAAAGTATATTTTATATATTCTTGATTAATTTTTACCAAATTTTCTTATTCCAATATATAGTTATTGCAAGAGGACTGTCTTCTATTAATTGTAAGATAATTGGTATTTTTAGTATTAATGTTTTATTGTAGGGAATAACTATAATTAATGAGTAAAAGTAAAAGTAAAAGTAAAAGTAAAAGTAATTAATTGAATAACGGTTTTGAAAAAGCATTAGAAGAAAACAGAAAATTCAAATAAAAAGTATGAAAAGTATGAAGCATTGTTTGCTTTATAATATTATCCTTTATATAGGAATTAGCATTTAAATTAAATAACAAAAACAAAAATAATAATAAACTTATTTTTCTCATAATTGTTTGCCTTTTATGATAAAGATTTGTATGGTTAAACCAAAAATTAATATTAATGTGAAATTTTTTTTCATATTAATATTACCTTCTAATAGTGGTTTTAATAATTGAATATTGGCTTAATTTATGGAATTTGAGTAGGTATTAATTTATTGATAAATAGATTAATCAAATATTCTATGAGTGATTAATAAGTAAAAAAGTATATTATATAAATATAATAATATATATTATATTGTAATTCAAACAAAGTGATATATAATTTTAATTAAGAATAATTATTATTTATAATATATATTCTTAATTAGAGGAAAGGAGAATATTTTTGTGGGAAAAAATTTGTTTTTATATATATTGTTAATGTTAGGATTGATGTCTTGTAGTCTAGATTCTAAATTATTTGGTAATAAAGAACAAAATAATAATGATAATGTAAAAGAAGTTTTGGATAGTGTTCAAAAAGATTCTTTAAAGAATTTATATAGTAGTCAAGAAGAGCAAAAAGGTTTTAATAAAAATTTTGGAGAGCGGAAATATCAGGATTTAATTGTTCCTATAGGACCTATAGTGTCTTCAAAATCATTGAATAATAAGGTTGATATACCGAATATTTCAACTAATCATGCTAAAAAAAAAGAAATAAAAAAAGAGGATTTAGTTCCTTTTACTTATGAAGAAAGAAGGGCAAGTGAAGTAATTAAAAATATACAAGATATTCTTAAAGACTCTGGATTCTTTAAGTTAATTGAGGATGTGTGTGTACTTAAAGATGAATATATTTTAATAAAAGATGATTTTAATAATGTGATGAGCAAGATTCAGAATAAAAAAGCATCACTAATGGAAAATTTAAATAACAATAAAAATAAGATAAGGGAACTAGCGCAATTGCAAAATGAGTTAAAGATAGGTTTTGAATTTGATGAATTTATAAATAAGATCGATATGGCAGAACAAGAGATAAGATCTGCAGCTTTATTTTTTGATATTGCTCAGAAAAGTTTAGAAGAGAGCATTATTAAAAGATTAGAGAGTAAAAATAAGGCATCTTATGCACTAAAATTATCTAGAGAAGCTTTAAGTAAAGCAGAGAGTACTTTAGATAACTTAGACTCTTATTTTTTAAAAAAAGCTGAGGCAATGGTGAAAAAGCAAGAATTGGAAAAACTTATTGAACATGTAAAAACCGTTTTAAAAAGTATTAACTAATAATAAAGTATAGTATATAAGGAAATAAATTTGTTTTTAATGGCATTAATAGTCAATCATTTACATTGACAACTTTTATAAAGTTTAATTTATCTTAAGTATTTTTAGAGATTATATTAAACATTGGGTTTTCCAATTTTCTTCGAGATACTTTATTATGTTGTTTATGTGTGCCACCCAGGTTTCCAGACGGTTCTTTTGTGTTGTGGACAGCTTCCTTCTAAAAGCACACACAAAAAATTAGATTAATGTTTATTTCAACCAATGCTGCTTTTGGCCGTATCTTGGTTTTTCATTATTATGTTATTATTACCCTATAATAATATAATGGAAGCTGCAATTATGCTAGGTAAGAATTTCAATTAATATTTAATACTAAGTGCTATTAGATTATTTTAAATATTTAATGCATTTAGTCTTAAGTATTAAAAGGTATAAAATAACTTACATATAAAATCCAATCGCATTTTTAATAGGTCAATTTCTGGTACTCTTGTTAATCTAGGCAAATCTCAAATTAAAATAAATGATAACATTTTTAAACATTTGCTCGATATCGTAATATTTGCAAAAAATAAAAAAACATACAAAGAATTAATATTATTTACTACTGAAAATAATATTAGCGATAAAACTATAAAATTAGCATTATAAAATAAAGTATTAATTCCTTTTTGTGAACATCCAAAATAGAGATTACTTTTAAAATAAATATTTTTGGGAGCTTTTGCTTGCACATCCAAAAAATATTAGCTTAGAAAAAGAGCATATCATTATAGTTGGATGTGAGTGGTATTGGAAATTTTATGACCTATTCTCTTTCTACTTTAGGATTAGCAGCTTTAACTTTTATATATGAAGACAAAATACAAGAATCTAATCTAAATAGACAATTTTTATTTAGTTATAATGATATAAGATTTGGCAAAGTAGATATAATTAAAGAAAAAATAAAATTGCTAAATAAAACCATTCAAACTAAATCTTATAAGGAAAAAGTTTTAGTAAAATTATTGGAGAATATTTTTGCTAACTCAAAAATTAAACCATCATTAATAGTACTGTTAGCAGATTATGACTACTATTTACCCTTAGTTAATAAATTTTGTATTGAAAATTCTATTTCACTTATAAATATTGGATATTTTAATGATTTTTCAGTTATTGGTCCATTTTATATTTCAAATATTTCATCTTACTACTACCGCACTGTTATAGGAGTTATAAAAAAGTCATCATCTTCTAAATTAGAAAGTAAAATAATATTAGTAAATAAAGACCATCAAGCCCCTTTTTCTTTACTAATAATGCAACTTTATGAGATAGTAATTATAAAAATGTTAAGTATTAGGGTGATTATATTAAAATTGGTTTTTGTAAATCCAGTTTTAAATAGCAATAGTAATTTGTCATTAACAATGATAGTATTATATTTATAGATAATTTATGGAAAATCAATTAATCAGCAAATTGCACATTGAATTGGGAATTCTTGTCTTAACAATAGAACTAGCAAATACCCAATTTAGTCAATATTCTCCAAAAGTGATACTTAAGCACTATAATGACAAACTTAAAATTTCGGGGCTGACCGACACCACACTAACAATAATGGAAAAATATCTTGATAAATTAAAAGAAATAAAAATCATAGCTAAATTTTATACTAAAGACAGGGATTGTGGCATTTTATGTTATTACAAGCTTAATTGCTCCGCTAAGCAAGCTCAATCAAAAATATCAGACTATTTACTTTTAAAAAAAATATAAATTTTTGAGATATATAATTTTTATTATTTTTTATGAAAAATTTTGGAGTCATTTATGAATATTTTTTTAAAAAAAAAATAAACTGTTCAAATTGCCGTAATAAGCCACATTATCCATTAATAATTCTTATTTCAAGAATAGAATAGCTTTTGTAAAGCTTAAGTTATGATTAGTCAAAAAAAATGTAAATAAGTAAGTTGTGGTTGTATTTATCAATTATAGTAATATTATTATAAATAATAGTTTAATATTAAAAGTGTATAGCATGCAATAGAAATATGTTGGCCTTGTTTGTTGGGTTTTAAATAAAAAAAATAAATGTTTGACCAATCGCTAGTTTTTGTTCATAAAAGAAGGGTTGTACAAAATGAGCTGTGATGATTTTTTTACGATAAAGGGTACACTTTCTAATTTGAAATTGAGTGCGGTTGAATATTGTGTTTTAAGTGATATGCGCCAGGTTATAGACCGATTTGCAAATAATAACTTTTTAGTGTATCAATCCGATGACTCTAATTCTTTAGCATATCAATCCGATAGCTCTGATTTTTTAGCGTATCAATCCGATGGCTCTGATTTTTTATGGCCGCTATTCGAAGACTATAGTGAAAATGATTTTGACAAGTTCTTTACAAGATTGGGCTCCAAGAGGTCTAAAGAGCTAATAAATCTATTTCTCAAATTGAAAATGCGTGTAAGTAATAGTGTATTTGAAACAGAAGTTTTTTTCTTGTATATGTGTATTAAGGACGCATACTTAATTAATCTTTTTTATTTTGATGATGATGAGCACAATTGTTTTGATTGTGTTATGCGTACTTTTGATCAACAATTCAAAAGCATAGTAAAATCTTTAAAATTAAAATTGGAAGATTTTGGTGTTTTTGTGTAAAATGATCCTTTTAATTAAATCAAAAAGAATATAAATAAGCAAGTTACATGCGCCATTAATAAATTAATGGCGCGATAATTAGCATTATCTAACATTTATAAGCATTTTTTATATAAAAATCTAAGTTTTTCTTCAAATTTATTTTATATCCTTTAGAAAGAAATAAGATTTTTATATTTCCATTAACAATGGTAGCTTTTGTAAAGTTTAAGGCATTAATATTGTAATGCGGATAGGATATTTTTAAAATGTCTTTTACAAAAAATTTTTCAAAAGTGACTTAGTTTTGATTTCCATTTTGTAAAATAATAATATAAGTATTTTTTATTATAAGGAGTATGATTTTATGAATAATTTTTTAATAAAATTTTTTCTTTTTTTATTGGTTTTTTCAAATAGCTATGTTGCTTTTTCTAAAAACATCAATGTTTTTTTAATAAATAGTAACTGCTATGGACTATGAGCTTGAACAGATAAATAAGCTTATGTCTAATAAGGAAGAAATAGTTCTTAAGGAATATGGTCTTAATAAAAAGATTGTAAAGGGGAAGTTGTCTAATCGCAATGTTATGGTTGTTGATTGTGGGGTTGGCAAGGTTAATATTGGTGCTTGGATGGGCTATATTTTGTCAAAATACAAGATAAGTCATATAATTAATTCTGGAGTTGCTGGTGGTGTGTTGTTAGTGATAAATATAAAAATATTAAAGTGGGTGATGTGGTAGTATCTTCAGAAGTTGCATATCATGATGTTGATTTAACTAAATTCGGACACAAGGTGGGGCAGCTCATGGGATTTCCCCAAAAATTTAGTGCCGATAAGAATTTGATTAAAAAGGCTAGAGAAGCTATTAAATTAAAGGTTGGAGATGCTAATACATTCAGGATTAATATTAACAGGAGATCAGTTTATTGACCCAATTTATATCAAAAAATTTTAAAAAACTTTAAATATGTAATAGCTGTTGAGATGGAAGGTGCAGCAGTAGGGCATGTTTCTCATATATTTAATGTACCTTTTATAGTTATTAGGTCTATATGTGATATTGTAAATAAAGAGAAAAATGAAGTTGAATATAATAAATTTTTTGAATTGGCTGCTTTTAATTCAGCGAAAGTTGTACAAGAAATTTAAAGAATTCTTTAAGAAATATATAATTTCCGTAGTTTTCATAATTTTCAATTATGCGTAAAAAAAGACATTTTTTATATATATTTATAAATTTGCATTGTATTACATGTGTAATTATCCCCTACTTCTTTGGTATTTACACGATATTCAGATTATTTTTATTGATTATATTAGCTTAATTACTATGTTGCAGAATAATATTTCTCGTTTTAAGTAAGTTGCATTGTGGGTCGTATTATATTGCACTTGCTTTTAGGGTTTGAAATTTTAATAATAGTTCTATCTCAAGTTGGTCATAAGTGCAGAAGGTGGAGAGAAGAGAAAGTCCAGTTTAACAACTTTAAGGGAGTTATGCTCGTTAGAGCAGGATATGCTGACATTATAATTTTTTACATTAAGATAGTTAGGAGTGTAACAGGAATAATAATACTTTAAGTGATTATACTAAAGTGAAAGTATAGGAAGTTTTGTTAAAGATGGGAGTGGACTTATTAGTATTCTAACTATGGACTTTCTACTCAAGTTTACGAAATTTATAGATAAAGAACAATGGAATATATGTGTGTTGATAAAGCTTATAAGCATAGAATATATCCTAATACTAATCAAAAGAAATACTTTTTAAAAGTATTTCTAGGGTGTATTATTTTTGTATAACAAAAAATATATAGTTATATTAAGAGCGTAAATTATGAAAAATATTAGTTTAGAAAGTTTAGTAAAAAATCTTAAAAAATAGATTTCAATTAGGAAAGAATTTTTTTAGAAATTGTGATATTAGTAGTAAGAATTGTTCTATTTAGAATAGCAATTCTTGCTATATTTCTAATTTTTTTTGTTTTAATTTTTATATACTTTTGACTATAAATTATTTGTTATTTTTAATAAATCGTCTGCTTTTATTATGTATACCCATCAAGATAGTTTGTATTACTACCATTAGTTTGTATTGCCAGTAATGATTTATGTTAACATTGATGGCTATTGTAAAGCTTAAGGGTATTTTAAGAGTAATATAAAATATCAAATTAATAACTTTAAGATTGATTTACTTCTTTATAAGTAACCCTTTTATTTGGTATATAATTTTCATTTTTGTTTGTGACCGCCAATTATTAAAACTAAAATTATCAAAATGTAATTTAATTTACATTAATTAATTTTTAAT
>NZ_JACHGM010000008.1 GCF_014202295.1 Borreliella afzelii
AAATTACACAAAAAAACTACAATTTTAAATTTACGTATCTTTAGGAAAGAGGTATAATAGCTATATATTTAATTATAATAATTATTATAATTAAATATCAGCTTTTACGAGCTAAAAAGGAGGCTTAACAAAAATGCACAAAAAATTATTAATACTTATTATTTTGCTATTCTTTTCTTGCAATTTAAGTAAATCCAAACAAAATAATCAAATAAGCGCATTAGATACAGAAAAAATAAAAGAATATCAAAAAAATGAGTCTCAAACAAATATTCAATTCTCAAACGAAATTAAAGCATTCAAAATTATAAGTGAGACTACTATTACTACTCAAGACTTAACGGTCACTTCCAATATAGATGATCCACCCCATATCACAACTATCTTAAAAATAGAAAAACAAAATGATGGAAACATTATTATTAATGAAGCAACTAGAAAATTATTAGAAATTCAAAACGACAAAATTTATAAATTTAAAGAAGCGATTCAATACGGAATAAACTTTAGAGTAAAAGATATCAGAGAAAACCAAAATGCTAGTGGTTCTACTCATTACATTGCTGTAAATGGTTATAGAGAATATGTACATTTTAGCCTACCAACAATTACTAAATCGTCCAATAATGGTAAAAAAATTGATAGTTATTTTAGCGAAACATACATAATGAAAATAGATGATTTATTAAAAATAATTGATAGCCTATAAAAACTAAAATTAAAAATTAGAAATATAACAAGAATTATTATAAATAGAATAATAATAATTCTTGTTAAGAATGTCATAGTTTCTAAAAAATTGTCTCCTAATTTGCAATTATTTTTTTGATTATTTACATTTTTTCTTTTATTCAGTACTATTATCTTATTATTAATTATAAATTCCATAGACAAAGTAGCTAACAACTTATTTTAGCGAGTTGCTTTTTTTTATATATAAATTTAATAAACTTGGGTATAAAATCCATAGTTACAGTACCAGTAGGTCCATTTCTATTTTTAGCAACTAACACTTTTACTTCAACTAAATTATCAATTAAAGTACTGGTATTTTCTTTACATTTTTCATTGTCTTGATGTAAAAAAATCACAATGTCAGCATCCTGTTCTAATACACCCGACTCCCTTAAAGTTGCCAAACTAGGCTCTCTACCCTCTGTTATGGGTAAAAAATTCCTTGTGATTTCTATTTGAGATAGCTGCCAATTATCGACATAACAATATTTGCCATACTAGATATAGCAATAGGAACTACTAATACTGTAATAAGAATTATTATCCTGTTACTTACCTTGAGTTTTTCCAATAATAATTTGCTATTAATTTGAATATCTTTTTTTAGATCTTGTGCCAAATTATACATATCTCGTTTTAAATTCTTTTCTACGCTATTAATCTTAGTATTTAGATTTTCTATCTTAATATTTAAACCATCTATTTTAGCATTAAATTCGTTTTTTATACCATCTATCTTGGTATTTAAATTCTTTTCTACACTATCAATCTTAGAAACAAGATTATCAATCTTTATTCCAAATTGTTTTTCTAAATTTTCTAAATCTCTATATGTAAGCTCATTGTGATAATATCTTTTTGACAAATCTTGTGCTATTAGTTACTCCATTCCCAGCCGCAAGAATTCTTTATAGATTTATTCTTCAGTAACATTTGTTATTGTCAACACTGATTTCATAATTTATTTACCTGCTAAGCACATTGTAACATAAATTAAGGCCAAATTAACAGCACATTTTCAAAATTGACGAAGGCAAGAGACTCAAACTCAAAATTTTTAGAAATTTTACAAAAAAGTAAATAATGTTCAAATACTTTTTTGCATTACTTTCTATCTCTAAACCTACCAAACTTAGGTGTAAAGTCTATAGTTGCAATACTAATAGCGCCCCACATTTATTTTTAGCAACGATAACTTTTATTTTAGCTAAATCTCCCCCTTTATTCCACTATTTTCTTGATGTAAAAAAATTACAATATTAGCATCCTGCTCTAATGAACCCAATTCTCCTAAAGTCGATAAACCAGAATCCCTACCCTCATAGTTTCTGGCAACTTGCGACAGAACTATTATTGAAATTTCAAACTCAAAAAAGCAAGTGCACGTATATTGCGGCTCAAAAATGCAACTTGCTCATAACAAGGAGTATTATTATGCAATGTAGTAATTAAGCTAATATAGCCAATGACAATAATATCAATATTACAATTTCTTTTCATTTGCCTAGCTTCGTCCTTTAACAAAGAATAACAAAGAATGCTCCACCTATAATTTTTATGAAATTATAGGTGGAGCATTCTTTGTTAAAATCTCCTTTTTTTATTTATAAATTCTTTCAATAATAAAGTACAATCTTATAGAATCTTGTTTACAAAAATCATATAATTCTTTATATTTTACTAAAATTCCAATAGGAATACTTTCGTTGATATCTTTAGGTGCACTATAAATATCTTCGTTTAAGAATTTTTACCTTCTATATCTTTTAATATCCTCTTAAAATCCACTTTCTTTATTTTTATCAATGGATACTTTACTATCTAAAACCTTTTCATAAATTTTTAAATATGTATAAGCTTTGCTTTTTGCAACTTCAAAAAATTCTATAAAATCGCCAAAATGAGCAAAATCATCATATTTATACAATTCTTTTTGTTTAATTTCATACAAAATTTTAATTCTTTGAATTTTATTATTAATATCAAATAATGCAACTTTGTCCAAACCTCTTTTAAGATTTGGGATTGTTATAATATTTGTTTTTTTATCCATTTATATATCACTCCTGCTTTTTTTTACTTTTTATTGTAAAAAAGTCTTTTCTAATTTATTCAAGCCATATTTTATTCTTAGAAATTTATTATCTTCTTTTAAGGAGAAGAAATTAATTAAATAATAATTATTTTTATTATTAAGTTTTTGAAAAGTTGGACTTAATTTACTTTCTTTATTGATAATCCTAAATTTTATCAAATGTTTAAAATTTTTTTATAATATATTTTTTTATTATCTATTTCTTCAATTCTAGTAAAAGCAGTTATTTTTTTGCTTATTTATATTTACATTATATTTTAATTCTTTTTTATTTATTGTTTTTTTTTCTTTTTAATTTCTTGTTTATTAGAATTTTTTAAAAAATATATTTAACAGCTCTTATTCTATATATTATTATAATTGGTTATACATATAGTGACATTTCAGCTTTAAGATTGCCCTTTTATTTTTACTTTCCTCTATAAAAGCATGCTTTATGCTACTAAAACAAACATAGATCAGCTTATACAATAGGTGATACCTTATCTACACATAGCATTCCTTTACATTACACCTAAAAATGGATCAATAAAAAATTGTTTTGTTTAGGATTTGCTTTTAATACCATCCTTATAAGTTTGTATTTTTACACTTACATCTTTTATTGCTTCTATAAAAATTTTATTTTTAAAAAGATATTTATTAATTATAATGTTAATATTATTAGAAAATAATTAATAAAAAATTTAATATATACTTTTAAATGAAGTATTTTTAAATTAAGGAGTATAAATTGAAAAAATATATTATTAATTTAATTTTATGTTTATTATTTTCTTCATGTAATCTTTTTTCAAATGATTCCCGATCAAGCCAAAAATACAATTTTAAAGTAAAGGCCAAATCAGTTTTGAATTCCACTGATAAAAACAATATAGATACTAAAAAGGGGACTAATACTACACTTTGTATAAAAGAAGAAAATAGTAGGATTGTAGTTAAAGATTGTATTAATAATCAAGAGCTTTTTAAAGTAAAATCTAAAAGAAGATATGATTTTAAAAAAGCTATGCTCCTCGGCATTAAAACAGCTTTAAAAGTTATCAATATTGGCAATAATAAATTAAGTTCTATAAAAAAATATAATGATCATATTTTATTGGAATTTAAAGATAATAAGATATATATAATTCAATTATCTGAACTTAAAAAACATTTGCTAAAAAACAAGAAAAAACCATTATTAGGGAGCCCGGTGCCGGGAGGAGGAGAGGCAGAATTTATAGATGACCCTTATGGTATAATAGAAGGAGAATTAGAAGCAGAAAGAGAAGAGGAGATGCTAGACAGAGAAGAATTTGGAGACGAAGAAGACGAAGAATTAGAAGAAGAAATAGGTGAATAAAAATCTAATGATTGAAAAATAAGATATATTGATTAAATATTTAGTAATTCTAGCTAGCAGCCTAACAATAAGTTATAAACTTATTGTTAGGCTTATTGAAATTGACCTGGAATTAGAAAAATTTAAAAGAAGATTTAAAATTATTTTATAATAAAGAAAATTCCTAAGATAAAATCTGAATACTTTTATGAACTACTATTGCTATATCAAAGATTATAAAAATAGTAGTTCATACTATCTCTTTTAAAGCATTTTCAGCTTCCCTATAATAAACTTCTTTAAAAGAAGACTCTAAAAGATCGTTTATAAAAACTTTTATACTATTTGAAAAGTGAATTTTTCCTTTTATATATGTACCATACTTTTTATACAGTACATCCTCCACCTCCTTTAAGGTATTCCTATTTTTAATAAATTGGTTTTCTATAATAGAAATATTGTATTTTTTATTTTTAATATTTTGAATATTATTGATAGTTTCAGTTAAAATAGAAAAGCTTTCTATTGACCATCTTTCTACTTGAACTGGGATTATAATGTGATTTATAACTTAAAGCATTCTTTAAAAGGAAATTTCTACTAGAAGAAGTATCTATTATAATATAATCGAAATATATTCATTAATTTTATTTTCACATTTATCAAAATAGGTATTTCCTTTTAAAAATTCATAAACATTGTGTTTTTTAATATTAGAAATATATTAATTAAAATAAGAAGTTAAAGAATTTTGTGGATCCAAAACAATTAATAGTACTTTTTTGCCTAATTCTTTTAATATATAAGAAAAAATTATAGAAAGTGAGCTTTTCTCACCCCCCCCCTTTAAACTTGCTAGTGTAATTATAATTGGTTTTTTTTTTGATCCATTTATTGATAACCCCCTCATCTTTTAATTTTTTATTATAAAATTCATATACTTTTTTTTCCATTTTTTTCAAGTGTGATAAATTAAATTGATAATACTCGGTGTTTTCTTTATTCTTTCTTAGAAGTGTTCTTAAAGATTGAACATATGCTTTAATAGAGCCCTTTTTAAAGGCAAATTCTATATAATAGAGTTTTTTTATTGCATAGGTTTTATTATTTTCTTTTTTAAGAAAAAGGGTTTATCGAGTTTATCATGCCTATATCTTATTTCTAAGAACTTATCATATTCTTTTAAAGAAAAGAGATTAAAAAAAATAAAATCTTCAGCGTTATTAAATTTTTGAAAAGTAAGCCTTAGCCTTTCTCCTTTGTTTGTAATTCTAAAACCAATTAAATGTTTAAATATTTTGGTGTAGTATATTCTTCTACTATTTACTTCTTCAATTCTGTTAAATATAATTTTTTTCTATGTTATTTTTTTTGTTTCTGAGTTTTTAAAGTAAATTACTCAAATTTTAATCCCTTTGTCAAAATGTTAGCTAAAATGTTATTAGCTATTATGCCAGCATGTCCTGAAAAGCTAGTTATTTTATTTACTTTCCATTTAGTAGTATAAGTATCTTTAAATTTTCCTGCAAGAGTATAGAAATCGGTTTTATAAGGTGCAGTTTTTCTCATAAAGTGAATTTTGTGTTTGTAGAGGTTTAGTTTAGATAAGAAAAATTCTTTAATATCTTTTACTTCATAATCATATTTTAGATAATTTTTAAAATCTTTATAGTTTAATAAGGTATTTTTTAGTGTTTTAATTGGTTCTTTAGTATTAGAAATTATTGATTTAATTCTTTTAAAGAAAGAGTTTTCTATAGAATTCTTATTATATATATTTATATATTGTTTTAGGAACTATAACTTCTATTAATAGTACATTATCTCGTATATTTTCATTTTTAGCACTAGGCATATGTTCAATTTTAATTAATTTTATAAGTGCTATAAATAAATATAATATGCTCTTCTTGTAACTTGTTCTACAAAATCATATACTTCTCTATTACTTATTAAAATTCTAATAGAAATATCATTATTATTTAATTTACTTATATTGTAATTTAAATAAAAGTAAAACAAATTTATAATTATTAGCAAAGCATCTACCAAATAAATAAGGCAAACTTTTATTTATGTAAAAATTACTAAATAATGGTATAACGATTTACAATTACTTAAATTAAATTTTTTAAAGTCTTTTTAAAAGATTAGGCACCATTTTTTAATGGTGCCTAATCCAAATAACTAACTTCCCCAAAATGGAGAGAAATGGAGAAGCTGTGAAAAACATAGAATTTATACCTTATAATATACACCATATAAATATATATGTCCTATTTTGAAGTTTTTTTATTATGAATTAAATCTATATTTATTTTATGAGAATGATAGAAGGATATTCATTTTACAAAGTTTCTGAAGCTCAAGAAATTCTTAAAAATAAATTTGATTATAAAATCACAAAAAGCCACTTAAGATATAAACTAGAGGTTTTTGAATGTTATATTAGAATAGGAAATATAATGATGATTCCAGAAGATTTCTTGAAATATTTAACACTTAGCTTAGTCTTGTTTAAAAAAAACGAAAAATATAAGATAGAAATAAAAAAAGAAATTAAAGAAAAAATGCCTAAATTTAGAGAATTAATAAAAAAAGGATAAATATATTTATAAAAATACTCTATCTCCTAATATTAAAAACAAAAAACTTCTCCCTTATATGTGTACAAAAGTAAAATTTTTAACAAACATTGGCTTTATTATTGCAACTTTTCTTTTTAAATTTTTATTCCCTTTAACCTACAATGATGAAACAAATAATTCAGAAGAAACAGATAATTTATTAGTAGAAACCTTATAATTTTTTACGCTAACATTTTGAACCCTAGCTTGCTTTTGCCTAGATGAAAAAACTTTCCTTTACCTATGGAAATCCAATTTAGTAATTAATTATAAGAAAATTTGAATCATAATCTACCACCCATTGCTGATGTTTGTCAAAATTTATTTCCTGCCGTTAACATATAAAATATTTTTTTTAGGAATTTTTTCTTTTAAATTATATTGACCCAAATCAGATACCATTTACCCTTCGTGCCGAAAAATATCATCTTGAATAATGGAATTAAAAATGTTTCTAATTTTTTAAAATTATCAATATTACAACTTAGCAACAATATAATTTTATAAAAAAGTTTCAATATTAATTAGAAACATACTATTTTTCAAAAATTTCAGTTCAAATTAAAGATTATATTTTGGTAAAAAATTTTCTATATCTATTTTATATTCTCTGTCTTCATTAGTAATTAAAACAATTTTTAATCGTTTTAATTTTTTGATTTTCTTAAAAAACCTTTTAGATAGAGTAACACGCAAGGTATTTTTTACTACAAAAGGAAATTTTAAATTGAAAAATTTTTCATTTATATTTGGATCTCCAATGTTATAATCTTTTAATTGTTGCCATTTCTCACTTGGCAAATTATTTTCATGCCTTGAAACTTGAGAATCTTCCAATCCTTCAAAAATCACACTTTTAAAGCCTATAATTTTATTGTCATGCACTGTGAAATCAAACTTATAACCAGGATATAACGCTCTATAAGAATCTATCAAATAACCTGTTAGATTTATATTCTTTTTATACTCATCAATCTCAGGACTCATAATCTCTGATTTTATAAAAACCAATTCTTTTAAGTTGCCATCTTTAAAAAGATATGTATAAGTTTCATCAATAAAGACTCTATCTTCAGACTTTTCAATAATTTTATTATAAATAATATTATTTTCTTTTTTTACAAACAAAAAGAAAACTAAAAAAATACAAACTAATAATAACCCAAAAAATATTTTCTTTTTCATTAAAAATCTATCCTACTTATGAAAAATCATATCAAACGCACTATAAAAATACATACTATTTTCTTTACTTACTTTGAAAGAATATTTTTTTTTCTCATTATTTATCTCATCAAAACATTCAACGTATATATCAATTCCATTTGTTTCTCCCAACTTTTTTATTTTATTTACTTTTTCACCGTCAGTAAATAGGCTCATATCAAAATTAAAATAATTAACCCCATCAATAAAACAGGAAGTAATTGGCTGCTTTATTGTAGAAACCCCATCAATATACACATTAACCCCATTAATATACGCCTTTTTAAGCACAAGCTTTGTACTATTCACAATTTGTACATTATAATCTAAATCTATGTATCCTTCACGATAATGCTTTAAAACAAGGGCTCCAAATTTGGTTTTTGATTTAAGAATTAAACCAAAATTAAATCTATTACTTGCATTTTCAATAAAAATTTCTTCAGATAATTCACTAGAAAAAATAAACACACTAGGAATTAATAAAAAGAAAATTGACAATATTATTACTCTCATACCTTATATTATTATACTATTCTCAATAAGAAATGAATATAAAAAGCTAAATTGATTTATCTATTTTTAGATATGCGACACCAACTATATAATTTTTGGCTATTTTTTTACAAACTATATTTAACTCTAATTTATAAAAATTTAATATTATCCTAACATTGTTTATATATAATCAGTAATAATGATTATATATCGTTTTAAAAATTTGTATTCGAAATCAGTTAATACAATAATTCACAACAACAATAACTGTAAAATATCTATATTTTTTAGCAAATACTTATATGAACTAATGAAAAAAGTTAAATTTCTAATTCTAAAATTAGTTGATTAAAAAATTTTTAAAGTCTCTATATATTTTAGATATTGAAAATTTATTTCTAATAGGCTTTCCAATGTCTATTCTTTTGTGATTTTATTATTAAATATAAAATCACATAGGGCCTAACCATAAATACTCTTAAAGCAAGAATACTTATCTTAAGCCCTATAAATAGACATCGACCAAAGTTAAGGATGCTTATAGTTAATAGCACCACTTACCAATATTATACGTTATATATAGTGTTAAAATCAATATATTATTCTCAAATAATATATATACTTATTTCTATTTGTAAATTATATTTTACAAAATTTGCTTTACTATCCCGATTATTTTTAAACATTTTATGATCAAAATAGCTATTTTACAAAAATAAAGACCTTCACCATTTTTTATTAATCTTAAAAGAGATTAAAGAGAAAAAATATTATAAGTTAGATAGCTATCAAAACTTTGAAATGTTTACTAGAAATTATAAAATAGCAAAAATCAGGCTTATGAATATTTAAGGATAGCAAATGTAATAGAAGAAGGACTGGTTCGAGAGAAAGATATAATCGAAAATGGAATACAAAATTCTTTTTTCCTTCAAAAGGATAAAGAAGTATTGCTTAATGAGATTCTGAAAGAGTATAAGAAATGTAAAAAATATAATTAAAAATTCAGTTTAAATAATTTTATGTGAAGAATGTAAAGTTATAGGGTTTATTAATCCCTTATTTAAATATAAGATCTTCATTGTTTAAATTTTGTTAATTTTTTTTAGGGGCTAAGTATTGGGTTTTTTAAAAAAAAGAAATCGTTCCATCTAATCTTCATCAAAATTAATTTCAATTTTATTCTGATTTTTGACACGATCCTTTATTTTTATATTCATATATTTAAATTTTACACTCATTTTATTTCCTTATTTATTATGAAGTTAAAAGTTTTTCCGATAACTGGAAAATTTTTATATAAAAATATAAAACTAGACAATATGTATAAATCATTGTTTAATCTGAAAACGGAAAAATCTATGTTTTTTATCTGTCAATACTTCATAAATATTTTGTTTTGCAACTTACACTACTTATTCTTCTAAAAGATCTGAAAAAGATAGTAGAGCAAGCGCTTTTGCCGGCACCAACTTTAATTGAACCAATGGCAATTATTTTAGTATTTTTTCTATTCATTTATTTATAATTCTTCCATTTGGCAATTCTTTACAATAGAATTTGTATACTTCTTTTCCCAATTTGTTTAACATGTTAATAAACGCTTGAAAATATTTTTTATTCATTTTTTCTTTTTTAATTAGTCTAGCAATACTTCTTAAGTAACAAAACACACCGTCTTTTTAAAATTTAAATTCTATATAATATACTTTGGAAAATGTATATGATTTTACAGTATTATTGATTTTATATTTTGTAATAATGTTTTTTATAGGCTTTCTATATCTATAAAAAATTCCTATAAATTTATCATTGTCTCTTGTAGAGAATAAATTGAGACATTCTAACTTTTCTTGATTAAACAATCCTCTGAAAAGAATTAAAATTTTGTTTTTTTATATCTGTTTATTCCAAACTTATATAGCTCCATTAGCATTTTAATATAATATATTGTTCTTTCTTTAAGAATTTCTTTTTTAAATGAAGATTTCTGGATTCTCGCTTTTTATCATTATTTTTTTCTCTTTGTTATATTTATATGTAACACTTCATTTAAAGAATATATATATATATGGATTTTTGATATCTTTTTTAATAAACCTTACAACTACTTATAAATACCACATACTAAACAACACATATATTCTTTAAATTTTAATTTTTTCAAGTCAATCTCCCAACAAATCTTTAAAAAACCTATTATATTTGTTGATTGCCATTCTTTTTACAAAAGAAATTTTTTGTAATATTACTATTGCACCTTTTCAAATCTTTTAACAGTTTAACTACATATAGATTGGCAAATACCCTGGTTATTAAGATTTTATCATCACTGTTAAATTCTACTTTTTTTGTTAAAAAATAATTCAAATCAATCTAATAATTTTTAAGCACATTGATAGTATAATTGGACTTAATTTTTTACTTTTTATGCAAATACATTTTACCACTGCAAAAATACATCAATCTAAATTCAAATAGACATTTTTAATAATGTCTAAATCCTCTCTATATGGAACATATACTATATTAATTTTATTAAAAATAACAAGCTATAATAAGATAAATGTTTAACCCATTAACACCATATAACATGACAAACAATATCTGATAATACCGCTTAGTTATAATGATATTATTGATTACTACTAATTATGGTTATTCTGCTTAAGGAGCATATTTATGCCATACACAATAATCACTGAAATACCTG
This sequence comes from Borreliella afzelii, assembly GCF_014202295.1. Classification (NCBI taxonomy): domain Bacteria; kingdom Pseudomonadati; phylum Spirochaetota; class Spirochaetia; order Spirochaetales; family Borreliaceae; genus Borreliella; species Borreliella afzelii. Next base: position 11,199 of record NZ_JACHGM010000008.1, read on the forward strand.
TTTTTTCTCTTAATACTTGCAATACAAGTCTTAATATTAACAATCCAAATTTAAAACCCAGTGCTAAAGATAGGCTTTGTGTTTTAATTTAAGTGGTTTTAAGGTAAAATTAATTATTATTTTAAACCTAAATAAATAATTGATAAAAATCATATTCAAGAAATATTGCCTAAGGAGGATTTTATTTTTAAAATAACAGAAAATAGTGCACTTATTTTAATAGATATACAAAATGATTTTTTAGAATCAGGTGCTTTACCAGTACCTAATAGCAACGAAATAATTCCTTTGATCAACCAACTTCAAAATTATTTCAAAAACATTGTTGCTACCAAGGATTGGCATTGTAAAAATCATGTAAGCTTTTTGAGTAATAAAAACGGGGGCATTTGGCCAAACCATTGTGTCCAAAATACTTGGGGATCAGAGTTCCCTAGCAGTCTAAATACAAGAAAAATAGAAAAAGTTTTTTTAAAAGGCAAAAATCAATATTATGATAGTTATAGTGGATTTTATGATGATTGCATCAAAACAAAAGAAACTGGTTTAAATCTTTATCTAAAAAACAATTCAATCAATATATTATTCATAGCAGGATTGGCATTAGATTTTTGCGTAAAAGAAACAATACTTGATGCAATCAACTTAGGATTTCAAGTTTATCTAATAATAGATGCTACAAGAAGCATAACACCTACTCCAGAATTAATAATTAGGGAACTTAAAAAGTTTAATGTATTAACTTGTTTTTCTAAAGACATCTTAAACAGCCAAAATAAGCTTAATCTACAAAAGATCACTAAATAACTTTTAATTAGAAAAGTACTATTTCTAATTAAAAGATCATAAAAATAGCTTCCTGCTTCATTCAATGATAGTTTTTCAGAATATCTAAAAATATTATTTATATTAACTTTAAGCAGCTTTTTCATTCGTTTTTATTTTTTTTGTAATAACAATTTTAAGATTTACGGCTGAATTTATACCTCTATCATATAAAAGCTCAGCAATCAACAAAAATCACCTCAATATTACTCTCAACTTTAAGCCTACATTATCATAATCACAAAAGTTACACAACCTACTTAATAAAAAATATTTTTCTACTTTATAGAATATAAAATTAAATACTTTGCTTTGTACTATAATTATCTAGCAAATTCATATTAACCCATTAGGGTTTTTCAAATATTCCTTATTCATGCCTTTAAACTAAAAATCTTCTATTGCTAGATTTTTGTAATTATTTACACAAACAATTTTATTGTTTATATAATTTTTTTTTGATTTAAAATTTTCTTGTACAAATTAGCAAACTTTAATTTTGTTTTACTTCTATTAATACTAGAATTTTTTTGTTTTTTAAAAAAAGATTTCTTTGGAATCTTTTTAACTTATCTATAATTGTAGTAAATATTTATAATAATTTATTCTAGCATTTTAAATGCTTAATGCAAAGCATTTCATACTTGTATAAAAATCAATTATTTCTTTTTATTATTTTTGGTCTTATTATTTTTAATATCTAAATATTCAACCGTTACTAACCACTACAAAAAGCCAAGCTATTAATTTTTCAAAAAATTCAAAAATATTTTATATTCATGCACATTAACATGAAAACTATATTGGGTTTTTTATAGTACTTTATTTTATCCTCTAACATTTTGTTATATAAAAACCTCGCATATAAAATGCTTTTAATAAAAGCATTTCTTTTGATCAATATCTAGCTCTAATCTGTATGCATAAATTCTATTAACACTCATTATTACTCTTCTTATCTTAAAATTTACATTATATTAAAATCTATTTATGTTGTGTTTTTTCAGTTTTTAATTCTCTATATCCTTTAGAATCAAAAGTATAATTGCCAATCTCATTAGGAATGAACATAACATAATCCCATTTCAAATGACTAATTATTTAAAAATGATAGAAGAATGACAAAGAAATGCTTGGCATATATCACAAAAACCCTATCTCAAGATACTAAAAATAACACTTTGATATAATTCTTCCAACTCGATGTATTTTATGAATAGTCAAATATTAAAAATTCAATTCTAATAAAACCTACTTATAACACATCTCAATATAAAATTTTTATTTTTATTTTTATTTTTATTTTTATTTTTATAGTACTAGACTTTACTTGTCTTAAAAATTACTTTATTATATGGGAGTGAATAAAAACCAGCCGAAGTTAAGGAGGTAGAAGTGAAAGTTAATAAATCCCTACAAATACAAAGTAAATATCAGCACAAACTGATTGCTTTAATTGCCACACTTGAGTATATTAATAAAAACAAAAAAAAATACAATCAATCTGATATTCTTTATTGTTTTAATAGCAACTTAAAGCGCAACGGACAAAAAGAAGTTTCAATCAAAACACTTCAAAATTATTTCTATAAATTAAAAAAGCTTAATATTACTGCTAACTATTATAGACATTTGGATATTAATATGGGCACTAAAATCTACTATTCACTTAAACGCTCTAAAAAAGACTGCTATAATCTGATAAACCAATACTTCAGAAATAAAAAAACAGAAAGATTCCAAAAGCGTGTTAATTCGTACATTAAAACAAATTATAATAAAAAGAGCAATGTAAAATATGAGGAGTGTCTTAATAATAAATATAATAAAGAAGAAAAAGAAAATAAAAGAAAGATACAAATTAATAAATTTAAATTAAAAAAATACGCAAAAAAATGTAATTTCAGCAACAACATTTCCTCTTTTATTATTGATCTTAATTTAAGAAAAGAAACAACTATAAAACTTTTTAAGCTTATAAGCAAAGAAAAATATTACTTCAAAAAGAAAACCAAATATCATTCACAAAAGCCATTACAACATAAGAGAAAAAATTTAATTTCAATACTAAGAAAAACACAAATAAATTTAATAAACGAGGGTTATGACAAAGAAAAATTAAAAATACAAATACAAAACACATATCAAAAATATAAAAATAAACCCCATTTCATATTAGAGAGTAATAAATACAAAGACTTTAATCAAATTATAAATAGAATAAAGAGCAATACTAAAAAATTTGATGCTCAAAAACATAAAAACAATATAAAAATCAATATATATAACATACTTTTAGATCAATTAGATTATCAAATCAACAAAATAAATTTAAAGTTTAAAATCAAGGAATACTTAAGCAAACAAAAAAAACTAGAATATAAAAAAATATTTAACAATCAATACTATAACGAAATTATCAATCTAATAGAATCACAAAATAACCATAGAAATAAATGTATAAATTAAGAGTTTAAAATGAAAAATGTATTAGAAAAGCTTAAAAACAAAAAAAAAGAGATAATGGCAAAGAGCAGAAAGCCAGAAATTTTTATCAAAAAAGAAATTCTTAATGAAAGAACAATATATCATACTAAAATGCTAATGGATCTATATAAGTTTGAAATTAATAAATATAAAAAAAACAAATTTTTAATTCTTTTCAGAGAATTGTTTAATCAAGAAAAGTTAGAATGTCTCAATTTATTCTCTACAAGAGACAATGATGAATTTATAGGAATTTCTTATGGATATAGAAAACCTATAAAAAACATTATTATAAAGTACAAAATTAATGATACTGTAAAATCATATACATTTTCTAAAGTATATTATATAGAATTTAAATTTAAGAAGGGCAGTGTGTTTTGTTACTTAAGAAGTCTTGCTAGACTAATTAAAAAAGAAAAAATGAATAAAAAATATTTTCAAGTGTTTATTAACATGTTAAACAGATTAGAAAAAGAAGTATACAAATTCTATTGTAAAGAATTACCAAATGGAGGAATTATAAATAAATGGGTAGAAAAAATACTAAAATAATTAACATCGGTTAAATTAAAGGTGAAGTTAATAAAAACATAAGTGCAATTATTTTTTTCAACACTTTTATTTTAAAAATATAAAGTCCTTTTAATTGATGCTGATCTACAAGTATCAACCACTAGCTATTATTTTTAATTACAATTTAAAAAATATATTTGTTGGCTATTGCAGTAAACCTGAGAAGTGATTTTTTATGCATAAAACAATATTTATTGTTTGCACCATTTTTGAAATAATAAGTGCTTGCAAGAATTATTCAAATTCAAATCAAGATATAAAAAAGTTAAGAGATTTTTAAATAAAATAAAGAATTAATGCAAAGCAACACCACTAATAATAGTGTACTTAATCCGATTCCAACATTGTTGATAAATAGCCACACCACAACAAATACACCAATATTAAAAAACAACACAGAGTGGTAATCAAAAAGAAAAAATAGAAGAAAGAATAAAAGTAACTATAAAAAAGAACGATAAGAAGCAATAAACAATAATCTTCTTAAAGAAAACAACTAAAAATAAAATTAAAAATAAATACAAATAAAATAGAATACTATAATTAATAATACTGATAGTATTAAAAGAGAAAAAAAGGTGCTTGTAGAAAGGGGGGGATATGAAGATAAGAGTACCTGTTTATGTGTCTTATATATAATAATATTATAGAAAGTGGAGTTAGAGATTCTATACATAACATATGGGCACAAAAAATAGATACTTGATGTTAATAATTTATTTTTAAACTTAGAAAATACTAGAAACAATTTAAGAAGCAAAATAAAAATGGTAATTGAAAATAAAAATAGCTGTAGGAAATTAGTGATATTAGAAATGATTTAGAAAAAAAAGGATATCTTGAAAACCTTAAAAAGAAAGAGATAATTTCTAAAATTATAGATGTGAGGTATTTGATTTAGATTACCCTTAATAATAGTTTTTAATATTTAATTAATATTAAAAAAATTAAGCACTCTTCAATATAGAGAGTTCTTATTTTGTCAAAAAATAAAAGTCATAGAAATAAAATTTAAGAATGCCTTATATTATTAAAATACTAAAAGTCTAATATTTTAGGCGATTTTATTTATTAATTAATCTTTACATAGAATAAAAACATTAATAAAAATGAAAATTATCTTACAATTAATAGCCTAAAATCATTTTAAAGTATGCGTATGCTCTATTACTTTTTTCACTTTTAAATATTGTTCATCAATAGTAGGCCTAAGTATAACAACCTCACTCCCATTACTATAATATTCATGTCCGCTTTCACCAGAATACTTAATATCTGGAGAATATAACTCTCTTATACATGAATACAGCCAATGAACTGCATGTTTAAATCTATCATTCCGATCATTTTTTATTATACCAAATAATTTAATCAGTTCTTTAGATCGCTCAGAACCTAAGTCTAAAAAGAATTTATTAAAATATTCCTCATTATAGTCAGACACTGGAGGTACATCTCGACCACCACTACCATATTTTAACCCGTCTAAAGTCTTTTTTATATCGACTAACAAACGATGTTCAGCTATATATAATTTTAAATTAGCAAATATCCCTTTAGTAATAATCTCATCAGACCCTTTATCATAACTTTCCATTTCCAAATTCTCAAAAAAAGTTTGAACAGATTGTTCTTGCTTATTGGGCAAATAACAAGCAAATAAAGCTAATGTTATTATGTAAACGCCAACTAAAATCCTCATATATGCTCCTTCTCTACCTTCCCACTAAAATCATCTATAACTATATAAGTTTATCTAAATATTATTTTTAGCAAACTTTTAAAAGTTCTGCTAAGATAGATTTTTCTATAAAAGATAAGTGTATACCAATTTTATCTTTTCTCAAGAATTGTTAAATACTAAATCGGTATATTAATTTATGGAAATTAAATATTAAAATAATGGCCTTATAAAATAAATTCATAAATACATGCATAACATACATAAAAATTAAATAATAATAACGATTTTAATAAAATTATATTTAAATAAATAAATTTGATAAAAATCAATCAAAAATATATCAAAATAGATTTTTAAAAAGCTCAAAATATTATAAAATTTCTGACAATGAAAATATTATTATTTCAACAGTATATATTTAATGTAATATTAATATAAAATTATATTAATATTACATTAAATTAAGTATTAGATCTAAAGTAAGGAGAATATTTATGAAATAAACTATAATTGCAAGCATGTTTGTTTTTCTATTTTTAGCTTGCAATCCAGATTTTAACGCCAATCAAAAAGATGTTAAATATCAATCTAGTAAAAAGAGATTAAAATCCAATAAAAAAGGATTCAAACCTAAAACAGAAGTAACCCAAAATCAAGAAGTAGAACCTAACGAAAGAATAAAAAACACACTGCTTGATGATTTAAGAAATTTAATAGAAAAAGCTAACAAATATAGAGAAACATATGTAAAAAATCAGAAGAAGAGCCTGAAAATCAATATGGAATAGAGGCTTTCAAAGAATTGTTTTGGTCAGACGCAGTACATGAATCAATAGCAAATAATACCGCGAAAAATCTAAAAACTATAGAAAAGAGACTTATTGTGCTTTAAATGATATTGATATTACTAAATTAAAAGAACTTTCAGAAATTATAATACTGTCAAAACGCTCAGCAGAACTATTTAAAGCCATTAGAGAATTTGGACGTATTATCGACATTGTGATTTTATTCTTATATCCTAAAAAGGATGCTTTAGACAAACTAGAAATTTCAAATTTGGAGAAGCTTAAAAATTCGTTTGAAAAATTATTATCCATAAAATCAATCGTATCAGACATGTTAAACCAACTTTTATTAGATTATCGAGATGATAAGAATTTTATAAAAACAGATACCACTAAGCTTGAATCTCATACAACCACACTCCAGAATCAAATTCTAGAAAAAAATAAAGAGGAAACCGAGCTAGTAGAAGACATATTATCAATAAAGGATCTTTTAGATACCTATTAAAATTGTCATAATGTAAAAGCCTATCTTTAATTAAAGATAGGCTTAACGTTTTAACCAAAGATTACAAAGAGCTTTTAACCTACCTATAATTTACATAAACTTTAATTTTAAATAAATAAACTACTTTTTCTATAATCTTTAATTTAATAATAGTGGTTAGAAATAGATTAATATTATTAATAGTATGTACTGTTTTTACACGAAATTAGCGATTGCCAACCTAGATATTAAACGCAAATATAAAATTAACATATTATTATTATTGAGTGTATATTATATACCTTATACATAATATCTATTTCTTAACTTTTTTTATTATCTTTAAATTTATATGTCATAACAATAGATAATGTACAAAAATAAGTATTAATAAAATAAACTCATTTATATCACTTATAAAGTTGGTTAAAATTGAACATATAGCTAGTACAAAAATGAAAATATACAAGACAATGTACTATTAATAGAATTAATGGTTCCTAAAATTTTTGAATCTACATTTTTTAAAGAATATTCTAAATTATTAGAATAAATAGAAATCAAAATAATATAAATATCATATTTTGAATATTAAATTTTTCTAAATATCTATGCTTCTATAATGTCTGATAAGTAAAATAGCACATACATAATTCCGTGTCCTTTTTGAGCAAAATTACTGGTTTATATTAATTATTAACGAACTCAATTTGTACATTAAAAACCTTGAAAGCGAGAGCATAAGTAAATGAACCTTAATGAAATAATCATTCCATTATCATTAATGTCGATCAGAAATAATGAAAAGCTGGACTCAATAGCAGAAACTCTAAAAAAATTGCCGAGCAAAAATTTGCAAGCCTATATAATTTGAAGTTAAAATTAGAAAAATCTACTACATCTGGATCCAATCTCGAAAAAGCTTTAAAAAAAAAGTTCACAGAACGTTGGTAAAAATTTTAAGTCTCTTGCAAATTCTGTTTATTCTATAAATTCTAAAGCTGGTGGCATGAAAAGCCTGCAACATTTGGTCAAATGCTTCGCCAGTTTTTTTGCTAAACTTCTAACATTTCCTAGGCCTTTGCCAACGTTTTTTAGAGTTTTGCCTCAGCTTTTTCTCCAATTTGTTTTGGCTGTAAAAATTTTAAAAGGAATTGATTCTACAATAAGTAGGATTTTTACGGGCGTCATGGATGCTCTTGAGGAATTTAATGAGTAAACCCGGCGTGTTTTCTAATACTTATCACTTATATAATTAGAAATGAATAACTTGGAAAATTATTGGCAGAATCTATGAGAACTTTTGGTAATGAAACTTTTTTTGCTAGAGATGCTATTACTAACGCCACCAAAACAATTCTATCCTATGGCACCACAACCACACACAAGTGAAGTTGAAAAGAGAATGAGAATGTTCGGAGAGGCTGCTAGAGGAAGTAGCGAGAGGTTTGAGAAATTGGTCGAAGTATATTCTCGTGTAGAATCTAACAATAGAGTAAATTTAGAAGATTTTTATGTGCTTCGTGATGCTGATGTTGATATTGCAGAGATTGTATCTGAGAAAGCCGGGTTTAGCTAGAGAGACATTATTAAAGCAGTGATCGATGGAAAAAATAGGGTTCGAGGCTCCAATAAGACCCTTTCTAGGGCCACTGGTGAAGGTGATAAATTTTACAGCAAAACTGTTAGAGAAACAAAAACTTTAGCTCAAGCTCAACAGCAACCTGCTAAAATGAGTTAAAGATTTTCTTAGACATAGGAAAAGCTTTAGAGCCAATGATGATTGGATTTGAAAAAGTAAAGCAATTTATGATAAAAGGAATTTTAGATCCATTAACAAAAGTCACCGCTGCGGTTATTTACACCTGATCAACAAACTTACAGAACTTGTGGCATATGTGTTTTTTGGAATCTTGTACAAGGTTTCAAAATGTTAATAAAAGTAATCTCGACCTCTTCTTTTAAAGTGATTGGGAAAATCATTTTTGTAGGCAAAAAATTAAGGGAACTCACAACATATGTTTCTGGTTATTTTTCAGAAAGTTTTAAAAGCGTATTTGACATCCAATCATTAAATTGATCTAAAAAGCCATAGATATGACAGTCAAATTGTACGAGGGTTTCAAAAAAGTTCCCGGATTTTTCCAAAAACCTGGAAAAAGAAGGATGTGATTTGATTTTTGGAAAAAATTTGATGAAAGTTGCTGGGGTAGCTATTGGTTAACCTGTAGGCCAAGCTATTGCAGGAATTATCATACAAATCAGAGAGTTCATCTGGGTAATATTAAAGGGTATGAAAAGGCTAGAATCAAAAAAATCTAATAAAAACGAGACAAAGATTTAGAAGAGTTTGAAAAACAAAGTGAAATTAAACTTTCTAGACTTAAAGAGAGTTTTGATGCAGAAATTGAAATGAGAAAAGAAAAATTGAGCGAATTAGATGATGAATATATTAAAGAAATAAAATTTCTTAAACAGGTTCAAAGTAAAAGACAAATATCTGGTGAAGAATTTCAAAAAAGATTAAGAGATATACAAACAGAATACAAAACAAAAAAAGATATAGAAACTACCCAACTTACTAAGACTGAAGAGTCTAAAAAACTAAAAGTAGAACGAAAAAGAAACTTTCCAAACTAGAAACCGAACGAATAAAAGCATAAGCCAAAGTTGATAATGTAAATACTCCTGATTCGTTTGGATATTTTAGTAGGGCTAGTGATTTGGAAAAGACACAGAAAATTTTAGACAAAATACTAAAGGAATTGCAGCGGTAAAATCAGCCGGCTCCATTGAAGAGATTAAACTTGCTCGTGGCGGTGCACGATTTGTTTCAAATAAACCGACATATATGCCAAACTCAGGTGTAATGTCTAGTGAGTTTGGGCAACCCAAATTAGTAAGAATAACCCCCTTCACCAATAGATAAAAATCTACGCAAACTTGAAGCTAAAATTATTGCAGAAGAAATTACCAAATTACAAAAAAGTCAAAGCAGTACAGTTGTAAATAATTTTTACTATAACTTTAATGAAGATGTAATTGATGCTGAAAAATTAGTTAGAATGCTAAAATCAAAAAAACATTTGATGGCGTTTAGAATGGCAGAGTAGAAAAATATGAAAATTTTTAAATTAATTGATATTCTGCATTTTTAGTATATAACTAATATAATTGACATACTATTTTTATTTATTTTCATATTGTTCTAATTTTTTAATTAGTTGTTCTTTATTTTTTTGATAAAAATCTTCAAGAAGATGGTTAGTAAACTTTGGATTCCTTTTATAAAAATCACATGCTTCTTGCGTTTCTAACCTAACCCTAAGCGGTTTTATCAAATTTGCTCTAGACTTAACTTTTTTGTCTTTCATTAAATTAAATAAAGTTTTATCAATTCCATTTTCTATGATATTAATTTCCTTAAGCTTTCCTTCAAAAATAAGTTTTGCTATTTTAATATACTTATAAGCCTGAGTTCTGGCTATTTTAAAATCAAAAATAAAATCTTCAAACCTTTTATATCCATCTAAAATATAAAGCTTCCCATTTCTAATTTTTAGTAAAATTTTCATTGTATTTATTTTATTTCTAATATCATCTTCGATTCTATTTTTAAGTTCATTTTTTAAAAGTTCATACTCTTTTTTGTCTCGTTCTTCAGTATTAATAGAAGTATCACTTCTTATAATCCTATCATTTATTATTATTTTTCTACTTTTTACCATTTTTTAAACCTCTTTCTAAAAAAAGTACAGTGACTGAACTTTTTTTAGAAAAACTAAACTTTTTCTAAAATTTTCAAGTATTCTTTGTAATAATTTTCGTTTTCTTTTGGCTCTACAGCATAATCTATCACCTTTTTCAAAGCTTCACTTTTATGGACTTCTCCAATAAACTTATTTAAGTATTTTTCTTTTAATACAGCCATAATTTCAGTTGAAGCAACTCTACCTATTTCAACTTTAGATGCAAAAATATGAATAATTTTGGTCTCTTTGCCTATAAAATTATTTTCTAATTCTTTTATCTGATTTATTAGCAATGGCAAATTTTCAACCGCCCATCTTTCAAGCGGAACCGGTATTACAACTTTATCTGCAATCACAAGAGCATTATCAAGCTCTGATGATAAGCTTGGAGGAGTGTCAATTATCACATAATCATAATCTTCTAAATAATTATACAGTGCATTCCTAAGCATAAGCTCTTTGAACTGATTTCCTTCTTTGCTAAATTTAGCAAGTTCTAGATAACTTGGAATAAAATCTAAATTTTTAGATACATTGATAACAACATCCTTAAAAGTTTTCTCTTTCTTTATTAAAGAATAAGAATTATAGATGTTAATTAATTCCATCCTAGGATGATCTTGAGTTATAAAATAACTTGTAACTGCATTTTGTGGATCAAGATCAATAAGTAATACTTTGCTAGTTTTATTAAGAATTGCTGAAAACATTATTGAAGAAGTACTTTTACCAACTCCTCCCTTAATTGAAGCAATAGCTATAATATTTGGTTTTTTAGCCAATTTTTTTCTATCCATTTTATAAGAGGTCCTTTTTGCGGGTATTTTTTATTATAAAACTCATATACTTGCTTTTCTAATGTCGTAAACATGCTAAATAATGTTTTACTGTAGGGAACATTTACTTGTTCTTTTTTTAACAACCTAAATAGACTCTTGAAGTAGCAAAAAATGCTTCCTTTTTTAAATCTAAACTCTAGGTAATATGATTTTGACAATAGATAAGATTTTTCAATTCCGTTAACTTCATACCTTACAAAGATTTTCTTTATTGGTTTTTTATAACCATAATAAATACCTAAGAATTTATCGTCTGCTCTTAGTGTAAATAAATTAAATTCTTCAACTTTTGATTGATTGAATAATCTTCTTAATGATATACGAAATTTATTTTTTTTCTTATTAAGTCCGAACTTATAAATATCCATCATTATTTTTGTATGATACATTGTTTTATCATTATCTTTTTCAATCTTGATAAAAAGATCTTTTTTATCTGAACATATAACTATTGGTTTATCCAATTTTATTAATTTTGCTGTATTTTGCATATTTAATTCTTATACAACTTCTTTTAAAATTAAAGAATTATTTTCATTTTTTATTAGTTCTAATAATTCATAATGATATGTATCAAATACTTTATTATATTCTAATTTATTTTTGCTATTCAAATATGTTTTTATAATTGGCTTTATAGCTTCAATATTTTCCTTTTTTCCTAATTGCTCGATAAGGATATTGAAAATATTTGTCTTTATATTCTCATAATCTTTTTGTGGATTTTCTTTTTTCAATTCAATTGATTTTTCTAATTTAAGCTTTATTTTGCTTAAATCGTTATATTTTTGATGTTCGATAATAAAATGCGGTTTATTTTTGTAAATTTCATATATTTTTTGGATATTTATTTTCAATTGTTTAACATTGTATCCTTTTTTTTCTAATTGTTTTTTTGTATTTTCTAGAATTTCTTTTAATTTGTTTTGCTTATCTTTAAAGCAAGATTTATCAAAAGAAATATTCTTACTTTTTATTAGCTTAATCTCAATTCTTTTGAAGGCCTTAATTATTTCAATTTTTTTATCTTTGCTAAGATCTAAGTTTAATAAAATCAGAAGAATTTCTTTACATAAAAAGTTACATTTGTTGAAATATTTTTTTACTTGAAGTTTTTCTATTTTTGTATTACTTTCTTCTTCTTTTTTTATATTATTATTTTTATTATTTAAACACTCCTTAAAATCTACACTCCCATTTTTATTAAATTTAGATATAAGATAATTATCAACTCTAAATTTAAATCTAGCGTCTTTTTTTTCTTTAAAATGTTGATTGATTTTAAGATAACACTCTTTTTTTGGATAATTAAGTTTATAGTAAATTTCAGTTCCAAAATTTACTCCCAAGTGTTTATAGTAGTTAGTTGTTACTTTTATTTCTTTTTCTAATTTGTAAAGATAATTTTGCATTGTTTTTAGTTTAACAGGTGACTGATTATTTCTTTTTAGATTTTCATTAAAGTAATATAGTATGACTTTTTGAGAATACTTCTTATATTTGCTATTTACATATTTAAGCGTTGAGATAAGAACTATTAATTTATGCTGTAACTTGTTGTAGCAATTTGTGCTTTTTGTATTTTTTGGTAAAATTTGCATTTTTCATCTCCTGTTTGGTAATATATGATACATATTATGCACAATTTTTTTATAAAAGTAAATACTCATAAAAACTAAAAATTTGTTTAAAGTTAGAAATTAGGAAAATACCAATTTTGTACAAATACAAATTGATTTTAATTTTAAGTTGAGTTATACTGAAGATAACGTAGCAAATGGAAAAAATTTTCATTACAGCTACCTGTTTGGTTTATTTACAATTATGGGGCTTAAGGAAGCTCTCTTTAATAATAAGAGAATTTCTTTAAGCCCTAATAGTGTGTTCTATTTCAATGTAGTGAACTGCTATTTCTAAATCAAAGATTATAGAAAGAGTAGTTTACCTTACTATTGGTGAATTATTTACACTTTAATTTTGAAGCAAGTAAATCGGCTAAAATTTGTTTTAATGTTTTTTTACCGTATTTATTTTACTTTTAAAGTAAGCTTTGTTAAACCTCTCTCTAGCTTTGTCTGCATATTTTTCAGCATAATCAATTTTATAGGAATTTATTTGTATCAAATAATCAAAAATTTGATACAAATTCCTATTTATAAGTTTGAAAATTGCTTCATATGACTTGAATTTTAGATGTTCGGAATCCATTATTAATTTATTTTTTATAAGGTATATATCTCGCGATGTCAACGACATCTAAAAAACGCCTTTTTTTTGATTTAGGCTTCCCATGAACTATTTTTAATTGCTGGGGTGAAGAAAAAAAATACGCTTTTTTAGTGCTTATGCTAAAAAACATCTTTCAAAAGAAGAGGCTATTTTAATTAAAAAAAAATTAGATAAATATGATTTTCAAAACGAGCATAATTATTTCTTATATATTTTTTTGTTTGCCTATTCATGTTAGCATATAAATTAGATAGCAAAAACAAAAATAATATTAATGTGAAAATTTTTTTCATATTAATATTCCCTCCTAATAATTAAGTTTTGATAATTAAAACATTAGTGCAATTTTTAGATTTTATGGGTCGAGAATTCTTTGTTATTCTTTGTTAAAAATATAACTCTAAAATTAAGTGATGCTAGGTGGACTTGCAGTAGTTGTAACACTTTGCATGATAAAAATATAAATACAAGTCTAAATCTTGGGCTTTTCTTATTACAAAGAAATAAAAACTCAGACAGTTTTTGTCTGAGTTGAAGCTTATTTATTATTATTGGCCCATGTTTAGTGGATATCTACTTCTTGTAGAACCTAAAATCCATTATGGGAAGAAGATATAAGCCGATATTTTTAGATCAAAGATTTTAGAAAGACCGGCTCATCTATAATATAATTATTCATGTTTCATATTTGATTAGATGCATATAAACCATTGGTGCTTCGGGAGTTATATGAGGTTCCCCACGTTTTCTGATATCTCTAGTGGGATAACGTTCTGCAATGTATACCCAGTAACCTATTCTTCCCCATTCTCTTACCATCCCCATATAATTAGAAATTACTAGATTTTCTGATGAATGGTCAGTTCTAACGAGCTGGGAAATTCCTTTTTGCATTCTGTAGTCTAATAAGGGAGTTAGACCTAAAAAAACTACAGCGGACACGGCTTCTGAAAAATAGGGAGTTAATTGTGTGGCTTCTTCAGGTTCGTGTTGTAGTGCTTCAAGAACTGTATTTATAAATTTAGTGATTTTACCCCTATCATTTATAATAGTGTTAGATTTTATGCTATCTGAGTACCCATCAAGATTTTTTAATCTTATGCTACTAGTATCTGCTCCCGAAATATTTTTTATTGTAGAATCAAAAAATCTATAATATCGTTTGTTAAGATTGTTTCGTTGGTGATGGTTAACTCTGTGTACCATAAATCCTTGAGGAGCAAGATCGTACGCTCTTATCACTATTTCTAATTGTCCCAGGTGTCGACCACCAAAGTTAGGTGTACTTAGTGCTATTGTAAAAAATGTACTTTCTTGGGTCGGTTTCATATAGTAAATATAAGAAGGCGGTTTTGGAGGCATTCCGTGTTGGGGTCTTATGTCTTCTATTTTTTCGTAATTGAAAAAAAAAGTGCTATCTATTAAATCAGCTTTGAAAAGAGTTTCATGCGCAGATTTAATGCTGTTTAAGAAAAGTGGCCCAGAATGAAAGTCAACCTCAACTGTAGCAGCTGATGATAAATGTGGACTATCATCTTCTTCTGAATAGCTTAATACTTTGTCCTTTTTATGTTGGCTGTCTTGACTACAGGCCGAAATAAAAATTAAAAGCGTTAAAAATACCATTTTGTGGTAAGTGTTTTTTATTTTCATTTTATTCTCCTTATATCATTATATTAATAACGATATATAATTATATAATTATATTAAATAAATTACAATTTTTTAAAATAATTAAATTATTTATTAATAAATGGTTTTTACCGAATAACGACAAATAACCATATTATGGTTTAATAATTTAAAAGATAATAAGTGTTAATAGAGCTTATAAATACAGAATATATTCCAACATTAATCAAAAAAAATATTTTCCAAAAGTATTTAGATGTATAAGATTTTTGTATAACAAAATTTTAAGTGATAAAAAAGACTATTATGAAAAAATAAGAAAAGTCTTAGTATTAATTCAAGTAAGTATAAAAAGGAATTTCTGTTCTTAAAGGAAGTTGATATTTTAGTTCTTTGTAATGCTCAACTTGACTTAAATTCTGCGTATAATAATTTTTTAGAGAAATTGAAAAAGGAAACAGAACATAAGGATTTTCTAAATATAAAAGTAAGAAAAATAGGCAAACTTTTAGAACTAATAATCAAAAAACTCAATAAGAATAGAAAATAATTATATAAAGTTATCTAAAGAAAAAGATACCGATAATAAATATTATATTTCAGGAACAGTTGAGTGTTTAGATGCTAAAAATATCAGTAAAACTAAATGTGATAAAAGAGAAGTAATTGGTATTGATATGAGTATGAGACATTTTTTAGTAAGCGGCAAGGGCGAGAAAACCAATAATCCCAAATATTTGCTAAAAAATGAAAATGAACTTGGGAAATGCCAAAGAAAACTATCAAAAAACAAAAAGGATCTATTAATAGAGCTAAATCTAGATTAAGAGTTGATCGGCTGCATAAGAAAATTTCAAATAATCAAAGAAAAGACTTTTTGCATCAATTATCTTATTACTTTGTATCTAATTATGAAAACATAGTAATAGAAAGCTTATCAATTAAAGGCATGCAAAAAAGGAATGTTTGGGAAAAGTATTAATAATTTAGGATGGTATGAGTTTGTAAGACAATTGTCATATAAATCAGAATGGTATGGGGTCTCCTTTGCATAAAACAGATAGATACTTCTCATCAAGTAAGCGCTTGTGCAGTAGTTGTCACATTAAAAAATACAACTCCAAAATTAAGTGATACAGGGTGGGCTTGTGGGAGTTGTAACACTTTACATGATAGAGATATAAATGCAGCTCTAAATCCTTAAGGCTTTATTATTACAAAGAGATAAAAACTAAGGCAGGAACTGCTTTTAATTAAGTAAAGCTTTGTTTATTTTGTGGACCATGCTCTTACTAAAAAGCGGATGAGCGTTTTTGTAGAGCCTAAAAAGCTATCATAGAATGAAACAAAAAGTATTTCTATAATCTTTTTGATTTAGAAATAGCAGTTCGCCAAACTTATTAGCACTTAAAGTTTATGTAAATTATAGGTGAAAAATTTTTTGTAATCTTTAGTTAAAAATTAAGCCTATCTTTTATTAAAGATGGGCTTTTACATATGGTAATTTTAATACATACTTAAAGTTTCTTTTGTATTGTAAATATTTCATTCCTTATATTTTCCGCTTCTTTTTGTTTTTCTTGCATCGGATTGCGAAGTGGGATTACTCAAGATTTAAGCCCATTAATATCTGTTTTTATAGAATTTTCATTGTTTTGATAATCTAATAAAAGTTGCTTCAGTGTTTTTGAGATGTCTGCTTTTGTAGATAATAATTTTTCCAATAAATTTTTAAGCTTCTGTAAATCTGAAATCTCCAATTTATCTAGGATATCTTTTTTAGGATATAAGCACATAGTTTGAAAAATGGTACTCGAGAAATCCCCCCATTGTCTGACTATAATGAGGAGTATTTTAATAAATTCTTTTTAAGTTTAAGTTCTGATCGATCTAAAGAATTGATTAAGTTGTTTAGTAGGGTAAAAAATGAGCGGAATGATAGATTTAAACATGCAGTTTATTGGCTTTATTTATGTATAAGGGATTTGTATTCTTCAGATATTAAGTATTTTAGCTGTGGTAAAAACGTATATACGAATGATTTTGTGCGGCTAGGTCCCACTATTGCTTCCTTCACCATAAAATGGTGAAGGAAGCAATAGTGCACACTTTAAGATGATCGCCGGCTTATTAATGGAGTCAGTTTTGGGGTTAAAGATATTTAAACTCCTAATTTTGAAGGTTAGCTTTTATACTAAAAAAATATAATATATATTATATTTTTTTAGTATAA
>NZ_JACHGM010000009.1 GCF_014202295.1 Borreliella afzelii
TAGGTTGTCTCATACTTTATACTAAATAATAATAATAAATATTATTATTATTTAGTATAAAGTATGAGACAACCTATCTATTAATAATCTTATTATTTGAAAAGGTAGTCTCTCCAAAGCTCTCTCTTCGATTGCTGAAGGATCACAAATTATTGCAAAAGAATACTAATTATTGTACGATATTTTTTCCAAAAAGAAAACAACATGCTAAAAATGCGCATTCAAGCAACTAAAACGATATTGAAAAAAAAAATCATCTCCCCCTAAAAAATCCAAAATTGCATTAATAATAAATAATTTTATTTATATTTTATTGTAAATTGATTAAATTAGTATATAATATTAATTGAGAATAATTATTACTTTGTAATATATATTATCGATTAAAAAGGAGAATATTTTCATGCGAAAAAATTTGTTTTTACACATAATATTAATTTTGGGATTAACGTCTTGTAATCTAAATTCTAAATTACTCAATAATACAGAACAAAAAAAACATAATGAAACAAAAGAAATTGCAAATAATATTCAAGAAAAGCAAAAAACTTTATCCAAAAATTCTAAAAAACAGGAATATGATAATTTAATCGTTCCTAAAAACCCCGAAATACCTTTATTACCACATAATAATGGGGCTGATATCCCCAATAATACTTTAATTGAAAATAATCAAAAAAAAGAGATCAAAAAAGAAGACTTAATCCCATACACTAATGAAGAAAAAGAAGCAGATCAAACAATTAAACGTGTAGAGAGTATCATTACAAAATATGGCGGATTCTCTAAATTAGCTGAAGATATTAATAATATTAAAAAGAGATATGTTTCAATAAAATCTGATTTTCAAGATGTAAGAGAAAAAATTCATGATGAATTAACAACCCTAAAAAAAAATTACAGTATTAATAAAACTAAAATAAAAGAATTAGTACAATTGCAAAATAATTTAAAAATAGATCTTGAACTTGAAAACCTCATAAATGAAATTGATATTGCAACACAAGAGATAGAATCTGCAGCTGTATTTTTCAACAAAGCACAGGAAAGTTTAAAAGAAAGTATTATCAAAAGATTAAAGAATAAAAATAGAGTATCTTACGCAGCATCACAACTATCTAGGAAATCTAAAATTGAAGCAGAGGATGTTTTAAATAAATTCGAGTCTCACGGCTATAAAAAAGTTGAGGCAATGGCAAAAAGCAAAGAAATAGAAAAACTTATTAAAAATGCAAAAACTGTTTTAACAAGTCTTAGTGTTAATCCAAGTAATTATAAAATGAATTTCCATTTCTAAAGGAAGTTGATAGTTTGGCTCTTTGTAGCGCATGGATTGACTTAAATTCTGCGTATAGTAATTTTTTTAGAGAAATTAAAAAAGGAAATAGAACACAAGGATTTCCTAAATATAAAAGCAAGAAAAATAGACAAACCTATAGAACTAATAATCAAAAAAATTCAATAAGAATAGAAAATAATTATATAAAGTTGCCAAAAATAGGATTTGTAAAATTGGCGTTACATAGAAATATTAAGAGCAATGAAGTTATTAAAAATGTAGTAGTAGAAAAAGATATTGATGATAAATATTATATTTCAGTAGCAGTTGAGTGCTTGGATGGTGAACTGCTATTTCTAAATCAAAGATTATAGAAATAGTAGTTCACAGATAGAATGACTAACATTCAGGCCTTAATTGTAAACTCTTTTTAAAAAAATCTACAACCAAGACCTGAGGCCTTTAAGAAATTGAACACCAAATAACCAGAGGATTAATAATGAATAATAATCCCACTGATAACAATCATAGTACAACGAATTCTAAAGAAAATCAATCCTTATTTACAAAATTTTTGATCAAAATTTCAAAGAATACTCCCTTCACCTACCCTTGTGAACTCTCAAACTCTTTCATAAACTCTTCTAGTAAATCTTTTTTATCCGTAAAAACCCTATCTAAAAAGTAACTAGTAAATTTGACATTTTTACCATAAAAATCATAACTTTCCCTATTTTTAAGTTTAAATCTTAGCATCTTTATTGAATTTTCTTTTGTACTGCTTTTATCTATATTAGAGTTCTTAATTCTCTTATATGTTTCTGCAAATCCGAATTGCTTAATTTCCTCTATTTTTAAATCTCCCGACAACACTTTCTTATAAAGCCTTAAATATAAGAATGCCTGACTCCTTGCTATGACGAATTTTTTAAGAAAATCATCGAATTTTTTGTATCCATCAAATTGATAAAGTTTTTTGGTTCTTATTTTATATAAAATTTCCATTAATTCAATTTTATTATTTACTTCACTTACAGTAATTCTTCTTATTTGATTTTTATAACTTTCGTACTCTATTTCATCATCTTTATCACAACTATTTTCAAATTGATTAACACCGGTTCTTCTATTATTTAGAATAATTTCCTTTCGATCCTTCCTAGACATTATTACCTCCCTTTTTTTCAAAAAGTACGTTTAGCGTACTTTTTGAAAAACAAATAGTAAAAGTACGTTTAGCGTACTTTTTGAAAAACAAATAGTAAAAGTACGTTTAGCGTACTTTTACTATTTTTTCCAAAGCTTCCTGAGCCTCTTTATAATACATTGCCTCAACATCGGGTTCTTTTAGTTCGTTAATTAAGACTTTTATACTGTTAAGGCTATGGATTTTGCCCTTAATAAACATTCCATAATTTTTAAACACCACCTCTTCTACATCTTTAAAAGTGTTTCTATTTTTAATAAATTGATTTTCTACTATTGAAACATCTATTTTTTTATTTTTAAATATATTAACTTCTTCTATTGCATCCATTAACATAGGGAATGCCTCAACAGACCACCTTTCGATTTGAATAGGTATTATAACCTTATCCGTAATATTCAAAGCATTGTATAATAATGGGCCTAAACTAGGGGGTGTATCAATTATTATGTAATCAAAATCGTTATTGTATAAAATTTTTTTTATACAATGCTCCAATAATTGTTCTTTATATCTTTCATCTTCTTGTTCAAATTTACATAGAATTGGGTGAGAAGGAATAATATACATCTCACTATTGATTTTATTTAAATACTTATTTAAATCTAAGTTTTTATACTCTTTAAACATGTAGTATACATTAATCCCTTCAACACCCTTGATATACTCAATAAAATAACTGGTCAAACTATTTTGAGGATCTAAATCAATCAGTAAAACTTTTTTATCAAAATTCTTTAAAATAAAACCAAAAATAATTGCTAATACACTTTTACCAACGCCACCCTTAATAGATGCAATTGTTATTATTTCTGTTTTTTTTCTATCCATTTTTTTATAATTCCTCCATTTGGAAACTTTTTATTGTAAAACTTATACACTTCTCTTTCCAACTTAATTATTAATTCAAGTAAAGATTGATTATACTGTGTTTCTGATTTTTCTTTTTTAATTAAACGAGACATCCCTTTAATATAGCAAGAGACACTTCCTTTACTAAATCTAAATTCCATATAATAAGCCTTTGAAAAGGTATATGATTTTGTAATGCCGTTTTCCTGATATTTTGTTACGATGTTTTGTATTGGCTTTCTGTATCCATAATAAATACCTAAGAATTTATCTTCTCCTTTTAGAGAAAATAAATTAAATTCACTGATTTTTTGCTTATTAAATAATCCTCTAAATGAAATGAAGAATTTATTTTTCTGATTTTTATTGACACCAAATACATATAAATCATTCATTATTCTTGTGTGATATATTTTCCTATCATTGTTATTTTCTATTTTAATAAAAATGCAAGTTTTTTTATTTTTTCTAATCTCTGATTTTTTGGCTTTGAGACGTTTTAATATACTGTTCATAACTAATCCTTAATTGGCATTTTTTTTAAATTCTTTTGATTGTGAATAACATTCATTAAGTTCTATTTCCTTTAAAATCTCATAATAGTAGTGGTTATTAAATACCTTGCCATACTCTAATTTGTTTTGCTTATCTAAATAATTTTTTAATATTGGTATGAAAATTTTAATCTCTATTTTGTTTTTTAATTGCTCGATAAGTATATTGAAGATATTATTTTTAATATTTGTTTTAGATTTTTTCGTATTTGTATTTATATGTTTAAGATTATTTTTTAACTTTACTACTATCTTCTCTAAGTCACAGTATTTATTTTTTTCTATAATGAAGTGTGGTTTGTTTTTATATTGCTTATATATATCTTTGATTTGTATTTCTAATTGTTTATTGTCATAATTTTCGTTTTCTAAGTCATTCTTTATTTCATTTAGTATTCTTCTTAATTCTTTTTGCTTGTTTTTAAGTTTACTTGCTTTTATTAGCTTAATACTATTGGTTTTTCCATATATGTTTTTCTCAATTAAATTTTCAAACCGTTTTAACATTTTGCATACTTCAATTGTATCTTTTTTTTCTAATCTTAAATTTAAAATAGAGTAGAATATATTTGATTTAAAGTTGCATTTTTTAATATATTTTTCGATTTGTAATTTTTCTGTGGAGGTAATATTTTTTTTCTTTTCTTCCTTCTTATTATATATATTATAATAACACTCCTTTTTTTCTACACTGCTATTTTTAATGCAATTCTTTTTAAAATATGAATTAACACGGATTTTATATTTATTCTTTTTTGAATCTTTAAAATGTTTATTAACTATTCGGTAACACTCTTTTTTAGAGTATTTAAGTTTGTAGTAAACTTCAGTACCCATGTTAATACCTAAATGTCTGTAGTAGTTATTAGTTACTTTAAAAACTGTTCCTAGTTTATAAAGATAGTTTTGAAGTGTTTTAATTTTAATTTCTCTTTGACCATTCCTTTTCATATTACTATTAAAGTAATAAAGGAGATCGCTTTGGGTATATTGTTCAAGGGTTGAGTTTATATAATTTAATGTTGATATTAAAACAATTAATTTGTGCTGGTATTTATTGTTAGGAATTTTTGTATTTTTCATTTTTTACCTCTAGGCTTTTGGTGTATAGATTTTATTAATAATCATATTACATGATTATTAATAATAACTCAAAAAATAATAAAAAGTAAACTTGTTCAACAAAAATGATGAAATTTTTTACTGAAACTCAAAAAGTAAAAAAATGTAGTAGGTATATTGTATGACTATTAGAGTGCAAGAAAAAGACCATCAGCAAAAGCTAACGGTCTTTTTCAAGGTGTTGAAAGTTCAGTAATAAATTACGAACTATCAACACTAATAATTATATACTAGTAATTGTAAAATACAAAGTAGTTTGAAAATTTTTTCATATTTTTTTACTATTCAGCCATTCGAAATGTCATTAGATGTTCTTTTGATTTTAGCATTCTAACTAATTTTTCAGCATCAAGCACATCCCCATTAAAGTTATAATAAAAATTATTTATAACTGTACTGTTTTGGCTTTTTTGTAATTTAGTAATTTCTTCTGCAATGATTTTAGCTTCAAGTTTGCGTAGATTTTCATCTATTGGTGCAGGAGTGATTCTTACCAATTCAGGTTGCCCAAACTCACTAGACATTACACCTGAGTTTGGCATATATGTCGGTTTATTTGAAACAAATCGTGCACCACCACGAGCAAGTTTTATTTCTTCGATAGAGCCTGCTGATTTTACTGCTGCAATTCTTTTTAGTATTTCATCTAAAATTTTTTCTGTCTTTTCTAAATTACTAGCTTTTCCGAAATAAAATCCAGTACCTAAGTATCCCGGATCAGCATTTATCTTGTCGACTTCGGCCTGTGCTTTGATTCGTTCATTTTCTAGGTTGGAAAGTTTTTTGTGCCTCTCGGTTTCTATTTTCTTATTTTCCTCAGCTTTAGTAAGTTTGGTAGTTTCTATATCTTTTTTTGTTTTGTACTCTGTTTGTACATCGTGTAATCTTTTTTGAAATTCTTCACCAGATATTTGGCCCTTACTTTGTGCTTGTTTTAGAAATTCTATTTCTTTAGAGTATTCATCATCTAATTCGCTCAATTTTTTTTTTCTCATTGCAATTTCTGCATCAAATTTCTCTTCAAGCTTCTTTAGTTCAATTTCACTTCGTTTTTCAAGTTCTTCTAAATCTTTGTCTCGTTGTTCTTCGATTTTTTTCTTTCGAACATTACCGTAACCAGTTAGAATCCCCCAAAAGAAATCCTCTAATTGCTCAATTAATTCCGCCAAAAATGTACCTAGCTGTCCAAGGTAAGCTGTTGCCACATTTTTCCTCAAATTTCTATATCCCTCGTATGCACCCTGTATTGCATAGTCTATAAAATGACCAACGCCCTCCTCAGCAAGTTTTTCTCCCCCTTGCTTATTCAAAATTTTGCCTGTAAATTCGGTAAATTTATCTAGATTTTCCAAACATTTGTCATATAAGCTTTTTGCAGTATCTTTAGCTTTCTCAGCCATTTGTTTTAGTGTGTTTCTGTTGGTTTCATTTAGCTTGTCGAATTGCGATTTGTGCTCATCTACGAATTTTTTGTACATTGCTTGAATGTCGGATGCCATCTTTTTTTCAGCACTTGCTCTTTCTTTTGCTGGAAGTAGCATTGTTTTCCACTCTAATTCGGTTATTTCTTTTTGCAGAGCTTTTTGAGCCTCGACAAAAGATCGATCTAAAGCGGTTTTTTCAAATTCATTAACCTGCTTTTCAAGTTCGGCTACAATTTTTCTGTTAGACTCGTTTAGAGTTGTGAAACTTTTTTCATATTTTACTACGAACGCTTTGTTCTTTTCATTGATTTCGTCATTCAGTTTCTGTAAAGCGCTTTCTTGATCTGCATGGGGTAGGGTTAATAGTATTTCTCTTTCACGACTTTCTTTTTCTTTTAGTAATTTTTGGTACTCATTCACAAAATCATAATTAGAGTTATTGAATTCGTTTATTGCTTTTTCAACTCCGACTAAAATTTTCTTGTTCTCGTCCGACAACTTATCAAAACTTTTGGAGTATGCATTTAGAAATTCTTGGTTTTTGTTCTTGATGGTTTTTTCAAGCGCCCTTAACGCTTTTTCTCGTTCTTCCCCAGTCTTTGTAAAGATTGTTCTTTGTGCATTGAATATGTCGTCTTGCAGCTTTTGATAGTCTTGTTCCATCTTTTTGTTGAAATCGGTTTTTGCATTTGGATCAAATTTTTTATCTCTTTGGGGTTCGGGACTGGAAGTGTCTTTTTCCTCTTTTTCTTTTTCAGGTTTTTTGGACAATCCTAAAACTTTTTTGAAACCCTCGTACAATTTAACTGTCATATCTATGACTTTTTGGATCAATTTGATAATTGGGTCAAATGCAATCTTGAAGCCTTGTACAAGCTTTCCAGAAACATATACCACAAGCTCTGTAAGTTTGTTGATCAGGTAAATAACCGCAGCGGTGACTTTTGTTAATGGATCCAAAATTCCTTTTATCATAAATTGTTTTACTTTTTCAAATCCAATCATCATTGGCTCTAAAGCTTTCCCAATATCTAAGAAAAGCTTTTCACTCATTTTAGCAGTTTGCTGTTGTGCTTGAGCTAAAGTTTTTGCTTCTTTGGCGGTGTTCCCGTAAAATTTACCACCTTCGCTAGTGGCTTTAGAAAGAGCCTTATTTAGAGCCTCGAACCCTATTTTTCCATCGCTCGCGGCCTTATATAATGCCTCTCCAGCTAAACCGGCTTCTTCTGCTAAAATGTCTGTAATATCAACACCAGCATCACGAAGTGCATACAAATCTTCTAAATTCACTTGGTTACTAGATTCTACACGAGAATATACTTCGGCTAATTTCTCAAGCCCCTCGCTACTTCCACCAGCAGCCTCTCCAAACATTCTAATTCTTTCTTCAACTTCGCTTGCAGTTGCCCCATAAGAAAGCATTGTCTTAGTAGCATTAGTAATAGCATCTCTAGTAAAAAGAGTTTCATCGCCAAAAGCCCTCATGGATTCTGCTAAAGATTTTCCAAGGTCTTCGTTTCCAAGCATGTCAGAAAACGTTGACACTTCTTCGTTGAATTCATCAAGAGCATCCATGGCGCCATCAAAAATTCCACTTATTGTAGAGCCAATTGCTTGTAGAGCCTTTACAGCTATAATAATTGGGGCAAAAGCTGCCAACATTTGGTTGAATGCTTCACCGGTTTTGTTTGCCAAATTCTTTACATTTCCTAAGCCTTTTCCAACACTTTTTAGAACTTTGCCTATACTTTTCATGCCACCAGCTTTAGAATTTACAGAATCAACAGAATCTGCAAGAGATTTGAAGTTTTTACTAGCATTCTGCGAACTTTTGTTTAGCGCTTTCTCTAGATTGGATCCAGATTTAGCAGATTTTTCTAATTTTGACTTCAAATTATCTAGACTTGCAAATTTTTGCTCGGCAATTTTTTTTAGAGTTTCTGCTATTGAGTCCAGCTTTTGATTGTTGCTGATCGACATTGATAGCGGAATTATTATTTCATCAAGTTTCATCTACCTATGCTCTCTCTCTCAAGATTTTTGATGTACAAATTGAGTTCATTCAAAACTAAAACAAACCAGTAATTTTGCTCAAAAAGGCCGCCCCTATTGGGCAAACTGCCAATACTTTTTGAAAGTAAGGCTTGATTTAGTAAATGTAGAATAGCATCCTCATTATATTTGATCCAAGAAAGTTCCTTTTTCATATTCACTATGAATTCTGAATTCACGCGGTCTGCAAAATTCAGAATTTGGTCATAGTGATTTTTTTTTGTAATATAAGCGAATGCAAGCTCTACTTTTTTGAAACACGCTCAACCCTTAGAGTATCTGCCAGGAAATTAATTTCGATTGCAAGACTTGAAAGCATGTCTTGAAACAAGATACCGTCACTTTCAACCATCTCTTTAGTGATAACTTCTCCTTGTTGATTTTCAAGGCCGACAAATTCTACCACATTTTCATCCCAAATTTTTTTTACGAATTGAATTTGAGCGCTTGTTGACTCAATCATAGCATTGGAATTGGTTTTACCATTCTCGCCATTCAATTTTTTGAAAAGTTCGATTTGTCTTGCTTTTATCTTTTCCACAAACCCGTAGTTAATGTCTTTCAAAACCACATATGCTTTCTCTTCTTCTTTGATCTTTTCCTTGCTGTTTCTAATATAGTCTGGGATATAGGGCAACATTACCCTGCCAGTCAAATTAACATTAATTACCATTTTTGTCTCCTAAATCTTTCCTAAATCTTAAAGAACCTTGCATCTTGAATATAGTCGCATGAAAGCGATACTAAGGGTTTTGTCAGAGTAAGCTGGCACTTTAGATCGATTTTTTGATTGTTCAAGTCTTGGCTTGGGTTGTAAGTTGCAATTTGTCCTTCGCCCACCATGAATTTGGTTCTTTGATCTTGATCTGCAATTTGATCTACAAAAAGTACCGTGAACTCGTAATTTGTAGGTAAACTACGTTTTCCAATTTGCCATTGGTTATTATTTTTTGAAATATCTTGTGTTATGAAATGCGATTTTTCTATATATGTATCTAGGATTTCTTCCTTATTAGTTGCGGTTTCTCTAACGGAGTATCCGCTAAACTCAACAGTTTGCTCTGGTATTTTTCCAATTGCTGAGATTGATCCGCAAGTTGTTTTTAGAGTTTCTGTAGCTTTTGTTGAGCTGATGGTGTATGAATACCCTAAGCAATATGTTTTGAAAAGTAGAACATCAATTTCATCAGCATTATCACATGCGGCGGATATTTTTGTCAAAAGATCTTTGTTATAGTAGAAAATGCTGCCTTCTTTTAGATCTAAATCTGATGTAAGTTTTGATTTAGAATCAATCTTTTTCACCCTAAAAATGCATTCGCTAATTGACTTCCATTTGCTAGGCTTTGTTATGTTTGAGCCCAAATCTTTTACAACTAAATTAGTAGGATCTGTTCCAGAAGGTTCATTATTGTTTTTGATGTCTGAACCCTTGAAATTCCACTTGAATTTTTCAATATTGACCGTAACTAGCACTGCGCCAGTCGGCATTCTTAATTTTTCAATTGCCATTTTTACCTCCACGACAATTAATGTAATCAGCGCCATCTATTCTAATTCCCAATGTTGAATCAACCAATGTGACCATTCTTGCATCAGAATTTTCGTCTTCAACCTGGGAATCGTCAATGCTAAAATACTTCAACGAATAATTTAGCATCAGAAACGCCACAATTATATTTGCAATCTCAAGTCCTAAAGTAGGACGCATGCTACACTCCGTGTAAATTATGAACTTTGGACACAAAAGCATCGAATAATTTTTGCAATGATTCAGAATTTCTCCAGTACTTTTTACTGCAAAGACAATTGATGGCAATTCTAAAGTTGAACATGCAAACATTTCAGATTTGTAATATACTTTTGTGGTTGTTTGTTTACAAGTAGTCAAGTAAGTTTTCAAATTTTTTTTAAGATTAATGACAAATTCTTCTATGTACTTCATCTAAGTAATTTTGCAGACTCCCTTACTAAATCGCTTGTCCAGTTTGTATATTGGGTTTTAGGTTTTCTCTTCTTCAGAGATAGCCAAATAGGCACTGCAGCGGATTCTATACCCCTATATGCTGCCCAATTCCTAATTTTTGCTAAGCTTGGACTTGAAGAGTTATTCCCATATGCTTTTCCCGAATCTAGAAATTCAGCAAGAGGGGAGTCTACTTTTATCTTTAGATCTATTCCCAAAGAAGTTTCTTCTAAATCAATCTTTGTTACATTTGATAATCTTCCAGGGACACTTGATTTCAATTGCTCCATGTTTTTTTTAACTTTGAATCCCACAAAGGTTTTTGCATTATCAAATATTGATTTTCTTATTTTTTCTCCAATTTCCATTTGTTTTCCTTTTGATCAACCAATATAAAGAAAAGGACAAGAATCAATACGCGGGAATAGGAAATCAAGTTGAGAGAGTAAATATTTAAATTTACACTCTTTTTGATCTCCTTTACACCTAATATTGAAAACTTCTAAGTAAAGAACATCAAGCAAAATTACAAGCCAATTTTTGTAGGCAGTTCCCATATGGTACAAGGCTAAAATCGATTTTGCATATCTTAAAACCTCGAAAAGTTGTACTTTGGTTTGATCTGGGATACTAATGCTTCCGTCTTCTTTAGTACACGCAATGTGTAAAGATTCTATCCTAGTAAGGTTGATCCACATAATAAGATCGTCAAGTTCACTCATTTGTTAAGTTTACTACTAACTAGGTTTTGTAACTTCAATTTCGACAACTTCTTGCGGTTCAAAGTGAATTATTCCTGCCGATTCCATTGAAGCGTGAATGTAATCTCCGTCTGGGGATGCAAATTTTCTAAAGAATATTTCTGGCAACATTGGAACAAACATAACTTCTCCATTTGGTTCGTACAGTATAGGATTTTTTAGGCCCTTGAAGACAGCAGTTACAACATCATGATCTCTAAAAAGCGCTTCTTTTACTGTTACATATTGAGGCTCACTGTACAACTCTAGTAAAAGATGTGCATAATTATGGGGAACTAAAAGGTGATATTTCCCATCAAGTTTTTCTTTGTACTTTTCTGATTCCCGTTTTGCAAGTGCTACTTTTTCATACAAAGTAAATCCATTAGTAAGTGTTTCAACAGAAATTTTACTCCTTCCTTTCAAATTTGCGATACCTTCCATATTAATGTTTTTTTTACCAAAAATAACAGAATGGTATGCATCTTTCATAAGGCCAAGCTCTAGATTAGCTTTTACTTCGTCTTCAGTTATAGTTCCGCGCATGAGGTCTTTTAGAGAAATCCGTTGTACTGTATCAAATACGTGCATCTTGTAAGCCATTTCTTTGAAGAAAATGCTACTTCTTCCAATTTCATTACTATGATCACCAAAAGTGGCTGTGACATTGTGCTCAACTGTTGCTTTTTTGACAATGTAATATCCCTGCCTTAGATCATTTCTATTGATTACTTTGTAAGGCATAAGCTCTTCAAGACCATTTTTTGCAAGCTGTAATATATCTCCGCTGTAACTACCACTTGAATCTACAAAAATACTTCTACTCAAAATTTTCCTCCTATTATCTCATAATTTTTTAGGGTCTACGTAAATTTTCTACTGCCACTGGATTCATACTCTGGACCAATGTTTACATCAAGCAAAACAATTTTACTATTTTGTTCAAGACTAACATCTTTAATTCTGCCAACTTGAACACCCCCTTTGCCGTCTTTCACAAGTTTTCCTGCCTTCAAAAAAACATAGTCGCCAATTTTGGGAGTTGTAAAGGCATTATCTAACGTAACCGTTACTTCACCAGCACGTCTTACTGGAATTAGTTCACCCGGAGAGTAATTTTCATCTTCCAATAAAGATATACGCTCTTTTTTTAATGCAAATCCCCGAATATGGCCAACTCCAGCTGTTGCAGTTGCAGCTTTTACTAACACTTCTCCCATTTCGCTTGATCTACTTGAGTAAACTGGGTCTCCAGGTCTAATCGGTGTGGACTCAACATCAACTATTGCAGTTTCAGTTTGATGGACACATGCTTTGTGGTCAACTCCCAAAACGAATTTTTTACAAATTTTTGTGAAATCGAAATCTGGCATTTACATCCTCCTTGAAGCATATAATTCGTTTTTGTATCTTTGTGCCAATGTATTATTGATTATTTGGCCTGCGAATCGATTTCTTGCATTTACCATTTGTTTGAATGCTGTAAGTTCTTGTACTAGCAAGCTTATGTTGTCGATTTGCGCATCAAGATCGCCTTCTTCGTCAATCCTAAAATTAATGTTGTACTTTTTTTTCATTGCATCCAAAAATGCAAGCTTAGCGTCTTTTACGCTCAAAGCGTTTGCAAAAGGCGGAGTAATTTCATACTGCTCACAAGCTTTTTCAAGATTCGTCAAAACTTTGGAATCTTTGAATGCGTTGGCCTCAGCTTGTCTTTCAGCTTGTTTTCTAGCCTTGGTAAAGTTACTTTCAGCCTCAGCGAGTCGCTTTTCAAAATCTTCTCGTGATATCATGTTCGGCAATTTTTTTGCATCAGACACTAATTTTTCATATTCTTCTGAAGATATTGTTACTAGTTCTTTGTCGTTTTTAGGCAAAGATTCAGAAATTGCAACAGCATCTTCACTTGATTGTTCTTGCATATAACCTCCTTCTTTTTTTAAAAAAATTTCTTTCTAAATTATTTGCAAGTACTGATTCATTTCGTTTTGTATTTTTAGATACAAATCATTATTTTCCATCTCTTTAGCTTTAATTAAAAGTTCTACGTAAGTTGCTAAAGTTTTTGCGTGTTTTTCATCAATTTCAGCTTGTTCTTTTTGGCTAATTGGCTTAACTGGTTTATAGCACCAGTTCGATTCTAATCCAAACTTGAAAAGCACCGCATTGATGAATGGTGTTACCATTAGTTTGCATATCTGCTCAATGTTTAGGTAAAAAATATCATAGTTACCAATACTGCCTTCTCCAGACGGAGATATTGGGTATAGTATTTCTTTTGGAATTCCAGAATGAAGTGTTATGTCTGATACAATGATTTCAAAAGCATCTCTTAGTGGACTTACAGATCTTGTAACATTAGCAATATCATCTTCTCTTCCGAGTATCATCATTTTGTGGTTACTATCAAGAACCCCCTCAATATTTTTTTTGACTTCAGCCAGATCATATGCAGTCATATCCTTGACTGATGGTAGTGTTGCTGATTTTAGAAACGTGAAGTTGTTAACTCGTAAAAAGCCTACTGTTTCATTGAGCAGTGTATTCATAATATTGCTGCTTTTTTTTAGAGACTCGAAATTTAGGAAAGACGACTTCATACCGATGATTCTACTTTCATGGATATTTTTTAGAAAATAAGAACCTTGATCAAGGACTTCACCAAAGTTATAGCAAAGGCATGGAAATCCTTTTTTTAGTGGTTTTTGCGGATCATCGGAGTCTGGAACCACTATGTAAAAATGGCTTTCTCCAGATAAGATTGCCGTATAGACCATTTTTTTGATCACAGCTCTAAAGTTATTATCAAATAATATTGAAAGTCCATCACCAACTTTATGCTCAATGTCTCTGGAAGATGCAAAACCCGCGTAAATTTCGGCTACTTGGTGGGCAAGTCTTAATTGGTCTTGATGTGGTGTGTATTCGCTTACTGGAAATAGTTTAGTTTCTTTGTTTTTTTTGAAAAATTTCATTCTAAACATTTTTGATTCCTTTAGTTAAAAATAGATGCAGCGTTGAGAAATGCCGGGATGTACGTCAAATCTTTTTGCATAACAAAATTTGTAACTTCGCTGTCTTCTGCACTAGATTCATCATAGTAATATTCAGTTTCGTTGAACTCTGAAATTACATCATTTGTTTCGGGTATGTTTACTACACTAAGATTAGCCGGTATCAAATAATCCGAGAGTGAATACAAATTTCGTTTTTTTGCAAGCAAAGTGCCTCTACCAAAACGAGAGAATACATATTTGAGTTCTTCTCTAGCAGCCGGAAGAACAAAAGTGCCCTTGAAATTGTTAATTTCAGCTTGATAATCAGCTTTTGATAGTAACACTTTGCTACATGCGTTTGTAACAATTACAACTGGAAGATACGAAATTCTTCCAACAAGAATTTCTAAAAAACAAATTCTATTTCCCTTGATGTGTACCCCTGTGTAGTAGCTGCCATTAGCTCTGGAAATAAGACTGGGTTCACAAACATTGAATTTTTTGATTAATCTTGCAGTGCCGAAATCAAACTCTTCTCCTAAAACTTCAATTCTAAATCCAATGTCATTTCCATGATATGCAAGTTTTTGTTTTTCAAGCCAAGCTTCAACATCACCGCCGTTCAAAAATGGGTTGTCTCGATAGGTACTTTTGATAATACAAACAGCGGGATTGTCTTGATTTGCCAAGTATCTTTTGTATAGCCAATGTGACTTGGGTACCGGATTGCTTGACATATAGATTCTGCCACCTTGTTCTCTCATTGTAGGGATAAGCATTTCTATATCGTCGGAGCTAAACTGATTGGCTTCTTCTAGCCATAAGTCTTTGAAATGCGCATAAGATTTCAAATCTCTTGTGTCGTGGCCTCCTTCGAAAACAAAGGCTCGTTTTTTCCCAAAAATCAAACTTTTACTCTCAATTTTTGCTTTGCTTATATTGAAAAATTTTCTTAAGCCATATATGCTCAAAAGTTCTAAAATTTCTTTGTGTATTGATTGTGTTGTTTTGTTTTTCTTTTTTCTTATTGCAAGTGTATCTCCTCCATCAACGCTAAATTTTCTTTCTAAGTTGACAGTTGCAATATCATAAGTTTTACCAGTTCCTCTACTGGAGTAATATATGAAAATTTCAGCATTAGGTTTTTCTTTATAAGCATTAACGTATATTGGGAGTCGCCTTAGTCTCATAGCTCACCCTTGGTAATAATTTTGTTGATTTCTTCCTCAGTATAAGAACAACTTTTTACAAAACCCGTGCTTGTATTGTTTCCAATGATTAATTTTTCTTTGTTAATAATGTCTAGTACTAAATCTTCAGCTTCACTCATTTCAAAAACTGCAAAAAACATTCTAAATGCATGTAAACTTGTTGCTAGAACATTACTGTTTGAGAATTCAAACATTTTATTGACAAATAGTTTAAGCAAAGCTTGTTTGTTTGCGTTATTTGAATCTTGATTGTATGAAAGAAGTTTTTCCCCTATTAATTTTTTCAAAAGTTTTTGGATTTCTAAATTTTCTAAATTATTCATAACTTTTCTCCTAAAGATCGTATCTGTAAAATGATATGTAACAGGTATTTTTTGGTCTTGTTTCTTTGGAGCCATAGCTTTCACCAGTAGATTCTGGAAACAAAAAAGCTCCAAGATCCATCCACAAATTATCAAAACCAGTGATGAATCTAGTACTGCCTTCAGACCAATAATAGTCCTTATCACGGAAAATATATTTTTCATCATCTACCAATTTACCTTCAAAATTAAGGTTTTTCTTTTCTATGAAGTGGTAATGTTTATCAAAAGTATCTCGTTGTGTGTCTCCTAAGCTTCTAGAATTGCTTGAACCGCAGTGTATTAGGAATCTACCCGACAAATTGGGTGTTGAAGATATTCCTAATACTTTGTATGCATAGCAATTGCTTGGCAAACTTCTACCGTCTGGAATGCAAAACTTGTTTGTGTTCGTGAACGCTTCAATTAATTTATTTCTTGTAAGAATTGATCCTTCTTGCGCGAATTTATCAGTCAAAGCGCCAACAGGTGTTTTTTCTAGAAAAAACAAAATCATATGTTCTAGATATTCACTAAGTGAACCTAAATGTGGCGCACTTTTAGTAATTTCATATTCTTTTCTGTTATCAATGCTTTTTCCATCACATACCGAAAAAGTAAGTTTGTCTTTTAGTACAATTGGTTCTCCAATAGAACCCTCATATCCTAGCGAGTCTGCTTTTTCTGCATTTCTAAATTGAATGCGAGTTTTGGCTTTTTGTAGTTTTTCTTTGATTCTTTCATAATCTTTTTGTGTAATCATTGATTTTACCCCCTACCAATCGTACCTGTAAAATGATATGTAACAGGTATTTTTTGGCCTAGTTTCATTACCTCCCATATCCTCTGTTTTGAAAGGGTAATTCCACGGGTATATACCGTCGCCGTAAACTATACCTGTAAGAAAACTGGTTGAGCCACTAGACCAATTAGAATCTCTTCTAATGTAGTAGTAATCATTTATAAGTCGCCCCTTCAGTTTCTTCAAATCGCTTATGTCGATGGGGTGAGAATGTTTTTCCAAAGAATGCTCTTGTGTACCGCCTAAGCTTCTTGAACCATCAGAATCAGTGTAACCACCAGAATCGTAATGTCGTAGGAATCTACCCGACAAATTGGGTGCATAAGATATTCCAAATTTTTCTTTTACAAAACAACTTTCAGGAAGACTTCTGCCATCTGGAATACAAAATTTTTTAGTATCCTCAAAAGCTTGTACCAGCTTACTTCTTGAGAGTGTTCCTTCTTTGGCAAACTCAGCGGTCAAAAACCCTGGGTAAGTGTTTTCTAAGCACCAGTTAACTAAATGTTCTAGATAATCTTCTAGATTTTCACCAATAGGGGGTTTAGTATTCTTATTTAGGGAGTAATATTTTCTGTTAGTAGTGTCTTGGCCATTGCAAATGGCAAATAATTCTTTGTCTTTGACAACAATGGGTTCGCCAAGTTTGCCAACATAATTTTTTGCTTCTTCCATAGTTCCAACGCCAAATTGGAATTTGATGTTGTCGGCTTGAAGTCTTTTTTTGATTTCTTCAAAGTCTTCATCACTTATCATTTAAGCGGCCTCCTGTTTGTCTTTAGTATTTTCTGAATAAGTGCTACTATCAATTATTCTTCCTTTTGAATCTGATAGATCAAGAGCAAGTGTGTTTTTTAAAAAAGTGTCTTGAATGATTAAGTCAAAAGAATGATTTTCAAGTCCGACTTTGTTTTCGACAAAAACATTATTGTTTAGTCTTGCGATAGTAATGCCAACTAAGTGAAGTGCTGTACCTTTGTTTTTACTGAGCTGAGAATCTAGTATTTTTACGCTTGAGAAATTCGAAAGTTTTAGTGCATTGTTGTTGTTTTCAAAAGAACTTTCCCTGATCATAATGTTGTATCCGCTTGCAACCGATTCTTTTTTGCTGCTTTTGATGTTGGTGTTGACGAGCGTAATATTTTTAGCGTCACTGATTTCGAAACCTTGGTTTGCAGAGTCAAAATCAACATCTTCTAGCAGGATTTTTTTTACTTTTTTCAAATACAGTGCATTGTTTAGAGCACAACGAAATGTGACATCTTTGATGTACACAAAATTTGCATCTGTAACATAGACTGATGATCTGGCATTTTCTTTTACTGAATATGAAGAGCAGAAGACTACATCATGGGGATGTGTAAAGCTTTTGTCTTCTAGGTACATTGACAATTCTTCTTGATTTAGAGTGCCTCCGTTAATGTAGAGCTCGCTTAATGGCTGCTGGCATATGCTAATCCCGGAAAGCTTGAATGATTTTTCTGATGTAAAAATATGTTTTGAAAACCCCGTACTTCTTATTGTCACTTCGTCTTTGCCTTGGATTTCCAAATTGTTTAGGTTTACTTGATCGTAAATGTAAAAATCTCCGTTGAGGAGTTTGATTTTGTTAAGTCCTGCTTGTTTTGCAAATTCAATTGTGGTGTTTAGAGTATCTTCGTCTTTGAATCCGTCAGCTTTGAACTGGAAAGTTTCAGCGCCATTGTAATTAAACGGTGCAATAACAACTTTGTTGACCCCAGACAAGTAGTCGCTTACTGATATTTTAGTTGAAGTTGTAAGGTATTCATAATGAGTGTAGTCACCCCAGGTGATTCCTTCGTATTCGTAAAGCTTGATATCTAGATCAAAGTTAGTAATTTTTTTTGAAAGTATAAGGAAAAAATGATCAATCCCAATATTGTCAAGTCTAAGTTTGACAAAATCGGTTATGTTTAGATTTTGCATTGACCTAAAATTAACAATAGTGTGTCCTTTGACACGTAAGTTTGTTAGGAATTCAAAAAGTCTTACTGCGGATTCTTCGGAAAAAATGAACCTGGTTGTGTATTCAAACTTTTTAGAGTAAAAATCATCAGCATTGTCAGTTTGAATTACATTTTGAGCTATTGTGTAGAAAACGTCTCCGTAGATATCAAAGTGGTAAATATATTTGGAGCCTTGACTACTAGAAGTGTTTCTAAACCAAAGTTTAGCCTTTGTTGGAAAATATTCTTTATTTTCAAGCTTGATGGAGGAGTCGGCACTAAACCTTGCTTCAAGGTTATGAGTTGAGATTATTGCTAAATGTTCATTTATGGCGTAGTGGTCGTGCCAAACTTCACGCCTTTTGAAGTCCCATTTGTAAACTGTGTCTAGCCAACTAGGGTCGTATTCTTGAAAAACACTGCTGCCGACTTTGTCTGCAAAGTCGGGGTACACTACGCCTTTTTGAAGAACTGCAACGTAAAGTTTGCCATCATTACCAGCAACATTGATTGGTGCTGAGTAGAGTGGTCGTTTTTTGGATATTGATTCTTCTTTGCTTTGGAATTTGCCTTCTCTCCAAATAACTTTAGTTGAATCGTAGCTACTGGAGCTACTTTTTGACATAACATAACTTTCGGCATCTATGGTACAAATTTCAATTTCTCTGTTGATTACTTCACTTTTCCAAATTGGAAGAATTTTTAGTTTACCAATTGGAGAGAAAGTGTATGCGTATCCAAATTCGTAAAGCAAGGCTTGTAAAATAGTTTCTACATTTTCTCCACAATCAATGATTACAGCGGGGACTTTGTCAAGTATTGCTTCGCTAGCATCATCATCAATAAGGTCTTTCAGTTTAGTTTTTCCTATTATTAGGTGGACAAGTGAGAGCTCTTTTGCCAAAGGATTGTATACGAAAAGCCAGTCTGGTGAAAAATTGATTGGGAATTGAACTGGATTTTCGAATGCAATCTTTAGTAGGCTAGAGTAGTCATTGACCGTGAACGATACACTTTTGGTGCTATTGAACAAATCTCTGCTGAAAAATTTTTCTAAAATTCCTGTAAATACGGGGTTTTTGTTGTCGCTTACTTTTACGAAAATATCTTCGTTTCTGAAAAATAAGAAATTCAAAAAATCTTCTGATAGGCCACTTACGCTGAAGCTGAAATTGCTTGATGCTGTTTTTAAGCTTGGGTCTACTATTTTTTCTTCTAATACAATGCTTGAAATATCTACAAAAGGGGTAAGTTCAAAAATTTGACCTTCATCCGTGTAGAATACAATGTCAAACCCCAAAGAAGTACAATCTTGTGTTGTATCTTCTTTGGCACTTGATATTTCTGGATTTTGGCCAGTAATTTCTGGACTTTCCAAGTCAATTCCTTGGACTGTATTATCTTGTTCTTCCAATTTACCGCACCTTATCTTCTGCTATATTTTTTGTAGCAATCGAATACAATAGGTTCAGTTTTTTCTATGTATCGCTTATAGTATGCGATTCGATTTTTTAACATATTGGTGTCATCAGGTTCATTTTCATCGTCAACCGCAGGATTAAAATTTTCAAAAATGGGAAACTTTTCACCAGCATAGTACTTGTTAGCATAGGCTTTTACAGACAAAAGCCAAACATTCAAAGAAGTTGCGTATCTAAAAAGTTCTGCCTCATCAGAAATTAGGCTTGAAATATCTTCTTTGTTTGTTAATGTTGGGTTTTTAGGAAGCGATGGTATTGATTCACAAGAAAGTAGTAGTAAGAGTACCCAAAAAATACCTATGAAACTAATTTTTGTTTTGAATTTTTGCATTGTTATCCCCCGTGAACTTGATTTTGTAAATCGTTTAGCATTTTTTTTGTAACTTCGTCTCGAAGCTTAATGAGTTTTCTGTATTCGCAAAAGCTACCCCCAGAATTTCTGTAAGCCTCACAAGCTTGTATTGAAAGCTCAATGGTGTCTTTTAAGCGTTTGTCAATTTGCTCAACAGCAGCTTTGTCTTCATTGCTTTTTTCGATTTTGTCTTTCAAAAAAAACACTAACCTTAAAAGTGAGCTTGTGAAGGCCATTCCTTCGTTCACTATGTCTAATTTTTCTCTACCAAAAGAGCTTTCAAACCCTTTTAGGAGTGTATTTTTTACATCCACTGCGTCTAGCAGCTCATGAATATTTTTTACTGCGTTCATTACGCTACCTCCAAATTGTTTCTAAATTTTGCATTGTAAAATTCTAGTCTGTTCTTTACGCGCTGTACTATTGCTTTGTTTTGAATTTTGAAAACTCTTAGCGAATCTATGTATCCGTTAGAAACGGCCTTAGAATTGCCAAGTGAATCCCAAATTACGGTTTTTCTGTCGTTTGCCACAATTACAAAATGGTAAAAACTAGAACTTTCGTCTTTGTACTTTGCAATCAAAATATCCGACTCTAAAGGCACGTAAGAACTCGGATAATGTTTTTCGTCAAAGTAAATATCTTCGTCAATACCTAAGTTTGCAAATATTGCGTTTGGAGAATTTACAAACGCATTGTCACCCCTTAGGCAGCCTTTACTTACAAGTCCCTTGAAAAGCAAATCAATCTCAAAGCAATCGAAACATTTTTCGACACCGTTTTTGATTTCTTTTACTACAAGGGCAACAAACAAAATGCAAAGGAAATAACACCCAAATTTAGAGATAATTTCGTTTTGTTCTTTGAATTTCATTTGCAAAGGCACCGCAAGTCTGTGAATTTCGACTTCTTTGAAAATCACTTTGTCGAACTTTTTGAATTGCTCTGCACTTTCTAGTAATTCTGATTTGTACTTCTTCAAAAAATAATCTTTCAAAAGATTATAGAAAAAATTGTAAACATTTAAAAATATTTTTTTATTCATTTAGCTTTTCCAATTTCATTGATCTTAGTTGTTCTCTTAGAATTTCTTCTGCTTTAATTGTTTCTTTTGCGCAAATATTTCTAATTTCTTGTGCTAAGTTTTCTTTGTTTACAGTGTTGATGAAATCCGTAGTTCTTTTTAGATCTTCTTTTACTGAATTTTTCATTTCTTCGAATTCGGTTTTTATTTTAGCGCTGTAGTAATTCTCAAGTTCTTTGAAAACTTCTTTCTTAACAACTTTGTAGTAATTCTCAAGTTCTTTGAAAACTTCAGCCTTGACCTTAGCTGCTTGAGTTTTGATGTCTGCTAGAAGTCCTTTAACAGCGTATGTACCAATTCCAGAAATTGATATTATTAGCATGGCTATGATACTGCTTACAATATTTACTTTCTTTAGTTTTGCCATATACCCTCCATCAGATTTCAATTTTTTTTACAAAAAAAAAATCATATTTCACCCACTTTGCACGCGTGTACAAAATAAATAAAACATGACTTAGCTAATTCAGACTATTGAGTCCAAATTATCTAATAGTGCTTTCACAGTATTAGATTTTGTAAAATATACAACTTTTTTGTTAAAAACCAAATAATTTTGTCTTTTTTTTTGAAAAAATCAAAATTTGTTGTACAATATTTTCGTGAGAGGATTTTTCATAAAATTACCTCTACAAAGTTTTGACTTTAATAGATGAGGAAAGAAAAGAAAAGTCTAGTCGCAAGTGCAACCAGACTTTCACCCTTTCATCACTAGTGATGAATCGGTTTTTCATAATGTAATTATGAAAAATATTTTATTAGAAAAAGCTAATTTAGACAAATCCAATTCACAAAACTTACTTATTAAGTTGGTGGAGAATAATCATAAAAAGACTTGTACGGATACTGTAAAAGTATCCTACGTTGAGTCTTTGATCAAAAAAATGTGTGTAAACCCATACAAAAGGATGCTGAAAGTCTACTGGGCAATCAGTGTTAAAAATAAAGACTACAAAAAAACATTCGGGGTTGAGCGTTATTCGGCTTGTGACATTTACAGAATTGTAGCAAAACTTCTAGAAAAAGATGGAAAAAGAGTTGTTTGTAATCGTACTGTCCAGCGAGACATTAAGATTCTAAATGATCTTGGCCTAATTCAAACCGTACTCCGAAAATTCGGAAAACACAAAACCGGTCATGGAAGTGTTGCACATTATATTCAAAACATGCAATTTGTAGCCTACCACAAAGAAATAATTTGGGAATATTTCGTATCTTTACTTGAAGAAAAACTTGCAAACAAAAAAATAGTAGGCGACTTCGACTGGAACATTCAAAATGCGGTGTTCAAAGTTTCTAAATTCCAAAATATCCAAAACAAATTTCAAAATCATACTAAGAATACCACATCCTTTAGGTTTGTTGATAACAAAGTTTCAGAAAAAAATTCCTATGGGACTTTTGAACAATCATGCGACATTACTTTACACAGCCAACACAGTAAAAGTCGTGTCAATACTATGTCGCCTCATGAGTCGCCGCCTGTTATTAATAAAGATAATATAAGTAATATTAAGTATAAGAATTCAAAGAATTCTATATATAATTCAAAAATTCTAAAAAACAATATTAATTTTGAAAAAAAAGACGTAGAGTCTCGACTTATTCAAAGAGACATTCCAAAAGATTTCCTTTACAGAGTAAAAGATCTTAGCAATAATGAATCAACTTACAAAAATGCGCTTAATAATTTGGAAACGGTTCTAGATGATCATAAAGATGTCAAATTAAAGTATATACTCGAGCATTTCTTAGAACAATTTTCTGAATATCGTTATAAGGTTTGGATGATGATGAAGCGTAATGATGGGGTTATTAGTGATTATGATCTAATTTGGAAAGATCGATTCACAGAATTTGTAAGTAAAAAAGTTGAGCTTAATGATTATGTGAAAAAAGTGCTTGCAATGGAAGCTAAAGAGAGAGAAAATCGTAGTAGAGAGCGTTTAGAGAGATCGAATAATAACCAAGTTCAGTCTGATAAACAAATACCAAATTCGGTGAATCAACAGCAATATAATGTAAATAGGGGCGCGCCGCCGCAGCTTCAGCAGTCGCAGCAGCTGCCTCATAGAAGAATTTACGAAAGAGAAAATACAAAAGGCATTGTTAAGGATTCTTCGGGGTTCAAGTCTCTCAAAGGCCTTACACTTGATAGTTTAGGAATTAGTAAAAAAGTAATTTGAGCCTATTTGGCTTTAGGAGGTAAAATGAAAATAAGAATGAAACATTTAGTAAGAAGACTTTACTTGAGAAGGGACAGAATTTGGCATGTTTACATGAGCACGGAAATTCAAAACAAAGCTAAGGACAAATCCATTACCAATTTTCCCAATTTGAAACCAGAAGATTTGGACTACGAGTACGTTTACAAGTTCTTGGATGAGTGGATTCAGAAGAAATACAACTCCAAACTGGGATTTACTATTGAGAAGGTAGATGGTCTTGAATATATTTGTAAGGCAAAAAGATATGCTAGTCTTAAGAAGATATTAACCAGAATTTTTAAAGATTATAAAGATATATTTCTTGGTAGGTTGCAGAAGGCTTCTGGTATTGCGGCAGTTCCCGGATCGACAGGTAAGGGGCAAGGTGGAAGTTAGAAAGGAGTGATCTATTAATTTTAGGATAAAAAGGGTAGTAAAAAGCCCAGTAAAAAAAACACCAACTAAAAAAAAGGTTGTTGTAACTACTAAAAATCAAATACCTTTTCATAATCATACTTTTTTTAAAAAAGAGATTTTGGGGGGTAAGGTCATGTATCATACAAGATTGATGAATGTTTTGTGGGCTTGGAGAGCCAGCAAAAAAATGTTTGCAATTTTCTTTGCCAATACGTTGAACAAAGAGAAAAAGGCGGTTTACTTGTACCCGTTGAAAGAGGGTGATGTGTTTTACGGAATTTTTTACGGATACAAAAGAATCAAGGGAAATAGGTTTTTCACCGATTATGCGTCTGTTTGTAGATTTTCTAAAAAAAAATTCAAAACCTTCAATAAGGCTTATTACCTTGAATTTAGGTTCAAAACGGGAAGTGTATTCCTGTATGTTCATACTATATCTTATTTCATTAACGGTCGGGATATTCGGTCTATTAGAAAATTGTATAAGAAACTTTTGAAGTTAGAACAAGAAGTGTTCAAGTTTTACTCCAAAGAGTTACAGCCCGAAGGAATTATTACTAAGTGGGTTGCAAAAATTAAGCAAAAAAGGGAAGAAATGCTAGATCAAATTGGCAATCTGATCAATCCCCCATCCCATCTGCGTGTACGCAGTCGATTTCGTAAGTTTTGAAAATTTACTATTATTTGGCTGTAATTTGTGTTATACTACATTTAGTAAGTGAGAAATTATGAAATCGGTGTTGACAACAAATATTACTGAAGAGCAAATATATAAAGAGTTCCTTCGACTAGGAATGGAACAACTAATAGCGCAAGATTTGTCAAAAAGATATTATCACAATGAGCTTACATATAGAGATTTGGAAAATTTAGAAAAACAATTTGGAATAAAGTTTGATAATCTTATTTCTGAAATTTCTTTTGTAGAGAAAAATTTAGATACTAAGATTGATGGTATAAAAAATGAGCTTAATGCCAAAATAGATGGTTTAAGTATCAAAGTAGATAACCTGGACGCCAAGATTGATACTGTAGAGAAGAATTTGCAAAAAGACATGTCTAATTTGGCACAAGATCTACGAAAAGATATGTCTAATTTGGCACAAGATCTAAAAAAAGATATGTCTAATTTGGCACAAGATCTACGAAAAGATATTCAAATTAATAGTAAATTATTATCGGAAAAACTCAAGGTAAGCAACAGAATAATAATTCTTATTACAGTATTAGTAGTTCCTATTGCTATATCTAGTATGGCAAATATTGTTATGTCGATAATTGACAGCTATCTCAAATAGAAATTACAAAGAATTTTTTACCCATAATTCAAAATCAAAATAAATCTATCTATTAATAAATTCATCT
This sequence comes from Borreliella afzelii, assembly GCF_014202295.1. Classification (NCBI taxonomy): domain Bacteria; kingdom Pseudomonadati; phylum Spirochaetota; class Spirochaetia; order Spirochaetales; family Borreliaceae; genus Borreliella; species Borreliella afzelii. Next base: position 25,420 of record NZ_JACHGM010000009.1, read on the forward strand.
CCACCTAAATTTCATAGAAATTATAGGTGGAGAATTCTTTGTTATTATCTTGTTAAACTTGAAAATTTACTATTATTTGGCTGTAATTTGTGTTATACTACACTTAGTAAGTGAGGAATTATGGAATTAGTATCAACAATCAATATTACTGAAGAACAAATATATAAAGAGTTCCTTAGACTAGGAATGGAGCAACTAATAGCACAAGATTTATCTAAAAGATATTATCACAATAAGCTTACGTATAGAGATTTAGAAAATTTAGAAAAACAATTTGGTTTAAAGTTTGAGAATCTTGAGTTCAAGATTGATACTATAGAAAAGAATTTAAATACTAAGATTGATACTGTAAAAAGTGAACTTAATACCAAGATTGATACTGTAAAAAGTGAACTTAATACCAAGATTGATACTGTAGAAAAGAATTTGCAAAAAGACATAGCTAACTTAGATGCTAAGATTGATGCTGTAGAAAAGAATTTGCAAAAAGACATAGCTAACTTAGATGCTAAGATTGATGCTGTAGAAAAGAATTTGCAAAAAGACATGTCTAATTTGGAGCAAAATCTTAAAAAAGAGATGCAAACCAATAATCAATTATTATTAGAAAAAATTGAAACCAATAATCAATTATTATTAGAAAAAATTGAAACCAATAATCAATTATTATTAGAAAAATTCAAGGTGAGCAACAGAATAATAACCATTGCGGCAATAGTAGTAATTCCTATTGCGATATCTATTTTAGTTCCTTATGTTGTTTCGCTGATTGGCAGCCATTTGAATTAGCTTGCAAAAAATTTTTCACCCCGGTCAATTAATTAAGAGAAAATATTTTAGCTATAATTAACCTTTGTAATTTACTGGTATTATTATAGATTCCTTGATGTTTTAGGTTCGCATTAATGTATAATTTTAGATTATACAAATTTTTGCAAGATTCATTTTTAGTAAAAAAATTTAAAATTAAATTTGCAATAGTAGACGTAAGCTCATTAGAGCTGTTTAGATAATAATTCAGATTGTTTTGATTTAGCCTTAAAGGTGTAAATGACTTAATGTAATTGAGTTTTTGGTACAGATTTAATATACAAGGTGTTTTTACTAGGAGAAAGTTTTGTGAGTTAGAGTTATATTTGATTTCATGTAGAGTTTCTTTTGATTTTGCAATCAGAGAGTAAACAATTTTTAGCTGTTTAGTAGTTATATTGAAGTCAAATATATTTTTTGCTACATAATTAATTTTGTCTGCACTAATAGATAGTAGTTCACTTTTGTTTAGATTTTCAATGCATCTAGAAATTTTATTAGAGCAGATTAGAGAATATGTTTGAATTTGTAAACCGTTGTCCAACGTATAAGAAAGTATATCAGATTTGAAATTATAAGGAGTTTTGATATTTTGATTTTTTAGATGAGTTAATGGCATTCCAGAAGCCATGATAATTCCAAGTAATTGGTGAGTAGTGCTAGTAGCATTGATAAGATGCTCGCTAATTAGAATGAATTCATCCGGATTTATTTTATAGTAATCTTTTTTCTTGGTAGGCTTAGTTTTAGAAAAAAATTTGAGTAAAAACATATTAATATTATATAATATTATGTAAAATAGTCAAAATTTAGAGTTTCAGATTTTTAGGTTAAAGTTTACGTTTCTTGAAATTTCTTCAGATTTTTGGGTTAAAGTTCACGTTTTTTGAACCAAGGTTTAGGATATTTGGGTTAATCTTTGGAGATAAAATATCTATACTAAATAATAATAATAAATATTATTATTATTTAGTATAGATATTTTATCTCCAAAGATT
>NZ_JACHGM010000010.1 GCF_014202295.1 Borreliella afzelii
CCTCGTACATTTAATTGTTCAAAAATTACAATAAAAAATAATCCTAAAAATGTAAATAAAACTTTTAAGTCAATAAATGATCCGATTCCAACTAACGTAGCATCATTTTTAATAACTATTCCACCATTGACAAAGCCAATAAAAGCAATAAAAAGTCCTATTCCAACTGAGATAGAGTATTTTAGATTTATTGGAATAGAATTTATAATTTGCTCTCTTACCCTTAAAAAAGATAAAAAAATAAAAATTAGTCCTTCAATAAAAACAGCGGCTAATGCAACTTGCCAAGGAATATTCATTCCAATTACCACAGAAAATGCAAAAAATGCATTTAAACTCATTCCAGAAGCCAATGCTAGCGGTGTATTAGTATAAAGCCCCATTAATATAGTAGAAAATGCTGCTGTTAGACAGGTCGCAGTAACTAATGCACCAATTGGCATACCTGTGTTAGATAGTATTGCGGGGTTAACAGCTATAATATATGACATACTTAAAAAAGTAGTAATGCCTGCAAAAATTTCCTTTCTATAATTAATATCGTTGTTTTTAAATTGGAAATATAAACCTTTTACATATTTTTCCATAAAACTTTCCTTTTTATTGTTTAAAAATATTTTTAATCATAACCATTAACCTTTTAATTCTTTTTAAAGATTTATTAAATCTTATTAATCATAATGTTTTGGAAAAGAATATTTTCACTGTCAGGTAAATTTGAAAATACAATAGTTTTAATAACCCTTTCAGAACTATTTGTAATAACAAATTTTCTAGCTTTAATAAGCTTTAAATAAGCTTTTAAAGAAATATCTTTTCCAACGCTAAAAAAGGTTTGAATATATTTGTGATCAATTAGCTTGTGACGATTAAATAGAAACAAGGCAATTATATCATTCCCAACTTTTAAAAATAAAGGTTCTTTGTACCTTAAATTCCACTTATTAGAAATAGTAAAATAATGTCTTAAAGAAATTTTATTATTCTCTTGAATTAATTTAATATATTTAGAATCTTTTTTTAATTCAGGAATACCGTCAAAAGGGATTGTAGAGCAAGATAATGTTAAAAGTATTAAATAAAAACATAATAAATTCTTTTTAAGAATTTTCAATACAGTCAATAATATATGGAGGCTTTTATAAAATTTTATTTTTAAATGCATATTCTAAAGTATTTTTTGTATTCTCAAAATTAACATCAATAAATCTTGGATCATATTGTAAGGTGTCCTTAGTCCAAACCTGAAAAGACTCCTCGTTAAATAAAAAAACTAGCTTTTTGTAAGGAGTTAAAGCTCTTGACATAAGTGCGAAATTATTTTTATCAAGATTAATGTATAAAAACTTAAAGTTTCCAATGCTAACCACCTTAGAAATGGCGATACTTCCAATATATTTACTGTCTTGAATTAATTTTAAATACCCTTTAGTAAAATTTAAATTTGAGTCTAGCATAACATTTAAAAAAACAGTAAATTTATTACTGGATTTATCTTTTTTAATGTAGATTTGACTATCTGGATAAAAATAAAGAAAATAATCTGCTCTTTCAATTTTTTCAAAATTTTTTTCTAAATCTTCAGCAATATTCAAAATCTTGCAAGAAGAACAAATAAAAACCATTAAAATCAAAGAAAAACTATATTTCATAATTAACTTATATTATACAATACAGAAAGGAGAGTATTTATATTAAATGAATGAAAACAACTTCAGCTCTTATATTGAAAATTCTAAAGTCTATTCGGATTATATAATACTAAAACATAAAATATTACTTATTCCTGTTCCTATAATAAAAATTGCTATGGGAGAAGATCTTAAAATTTTTGAAATAGGTTTTCAAAACAAACATAAAGATTTTTCAGGATATATTCAATTAAATGAAAAATCTTTATATATAAATGAGAATATGAGTCTTGAAAATAAAAGATTTACAATAGCAAAACACTTGGGGCATTATTTGATGCATCAAGATCAAATTAAAAATCTATCTAAAAATGAAAACTATTATAATGATATACAAGATAGTCAAATGGTAACAGAAGCCAATATATTTGCAGCAAACATTTTAGTTCCAACAACTACATTACAATTAAAATTATCTCAATATAAGTCTAGAGAGTACCCTCAAAAAGCAATAGCAAAAGAATTTCAAGTAACCGAAAATACAATTTATTTAAAATTAAGCATACTTAATGACCTTAATAAAATAGATAAAATAAAAAAGAGTAAAAAATTTTTAAAAATTAAAAATATAAAAAATAAAATGGAAGCTAATATTTACCTCCATAATACAGATAAAATTAAAGAATCAATAGCTCTTGATTTGGAAAAATATGAACTTGAAAAAAAAGAGAGAATTAAAAAAATATTCGAAGATCTAGAGTAAAAAGCTTTTTTAAGTTGAAAACTTTTTGAGTATATATTCCATTTTTACATTAGCTAAGACTAAATAATTTTTACTCTTAATAAGAGAATCTAAATGGGTTTTTGCAATTATAACACAATACTTATTGTCCATAAATTTTTTAGCAGTTGGAAAATTTATTTTTAATGAAAAATTTTTTATAATTCTTTGTTTTTCAAGATAAGACAAAACTTCTGCCTTAAAAGATGCACCTTGAGTCAAGCTATAAGCAATAAGTATTCCATATAATCTCTTATTATAAATAAAAAGGTCTTTAATAAGATTAATATTACTATTAAAATTAGATTCATCAACACAAACATAAGCACTATCTTTTATATTATTCAAACTTTCAAAATCAGATGAACGATATAAATACTCATAGTCTTTTATTTTAAAATTTGAAATCTTCAAATCAGGATAATTCATCAAAGATGTTAAAACAGTTAAATTTATTTTATCTTTTTCTGGTATTTTAACCAAAGAAATCGTTGAACAACCCCAAAGTAATAAAAAATAAACAGGAATTAAAAACTTCTTCATTTAATGCTTTAATTGTATTCTTTTAATAAAATAAAGTAAAGTAAATAAAAATATATAAATATTTTGATATAATGTAAAAATAAACTTTAAAAGGATGCTAAATGAGTTATTATGCGCTAAGCAAAATATTTCTATATTCTGGGTACCTTGTTATTGGATTTTTATCTTTTACAATTTTTAATAAAAACTTACGAAATAAAATTAGAGATAAATTAAAAAATTTATACTTTTTATATTATTTAACTTTTTTTACTCTTTTTATTATTAGTTCAAATTTATCTTATTACTTCACTGAAAAGCAGTTATTAGAAAATTTTAATATTTTTGAAAAAGAATTTTTTGAAATACATAATATAAACGAACAATTTTTTCAAAAATATCTACTAAATTTTCCAGTACCAGTAAGAATGGAATTGATGTCAAAATTTGATCCAATATATACAGTATTTAATGCTAGCTTTGAAAAATATGCTCAAAACATCGGCAAAAGTTCTTATGAAATTCAAACAAATTATAAAAATTACGTCAAAGCAACAAATTCAGAAATTCAAAAAAAATTAGAACAAATAAAAGAAAATATTACACCTATTTATAATAAATATAAATTACCTATTCTAAATGGAGAAAATACAGAAATAAGTATTGATGCGAATGGAAATATTATTCCTGTTATAAAAAATACAAACGGACAAATAACAGAATTGCTGTTTTACGATCAAAATTACAATTTAATTCCCTTTAGAAAATTTGAAAGCTATAAAGTTAGATTTGACATAATCCAAGAAAATAAAAATATATACTTCAAGGAATTAATAAACGTTTACTACCTTGATGAAAACAATACTATCATCCCTATAGAATATTATAAAAATAATATAGAAACCAGCCCTTATTACATAGACTTGCAAGAAAATAAAGACAATTTTCTCAAGACAATAAAACTCAAAAAAGAGTATAGTTTATACATTGATAAAAAAAAGCAACTACAACATTTAACTGAAAATGATAAACTTGATGATTTTATAGAATTTTTAGCAAAAAATGATAATATTTTTTCATTAAATACAATATTTTCTAACGGCAATCCAATATTTACTTATGCCATAAATGTAAAAGCAAAAAGTATAATAAATTATTTAATAACAAAAGAATTTAATATCAATTTAACAAATCAAAGTTCTCAAACGGCTCTTCATATTGCCATAATTCATAAATATGAATTGGAATTTATTAAATCACTTATCAAAAAAGGTGCCAATCCAAATATCAGAGATAGCGAGAATAAACTCCCTATAGATTACTCGGATAAAACTAGTGAAATCTATAAATATTTAATCGGAATTTAACTTTGTCATGCTACTTTAATCAGCAATTAGCATGACAAAAAATTTTAACCTGAATTAATCTGATTTATTAAATCTAAACTTAATTTGAAACAATTGCAATAGGAACAAGATATAGCCGATACTTTAATAATAATTAACATAAAATTAAATTGAAACTAATCTTTAACACTTTTTAGAAATACAAAATTTTATAAACAATAATTTAATATACCATTATTTATTCCACACTATAATATTTACAAGATTGAAAAATATTGTTAAGATATTAAGCGTATTATTCAAATTAATTATTTTAATTAATTAATTTGAACTTAATAAAAAGGGGAAAATTATGTCAACATCATCCGCATCTATATCTATATTTACAATATTACAAAAAGTAGGAAAAGCTTTCATGCTTCCTATAGCACTTTTACCAGCAGCTGGAATTTTATTGGGAATCGGAGGAGCATTTACCAACGAAACAATGATTCAGGCTTATGGATTAGAAGGAATACTTGGAAAAGGAACTGTAGCAAGCTCAATACTTTACCTTATGAAATATACAGGAGAAGTAATTTTTGCTAACTTACCTTTAATGTTTGCAGCAGCAATTCCAATAGGACTTGCTAAAGTAGAAAAAGGAACAGCTGCTTTAGCAGGAGTAGTTGGTTTTTTAGTTATGCACCAAACTATAAATGGAATCTTATATATACAAGGAATCACACCAGAAAGCGCAAGCTTAAAAGCACTATTAGAATTAGGAATGCCTGAAACAGCTGCAACTGCAAAAAGTCAGGAATATACAAATGTACTTGGAATATTCTCTCTTCAAATGAGCGTAATGGGGGGACTAGTAGCAGGATTTGTTGCTGTTTTTCTTCATAACAGATTCTATAATATTCAATTACCCACATTTTTAGCATTTTTTGGAGGCACAAGATTTGTACCAATCATAACCACAATAACCATGTTTGTAGTAGGGATATTTTTAACATTTATTTGGCCTTTCATTCAAGGTGCAATGACTTCGTTTGGGCAAATTGTAGAACAATCTGGGCTTTTTGGAACATTTGCATATGGAGCAATAAAAAGATCCTTAATTCCATTTGGACTTCACCATATATTTTACTTACCATTTTGGCAAACAGCTGTTGGTGGAACATTAGAAATAAATGGAGAACTCATATCAGGAGCACAAAATATATTCTTCAAGCAACTTGGGGATACCAATACTGTACACTTTGAAGTTGCAAAGGGAACAAGATTTTTTAGCGGAGAATTTGTTGTTATGATTTTTGGATTACCTGGAGCTGCTCTTGCTATGTACCATACATCAAAACCCGAAAATAAAAAAAACGTAGCTTCATTGCTACTATCTGCTAGCTTTACATCAATGTTAACAGGAATTACAGAACCTCTTGAATTTGCATTCCTTTTTGCAGCACCAGCGCTTTATTACTTTATATATGTTCCTCTTTTTGGATTGGCGTATCTTTTAACACACCTTTTAAACGTAGGAGTTGGACTAACATTTTCTGGAGGATTTATAGATATGTTTCTATTTGGAATACTTCAAGGAAATAGTAAAACAAATTGGATAGCAATTCCTATCTTAGGAATCTTCTACTTTATTGGATTCTACTTTATATTTAAATTTGTAATCATGAAATTCAATCTTAAAACAATCGGAAGAGAAGATGAAGAAATGGAAAAAGATATAAGTTCAGAAAAAACAAATTTATCAGAAACTGCTTTAAAAGTATTAGAGGGCCTTGGAGGAAAAGATAATATTACATATCTTGATGCATGTGCATCAAGATTAAGAGTTAATCTAAAACAAATAGAATTCATCAAATCAGATACCTATTTCAAAAATTTGGGTGCTAGTGGAATATTAAAAAAAGGAAATAGCGTCCAAATTGTATTTGGAGGATTATCCGATAACATAAGAATGGAAATCGATAAGCTTATGTAAAATTTTTTTAAAAAAAATATAAAAACAGCTAATCCAATAGAAAAAGTATATAGTTTTTCTATTGGATAGATTCTATACAAAGAAGGTAATAATGTATAAACAACAATATTTTATTTCTGGTAAAGTACAAGGCGTTGGGTTTAGATTTTTTACAGAACAAGTAGCAAATAATATGAAATTAAAAGGGTTTGTGAAAAATCTAAACGATGGAAGGGTAGAAATTGTAGCTTTCTTTAACACTAAAGAACAAATTAAAAAATTTGAAAATTTATTAAAAAATGGGAATAGGTATTCAAACATTGAAAATATTGAGAAAAAAACTTTAGATGAAAAATATCCTTTTCAATTTAATAACTTTAAAATTTATTATTAGAATTTGCTTCTAGTTTGATAAGCGTCTTAACTTTTTTAGTCCTTAACTTAATATTGCTCACATAAGTATTATTATTCTTGGAATAAGCCACAGTAGCTCTAAAAAAATGTTCAACTTTAAATTTTAAAAATTCTAAAGACTTTCTGTCTCTACAAAAGATATTCAAATTGCCATCAGAAAATTTAATATCAAGACCACAATTACTACCTGTTTTCAAAAATCTACATGAAATAAAACTACCATTTGAACCATTTCTATTAAAAAGAATAAAATATTTTTTACCCCTTTTAGAATCTTTAAAATAAATTTTAAGCCAATCTCCTGCTGGCTTAACTGAAGCCAACTTATCATAAAGATAAGAAATATAAATCGTTCTATTGTCATTAGATTTTAAAATTTTTTTAAAGAAATAACGAAGACCTATTTTCATATCAATATATAATATCTTATTAATAAAATATTTCCTAATATTTCCTAAATGTATTAACAATAATTAAAATATAAACAAACAAAAACTATAGTTTATAATTAAAAATTATTGATAAATATTCTGTAAGTTTTATGTAGTTATAATTGTATCCGTATGCAGATTTAAAAGCTTTGCGAATTTTAACATTCAATCCTCTAACCATAGCTAAAGTTTCTAAATTGTCCTTTAACATCAAATTTTTAATTATAATCAACGTTTTAATATAATTGTCATCAAACATACGAGGTTCTTTTATTAAACTTTCTAAACGCTCCATTGTAAGGATAGAGTAAGTAGCTTTACGTCTAACATATGTATAAATTCTTTGATTAAGCAATTTTAATAAATTATTGTCTGCCTTATCATCTAAATTATCCAAGACATACCTATTGTAATGAAAGGCTGTTGTTATATCGTTTGGCTCGTGTCCTAAAACTTTTGTTATCCAGTAATTCATTTCCATGTTTTTGGGCGCAAATGCAAGATAAGAAAATTTACAATAAATAGCTCTGCAAAAATAAACAGATTCTTCAGGAGCAAAAATATTATTAAAAATTTGACGAAACAATCTATTATAACTGTATGTAAGATTTGAAGAAATTAACTCTTTAGTAAGATTCTCGGTTTGCTCCATATAGCGTATTTCTTTTATAGAATTAATTATTAATTCGGGATCTGCAAAAACTGGAAAAACAACTTCATTAATAATATTATTATCTCGTTTTTTTGCAATAACCTCCATACGAATATGATTTTTATCTGCGATATAAAATTGGGAAAGCTTCATTACTTCAACAGGGCGACGACCTATTGCCATTAAAACTCCATAAAATTTCAATCTAATATCCCGATTTTGATTTAATAAAAGCTTAATTATTTCAATATAGGTATTTAAATTAATTTTAACAAATATCTGTTCTTTCCTATAGCTATTAATTTTTTCAATTTTATATTTATGAGCATAATCATTTAACCATTTTGGAGTTACAAATAAATCTATAAAATATTGGAAATAAGGTTTCTCATTATTAAGTTGATTTAACAATATTAACTCTTCTATTTTTCTCTGATCTTTAATTCCTATATTTTTTAATTCTTTTATTTTTTTTGATTTCCAAAAAAATAAAAAAGTATTATCTTTTCTAAGCTTTTCAATTACTGAAAGATTAATATATTCTTTAATTATTTTCCTGGTTTTTGAAAGATTTAATATTATTGAACGATTTGTAAATTTATCTTTTCTAAAAAGAATGGCTTTGTGATTCTCTGCAAGAATTTTTATTTTTTCTTTCAATTTTAAATAAGAAAGCTCATTATTAAGATATCTTTTATATAGAATTTCTAATTCTTTTCTAAATATTTCAAAATCATTTTTTATCTTCACTTTTGGAGGCATGTTAATTCAATTATACCAAGTTTAAAATTTTTAGCTAAGTAAAAAATTCTAATTTCCTAAAAACATAACTATATATTAAGTTAAATCATAAAATATTGTGCTATATTCATAGCGGTTAATCTTTTAATTGATCTAAAATAGAAATTTTAAATAAATTATTTTATTGCCTATCAAAGAGCTATTTATAAATAGCTCTTTGATATTTTTATCACAAGTTTTGTAATAGTAATTCAAAAAAATTTGCTATTCTTTTTCCTGCAAAAGTAGAACTTTATCATATGCTTTTATAAAGGGCAAGTACATAAATACCGAAATAATTAATAACAATAAAACCAGAACAAAAGATTTAATATCAAGCCCTGTAGACAAAAAAGCCGCAATAGGGGCAGGGGTTGTCCATGGAGTCAAGGTTCTGACTCTTTCAATAATTCCAAAATTAGTAAGAGTATATGCGACAATTATATTAAACATAGGAATAAGTAAAAAGGGAATCCCTAATATGGGATTTAAAACTATTGGTGCTCCAAACATAATAGGTTCATTAATGTTAAAAAGACCAGGAGCAAATGAAAGTCTACCTATGGCCTTTAGATGTTGAGATTTACTAAACATCATAGCAATAACAAGCCCTAAAGTTGCACCAGCACCACCAATATATACAAACGAGTCAAGAAATCCCCCCGCTAAAATATGAGGAAGTGGAAGATTGTCAGAAAGAGCCCTAATATTAGAGTCAAGATTTGTTAGAGTTATGGGATTAAGCAGAGCAACAATAACATTAGTACCATGAAGACCACAAAACCATAATGTATGAACAATAAAAGCAATCATTAAAGTCCCAACTAAAGTATCGCTAATTCTCAAAACAGGCCTAAACACACTCATAATTATTTCGGGGAAAAGGCTTCCTACAGAACTTTGAATAGCAACATTAACACTTTGAGCTACAATTGAAAGTACAACAACGGGTATTAAAGCTTCAAAAGATTTTAAAACAGCAGGCGGAACAGACTCTGGGAGTTTAATTGCCATATTTTTTTGAACTAAAAATTTATAAACTTCAACAGAAAAAATAGCAGAAATAATAGCTGTAAATACTCCTTGAGCGCTAAAATATCTCGCATCAATTACAGGAAACCATGCATTAGGCTGAATTCCCCATTTAGCAGAATCACCAGCATAAGGTATCCAATCTGATTGCCCAGCTAAAATTAAAAATGTATAAAGAGATAGAAATCCCCCCGTAATCCCACTAAGCTTGTAATGATTAGATAAGTTGTAACCAATACCGAAAACAACAAATATAGACATAATCCCCATACTTACATAAAATGGCTGAACAAGATTTCCTTTATATTTAGCCATTAAATCAACATACCACTGTTGATATAACAATGTTTGAGAATCTGTAAAGGGCAAATTCACTAAAAGTAAAATAAAAGAACCAACTATCAAAAAGGGCATAGAAAAAGTAAAACCATCTCTTAAAGCAATTAAATATTTATTTGAACCAATTTTACTAGCAATAGGAACTAAAGTGGTTTCAATAAAATCTTGAAAACTCATGAAAAGCATCCTCCAATAAAAACTAATTAAAAATTACAATTAACAACTTATTATTAATTAATATTATTATATCAAAATCCTTATAAGATATATTTAAAATAAAATTATTTATTTTAAATATATCTTATAATATAATATATTATAAGATATATTAAACAATATAAATTATTGATTTATAAAATAAAAGGAGTGTTCATTATATATGAATAAAAAGATATATAGCATAGAAGAATTAGTAGATAAAATAAGTATGCCTGTTGTAGCTTACTCTGGTGAAGCTAAAAGCTTTCTAAGAGAAGCTTTGGAATACGCTAAAAACAAAGACTATGAAAAAGCAGCGCTTACTATACAAGAAAGTAAAAATTCTATTGCAAAGGCTCATGAAGCACATAGAGAAATAATACAACAATCGGCCACTAATCCAAACTCTGTTAAAACACCTTTTATTTTAATTCATGCTGAAGATCATTTAATGTCTGCAATTTCAGAATTAAGCATTTTTGAAGAATTAATTAATGTTTACAAAATAATAAATGAAATAAAAAAATAGGAGAAAATATGAACATACTACTTGTATGTGGAGCTGGAATGTCCACAAGTATGCTGGTACAAAGAATTGAAAAATATGCCAAAGCAAACAATATAAATGCAAAAATTGAAGCTATTGCTGAAACACGACTTGGCGAAGTTGTTGACCGATTTGATGTTGTTTTACTTGCACCACAGTCAAGATTCAATAAAAAAAGACTTGAAGAAATTACAAAACCAAAAGGAATTCCAATCGAAATAATTAACACAATCGATTATGGAACAATGAATGGAGAAAAAGTATTACAACTTGCAATTAATGCACTTAATAATAAAAGTTCTTTTAAAGAAGGTTAACATGAAAGAAATTGGAATATCTATATACCCTAATGTAAGCCCTAAAAATAAAATTATTGAATATCTTGAAAAAAGTGCTCATTTTGGATTTACTCAAGTATTTACCTCTTTACTCTATATTAACGGAAATGAATTTGACGTGTTCAAAGAATTACTCAATATTGCAAATAAGAACGGAATGAAACCTATTATTGATGTAAGTCCTAATATTTTCAAAGAATTGGAAATTGATCTTTCAAATCTTAGAAATTGTACAAAACTAGATTATTTTAAAAAACTTGGTGCTTGGGCAATCAGATTAGACAATACATTTACAGGCATTGAAGAATCATTAATGACTTTCAACGATTCTGACCTTAAGATTCAACTTAATATAAGCAATATAAATAAACATATTAATACAATAATGTATTTTAAGCCTAATATAAAAAATTTGCTCGGATGTCATAATTTTTATCCCCACAAATATACAGGACTTTCAAGAACTTTCTTTAAAGAAACAACAAAAATATTTAAACATTATTCAATCCCAACAGCTGCATTCATTAGTTCTAATAATGCAGAAGAATGTGCACGAGGAAAAGAAAAAGAAGGCGTTCCTACACTAGAATCACACAGATCTAAAGATATAGAAACCCAGGCAAAAGATCTTTTCAAAGAAGGAATAGACACTGTCCTAATTTCTAATTGTTTTCCAAGTGAAACAGAGCTAAAAAAAGTATCAAAAGTAAACAGAAGCGTTTTAGAGCTTAAAGCAGACCTAAATCCAAAAGCAACTCTAGTGGAAAAAGAAATAATACTAGAAAATTTACATTTTAATAGAGGAGATATTAATTCTTATAGAATTCGATCAACTATGCCAAGAGTATACTACAATAATAAAAAATTTCCTGTACATTCCCCAAATGAAATCAAAAAAGGAGACATATTAATAGACTCTTCAAAATATTTGGGTTATGCGGGAGAGCTTCAAATATCGCTAAAAGATACCCCAAATAATGGTCTTACAAACGTAGTTGGAAAAATAGTCAGTGAAGAATTATATCTGCTTGAAAAAATAGAACCTTGGGAAAAATTCAAAATAATAGAAAATAAATAAATACCCAAATAAAAAGTTTATTTATTGTAAAAATTTTTCAATTGCTTTAAGTACATAATAATAGATAGTAATGTAAGACTCTCTTAAATCAAAATTTTTAGAACTATCAAGAAAATATATAAATTCATTAGTAGTAGAATTAAGATCATCAATATAATTTTTAAGTTCAAAGTCCCGATTAATGGCTTTTATATCATCCAAATTTAAAATAATAGTGATAACATTTTGAATGTTACTATTGATATTATTTTTTAAAGCAATTTTTTTGTTAAAACTATTAATAACATTGAATTCGGATTCATTTGAATTTAAATTAGAAATTGTCAATTTAAATTTATGATCAAAAAAAATGCCAAAATCATAGGTTAATAAACTTGCTTTTTTAGAACTTAAAGCAAGTTTCATTACAATATTATTACTAAATTTATCCAAAATAAAAAAATAAGAATAATAGCTAATATCTTTAATAGAATTAAAGTAATCCTTAGTATGAATACCGGTTTTAAATTTACCATTTCCTAACGATTCATATAAACCAATCTCAATTTTTATTGCTTCATCTAAAGGTCTAATAAAAATTGAAGAAGCACTAATATTACATGAAAATAAAAAAAGAATAAAGGCAAAAATAAAATTAAACTTTTTTTTCATTTAAAATTTCTCATGAAATATTATAATATTAATGAAAAGCTTACATAAAAAGTATAACAAATTATTCAATAATTAAAACCAAAAAGAATATAATTATTGCACTAGAATTACATTTATATAAAATCACTTAAGGAATAAAAAATGAAATACCTTAAATACATTTCATTATTTTTATTAATTTTAGGTTGTAAATCTATGCCAAATGGTAATTTCAATCTACATGATACAAGTCATAAATTAGGAAAACTGAAATTTCAAGAAGATTCAATAATAAGCAGAAATTATGACAATAAAATATCTATTGTGGGGGTATATAACCCTTTAACAGAAAAAGAGAATTTTAAAGTTAATATTTACATCGAAAAAAAAGGATTACAAATAAATCCTGAAAGTATTTTAATAAATGAAGAAAAAATCAATTATCTAGAATATAAAGCAGAGCTTAAAGTAAAATCCGGCTTTAATAAAAGCATTATTAGTATTTCACTAGCTAATTCAAGAGATCTGTTAACCCACATCTACGATAAAAGTATAGGGAAATACATTAACATTGACTTTCAGGATAATTGGAATGTATCACATAGCACAAAATTTAATAAGGATTATATTTTAGAATATTTAACAGATTTTGATAAAGAAACTAAAATATCCCAAAATATATTACAAAAACGCATTGATAATAGAAAAATTGAAATTGAAAAAACAGAGCTTAAAACAGAATATAATGAAATAGAAGATTATTATATCTATAGTATGAAAATTCCGAAATTATTTGAAAAATCAAACACGCCCTCAGAAACTTATGAAACATTTTTAATAGCAAATTATTACCCCTGTGAAAATTTAAATATCCTGTTTTTAAATTTAAGCTTATACTCTGATCAATTGCGCTTTCTACACTCTATTTATGATGAAAATGATAGAAAATTAAAAATTGAGCCACCCGTGAGAACTTTAAAGGATTCAAAAACAATAAAAGAAACATTAAATATAGTATTAAGTCCACAAAAAATAATCGAGCTGACAAAAAATATTGAAAAAGATATTACTTTGAAATTAAAATCTTACGGAGAAAAGGGTGAATTCACATTTGAAATATATAAACCACTTCTTTTAAAATTCTTAAAAGAAGTGGATCATTGTATAAAAAATATACAATCAAGTAGGTAATATTCAAGTAAGCATAAAATTATGCTTACTTGAATATTTATTTACTAATAAAACTTTACTTTTTTTAATATGTATATTATCATTAATTGCAATGCTTAATGCAATAAACGATCAAACGATAGGAGCTTAAAATGTATCAGTTAACAAGTAATAAGATGCCTTTTAATAAAGTAGTAGACCGAAGATTGAAAATATTTTGGGTCATTCAAAAACTGGGCGCTAACTACTTCACGTCTAAAAAAAAATATTCTCTAAGTAATGTTGTAGCAATGACAAATTCTATATTGGAAAAAAAAGGTTTCAAAAAGGTTACTAAAAGAACAATACAAAATGATATAAAAATTTTTGAAAATTTGGGATTAATTAAAAGCCATTTCAATCCGCTTGGGAAAAACAATGGTAGCTTTACTTACTACACAATAAATAAAGCACTTGAAAAATTCGCAAAAAAAATTATCAGCACAGCATATTTTATTAATAAAAAAATTAAACATGAAAAATCAAAAAACAAAGAACTAAAAAAATTTAAAATAATAGAAGAATCTCAAAAATATAAAATTTCATATCAAATAACTTCACATGTTTTAGGTAAAAATATAAGTAAAACTTATAAGAATTCTAGATTTTTTTTTAAAAAACAAAACTTAAAAAAAACAATAAACTTCTTAGAAAAAGAAATCAAAAGAAAATCAAAATTAATAAATCTAGAAGAAATAAAAGAAATAACACAAAACAAAATAAGTTACAAAAATTCATTATGGAACTTAAAAGATTTTATGGAAGAATTATACGAATACGATGAAGCAAAAATCATAAAATTTTTTAAGAAAACTTTAAAAAAAAAGAAAAATAAAGTATGGTTTATGTCAAAAAACTTTAAAAATACGGATTTTAATGAATTAATAAGAGAATTTAAAAATAAAAACAGAAGAAATGGAAGAATAAGATTCGAAAACGAACCACAAATTCATAAACCAAATAATATAAAAAATGCTGTTGTATTAATGAAAAATCTAATAAAAACACAAGAATATGATAAAAAATTACAAATCAAAGTTAAAGAAAATTGATGGAAAATAAAGAAACAAAAAAAAAATTTTTTAACAAAATTGAAAAATTAGAAAACAAAATTATTTATCATACTAAAATTTTTAGTATGATAAATAATTTTGAAGCAAAACCGAAAAAAGGAAAATTTTGGTTATGTCTAAGAAACGTCTTTAACCATAAAAAATACGAAAGCTTTCATTTATTTTCAATAAAAGAAAATGATAAATTTCTAGGAATTTTTTATGGTTTCATAAATCTTTCAAAACCATTTATTATAACTTACTCAGAAAAAGGAACAAAAAAAACTATAAGATTAAAAAAAATATTTTACATGGAATTCAGATTCAAAAAAGGAAGTGTTTTTTGTTATTTAAGGAATATATACATATTCACTAGAAATAAAAACAAAAATAAAATTTTCTATAAATCCCTTTTAGAAAGAACTTTGAAAATTGAAGAGGAAATCCACAAATTTTATGGCAAAAAATATGAAAATAGTAAAGGAATATTAAATTGGATAAAAAAAAACCAAAAATAATAACAATTGCATCAATTAAAGGTGGTGTTGGCAAAAGCACAACATCATTAATGTTTACAAATATACTTTCAAAAAAAAATCACAAAATATTATTGATAGATTTAGACCCACAAGCAAGTAGTACAAGTTTTCATATTAATATTATAAGAAAAAGAAAGATTAACTTAAAAAACATTAATATATACAAAGTTCTTAAAAAAGAAATAGATATAGAAAATTCAATAATCAAAATAAATAACAATATAGACTTCATAGCAAGTCATATAAACTTAAGCAAATTTAATGAGGAAAGCATTTCATTAAAAGAAAATTTACTTAAAATATTTTTAAGCTTCATTCAAAATAGATATGATTTTATCATAATGGATACGGCACCCACATTGGGAAGTTTGCTTAATAATAGCTTAATAATTACAGACTATTTAATTATACCTTTGCCAACAGATCAGTGGGCAATTGAAAGTTTAGATCTAATAACCAGTAGACTTCAAGATCTTTTTAGAGAGGATTTGCCAACATTTTATTTAATAACTAAATTTATTGAGAGACAAAATATCGATAAAGAACTTAAAAAATTTATTGAATGTGAGTATAAAGGAAGTTTTTTAGGAAGTGTGCCAAAAAGAGATAATTTGCGTAAAACTATTTTTTATAGAGAAGATTTTAATTTTAACGAGGATTATTATAAAGCCTATGAAAATATACTTGAAAATTTCTTAAGCATACTTTCAAATTAGTTCCATATGGAATTATTAGTTCCATATGGAACTAATTTGAAAGTATGCAATGGAGAAAATAACCAATGAAATTAAATAAAAAAATAGAAATTGTTAAAAGGGTCGAACTCAATGGAAACGAAATAAAAAAAAACAGAGAATCTAGGTATTTAAAATTAAAAGAAAAACTAAAAATTTTAATAAAAGAGGAATCCTATAATAAAATTGAAACAGCTAGAATTTTAAAAGAAATTAACGATAATAAATATTACGTCATAGATAAATATAAAAGCTTTAATCATTTCATAAAAGATTATAATATGGCAAAAACTACTGTCTATAGATATATGAAACTAGCAATAGGAATTGATAGTGGTAAGATAAATTACGAATTAATTTTAAAAAAAGGAATAAATTATGCTATACAAATTTTAGAAAATAATGGAATTATAGCTAACCCAAAAAATATATTAAATAGGTCCTTTAAGCTAAAAATCGATGACGAAAAAAGCTTTGATTTTTATAAATCAAATATAAACTTTGTAAGTTTCTTACTAAAAGAATTATATTATAACAATCAAAAGTTACTTACAAATATTAAAAATAAATATGACAATTTAAAAGAGAAAAAACAATACTCTGAATTTATAAAGTAATACTACATTTAAAAAATGTTTCAAAAACACTTTACAAAAAATCAAAATACTATATAATAATTTATATAGATTGAGATGCAATGTCTCGCTCTTGTTGTTTGATTAGAATAATAAGTTGGCTACCATAAGGTAGCCTTTGTCATTTTTATAAATTATTAAAATAGGAATCATACATCCTTTATTTAAATTTATTTACAATTAAATTCTTATTTAAAATAGGAAATAAAAAACCAATAAAGATTATAAAAATTAATTTTTATAATCTTTATTTTCGATTGATTCAACCATTACTAAGAAATCTAAGATTTTATATTTTTTTAAGCTTAAATCTTCTAATCCAATTTTAATTTTAACTTCATCATTCTTGTAAGAAGCATCTTCTTCTTTTATCATTTTTTCTAATAAAGACTTGGACAAAACAAATGAGGAGTAATTAATCCAATTGCCAAAAAAATGGTTATTATCCCTTTTATAACTTATTTTTCCTTCAATTCTAGTTCCATCTGGTAGTAATAAAGGATTCTGCTCTGTGATACTATGGTTCCTAAACTTTGTATATAAAACTATTTTAGTTATTCCTGTTTTATAATTAAAAATCCCTTTAAGTTCTGCATTTTTGTTTAAACTTTGGTATATTCTAAATGTTTTTCCAAATTGGTCGTGCTCAACACTTAAGGAAGTGCAAGATATTAATAAAAAAAATCCCAGCAATTTTAAAAATTTTAATTGATCTCGATATAATACCATATCCCTCTCCTTTGGTAAAAAAATTATAACCCAATGAACATAATAATATATTTTTTATTAGATCATTGCAAATAATTTTTAAAAAATTAATTTTTATTTCTTAATCTTATTTTTTTTTAAAAAAAAATAAGATTAAGAAAGTTTGTTTTCTAAATTATATTTACTATAGTCTGTCAATCTTGTGAGTATTTTTAATACTCACAAGACTATTTTTAGGAATCGAAAGGTTAGTTTTAAGAATTATAAACATTTAAGTTCTTTTGTTTTTATGAATATTTTTTTGTTTATAGAATTTTAAAATTTTTCTTTATTTTTTAATTATTTATTATGAATCTTTAAACCCTTGTTTTAAGGGTTTTTGTTTAGCCTTTACAAGGCTTGTATTAAAAAGATTATAATTTTTTATTATTTTCATTTCCAATGGTTATTGTATATAAAAATAGTTTTTAAATTTCTATTATTTATCTATTAATAAATTAATATTGAATTTTAAAAAATGATAATTAAATTATAACTTGTAAATTAAATTTCATATTTAACACTACCTTTAGGCAAAGGAAGTTCTTTATTTGGAATATGCCCGGATAAAAATTGAAAATCAAAACATAATAGATATTTTCTTTGATGAAGAATAAATATAAGTGTTTTATTTTAAGAGTAGTTTAAGTGCTTTCAATAATGTTAATATGAAATTATATTTCATATATAATAAAATATAGTCAAAATTTAAATTTATGAAAACCTGTAAGGATTCTTGATATGAAAGTATTGATAAAAAAGTTAAAAGCCGTATTATTTTTCAATGTAATCTTATTTATTTCTTGTGTTAAGGAAAATGATGGGCACAAATTAGTATTTAAGTTAAATATTGGAAGTGAACCTGCTACTTTAGATGCTCAATTAATAAACGATACATTTGGATCAAAGATTGTAAGTCAAATGTTCCTTGGTATTTTAGATGGAGATCCCAGAACTGGGGGATATAGGCCTGGACTTGCTAAAAGTTGGGATCTTTCTAATGAAGGACTAGTTTATACATTTTATTTAAGAGATAATCTTGTTTGGAGCGATGGAGTTGCTATTACTGCTGAAGGAATAAGAAAATCATATCTTAGAATTTTAGATAAAGAAACCAGCTCGTCTCTTGTTAACATTATTAAGTCTACTATAAAAAATGCAGAAGAGTATTTTGATGGTAAAGTGAATGAGTCTGATCTTGGAATTAAGGCTCTTGATGAGAAAACTTTAGAAATAACGTTAAAATCACCAAAGCCATATTTTCTTGATATGTTAGTACATCAAACGTTTGTTCCTGTACCAGTTCACGTTATTGAAAAGCATGGGCAAGAGTGGACAAATCCTGAGAATATGGTTGTTAGTGGCCCTTTCAAATTAAAATCTAGAGTTTTAAATGAAAAAATTATTCTTGAAAAGAATAATAAATATTATAAATCTAAAGATGTTGTTCTTGACAATATTATATTTTTTATCACAGACAATAGCATTACAGCTTATAATATGTATTTAAATGATGAACTAGATGCAATTTTTAACAATATTCCACCCGATTTACTTAAGGATCTTAAGCTTAGAGATGATTATTATTCAATAGGCACTAATTCAACCTATTTTTATTCTTTGAATACCAAAGTAAAACCGCTTGACAATGTTGAAGTTAGAAAGGCGCTATCTCTTGCCATTGATAGGAAAACTTTAACAGAGAGCGTTCTGAATGATAGTTCTATTCCTACAAGAAGAGCAACGCCAGATTATATTGATTACTCTTACAAAAGCAATTTAAGCTTATTTGATGTTGAAATGGCAAAGAAGCTTTTAGTGGATGCGGGATATCCTAATGGTAAAAATTTTCCTTTATTGAAAGTAAAGTATAATACAAGTGATAGGCAGAGAAAAATTGCTGAATTTATTCAAAATCAGTGGAAGAAAAATTTAAATATTAATGTCCAGCTTGAGAATGAAGAGTGGTCAACATATATAAATAGTCGAGTAAATGGTAATTATGAAATAATAAGGGCAGGGTGGTCAGGTGATTATGCTGATCCTATGACATTTTTAAGCATCTTTAAAACCGAAAACACAGCTTTTTCATCTTATGGATATTCAAATTCCGAATATGATAAACTTTTAATAAAGTCAGATCATGAAAGTAATATTTTTGAAAGACAAGAAATTCTAAAAAAAGCAGAAGCAATAATAATTGAAAGAGATTTTCCGGGTATATTTATTAATATAATTTCTTCTAGTTATCTTTTTAGGAACGACAGGTGGAAAGGTTGGGAGCCAAATATTTCGGAAAGATTTAATTTATCTGAAATAAAGCCAATTAAATAATTTATAGTCAGATCAAAGATCTGACTATAAACAAAAATAAGAAATGAATTTTTATTTTAAAAATTCATTTCTTATTAATTTAATTATTTTAGAGTTATTATTTTTTAATAAAGTAAATGCTGAGTGCATTAATGCTAGAAAAAGTATTGCAAAAACAGATGACATTATTATATTTTTCATTATTTTTCTCCTATCAAGTTTTTTATTTCTTCGAAAGATAATGCAATATTTTAACAGTTTAATGAAAATAGTTATATAATTTGATAGAGATTTTGTATCTTTATGGCATTTTAAAAACATCGTGTGGATGCGATTCTTTTAATGAAGAATGGCTTATTTTTACAAACTTAGAATTTATTTTTAAATCAGATATTGTGATTGCTCCTAAATAACCCATTCCAGACATTAATCCACCTTTTAGTTGGTTCAAAATATCTTTTAATTCTCCAGAATACGGTACCATACCTTCAATTCCTTCAGGGACTAATTTTTTAGGCTCGTTGTTCTCGAGTTGAAAATATCTTGATTTAGAGCCCCTTTTCATAGCGGAAATAGAACCCATTCCAACGTAAGATTTGAATTTCTTTCCATTGTAAATTATTTCCTCTGAAGGAGATTCTTTCGCGCCTGCAAAGAGATTTCCTATCATTACACTATCAGCTCCTGCTGCAATGGCTTTAACTACATCTCCTGAAAACCGGATTCCACCATCTGCTATAATGCAAATATTTGTGTTTTTGCAAACTTCATAAACGTCGCAGATTGCTGTTATTTGGGGAACGCCAACCCCTGCAACGATTCTTGTTGTGCATATACTACCTGGACCTATTCCTACTTTTAAACAGTCTGCTCCTGCATTGATTAAATCTAATGCGGCTTCTTTAGTTACTATATTGCCAGCAATAAGGTCTAAATTTGGGTACTTGTTTTTAATTGTTTTTACAAGTTCTATTATTCTTGTAGAATGCCCGTGGGCAGAGTCTATGACAATCAGATCTACATGTGCTTTTACAAGTTCTTCAACTCGTTCTATGGTATCAATATCAATAGAAATAGCAGCTCCTACTCTTAGCTTGCTATTTAAATCTTTACATGCATTAGAAAAATCTTCTTTGTGTTCTGTATTTTTATGTATTTCGGGTTCTTCTAAATATTGCTTTGTAAGCATTTTGGTTTCTTGTTCGTTTGTAACCTTATTAGTGTTGATGGTTTTTTGGGCTTTATATGTTTTTACTTTCTCAATTTCTTTTTTTTGAGCCTCTATTGACATATTTTTATGTATAATCCCTATTCCGCCTTCTTTAGCAATAGCTATTGCCATTTGGCTTTCTGTAACAGTATCCATAGCTGAGCTTAAAAATGGTATATTTAAGGATATGTTTTTTGTCAACTGTGTTTTTAAGCTAACCTCACTAGGTAATATAGAAGATTTTCTTGGAATTAAAGACACATCATCAAAAGTCAAAGCTTCTTTTATTATCTTGTTTGTCATAAAGTTTCCTTTTTGTTGTTTTTATTATTCCCATTCTATGGTTGATGGAGGCTTGGAAGATATATCATAGCAAACCCTGTTTATACCTCTAACTTCATTAATTATTCTTGAAGAAACTTTTTTTAAAAAATTATAAGGAAGCTCAGTCCATTCTGCAGTCATGAAGTCTTGAGTATTTACACATCTAATGACAGCTGTGTATTCATATGTTCTTTGATCCCCCATTACGCCCACAGATTTAACAGGCAGCAATACAACAAATGCTTGTCTTATTTCATAATATAAATCATTTATAAAAAGCTCTTCTATGAGGATATTGTCTGCTTCTTGCAAGATATTTATCTTCTCTTGTGTTATTTCTCCAATTATTCTTATAGCTAGTCCTGGACCCGGAAATGGGTGTCTATATAGATCTTCTTTTTTAATACCTAGATTTATTCCTATTTGAATTATTTCATCTTTAAAAAATTCATTCAAAGGTTCTAAAAGTTTTAAACTCATCTTATCTGGAAGTCCCCCCACATTGTGATGAGATTTAATTTTTGAAGAAGCGTTATTTTTTGATTTAGATTCAATGACGTCAGAATAAATTGTTCCTTGGGCTAAATATTCTATATTTTGATCTCCTAGAGTAATTTTTTCAAAAACATTTACAAATTCTTTTCCTATTATTTTTCTTTTTTCCTCAGGATCACTTATATTTTTTAAATGGTTCAAGAATTTTTCAGAAGCATTAATGTATTGTATATTTAAATCATATTGCTGCTTTAATTCTAGTATTTTTTTATCTTCATTTTTACGCAATAAACCAGTGTTTACAAAAACACAGATTAAATTTCCTTTTATTGCCTTTTTTATAAGTAATGCACAGACTAAAGAGTCTGTGCCACCAGAAAGCCCCAAAATAACCTTTTTGCTGCCTACTTTAAGCTTAATTTTTTCCACAATGGTTTCTATATTACCTTCTAATGACCAATTGGTTTGAGCTTGGCAAATTTTAAAAACAAAATTTTTAAGTATTTGATCACCAAATTCAGAATGAGTTACTTCTGGATGAAATTGTAGACCATAAATTTTTTGAGTTTCATCTGATATAGAAGCAATACAATTTTTTGTAAAAGCTAACTGTTTAAAATTGTTGGGAATCTTTTCAATACTATCTCCATGACTCATAATAATTTGAAATTTGTTTGGAAGTTCTGAAAATAAAAGAGATTTTTCATTTTTTAAAAAGAGCTCGGAACTTCCATATTCTTGTTTACAGTCTTTAGATACTAGGCCTCCAAATAATTTAACAATTAATTGCATTCCATAACATATACCTAAAACGGGTATTTTTAAATTAAAAATTTCCATATTCAAGGTAGGGGCATCTTTTGAGTAAACAGAGGCGGGCCCTCCACTTAGTATTATTCCTGCAATGTTCATATTTTCAATTTCTTTTAAAGGGGTACAGTAAGGTATTACTTTTGTATAAACGCCAATTTCTCTAATTCTTCTTGCAATTAGCTGACTATATTGGGATCCAAAATCTAATATAAGTATTGCACGAGCATTCATTATACGAGTCCTTAAAATAAATAAAAGTTTTCTTATTAAAGTGCATGTCATTTAATTATAGCATATTTAGCTTTGTTTCTGCCAACCTTAGAATTAAATTAAGACAATGTTTGTAATATTTTAAATAATTTTTCAAATTGATTTATTGAAAAATTATTTAAAATATTACTCTTGAAAAATTATTTTTTTTATATAAAAAATTGAAAAGAAAAATTGTTGGACTATTAATTCATAAAAAGGAGGCACAAATTAATGAAAAAGAATACATTAAGTGCGATATTAATGACTTTATTTTTATTTATATCTTGTAATAATTCAGGGAAAGGTGGGGATATTGCATCTACTAATCCTGATGAGTCTGCGAAAGGACCTAATCTTACAGAAATAAGCAAAAAAATTACAGATTCCAATGCAGTTGTACTAGCTGTGAAAGAAGTTGAGGCTTTGCTTTCATCTATAGATGAACTTGCTAAAACTATTGGTAAAAAAATAGAGGCAAATGGTTTGGGTAACGAAGCGGATAAAAACGGATCATTATTAGCAGGAGCCTATGCAATATCAACCCTAATAAAACAAAAATTAGATGGATTGAAAGGTCTAGAAGGATTAAATAAAGAAATTGCGGAGGCCAAGAAATGTTCCGAAGCATTTACTAAAAAGCTACAAGATAGTAACGCAGATCTTGGAAAACATAATGCTACTGATGCTGATTCAAAAGAAGCAATTTTGAAAACAAATGGGACTAAAACTAAGGGTGCTAAAGAACTTGAAGAGTTGTTTAAATCAGTAGAAAGCTTGTCAAAAGCAGCTAAAGAAGCATTAAGTAATTCAGTTAAAGAGCTTACAAGCCCTGTTGTAGCAGAAAGTCCAAAAAAACCTTAATTAGATCAATATTATAAGATTAATTTGTTTTAAAAAAGTAATTGGAAAAATAAAGTCAATATAGAGTCAAGAAAGATTTCTTGGCTTTTATTTTTTTATTTTTCTAAAAAATTTCTTAAAATGCATTTTAAATAAGGATTAAATGAATTTAACTTGAAGTTTTTCTTAAAAGGAATCAAACGTATTTCAAAAGTAGTAATAGATTAGCTCTAAGTATTTTACTTATAAACAAAATTAGACGGCAATTTGATTTAGAGATTGCAAAGTTTTGACAGACTTTTAAAGATAATAAGTGGTTTCTTTGGTTTTATGTGAGCTTTTATAAAGTTGTCTAATAGGCAAAATATTTTAACGATAAAAACTTTTTTTATGATTTACAATTTAGTTTTTTAAAATTGCAAATTTTAAATTTTTTTTATAAATAGTAAATCAGTTAATAACCATAAATAAATTTAATAATAAAAACTATACACAGTATTACCATTATCGGAGAGATTTTATTTTTTTTATTTTCCAACAAATTAAGTATTATATTTATTAAAACATAAAATATTATTCCAATGCTTATTCCTGAAGAGATATTGTATGTTAAGGGAATTAAAAAAAGTATTAAAAAACTGGAAACATTTTCTCTTATATTAGAGAAATTAATTTTTATTATTTCTCTGCACATTGAAAATCCTACATATATTAGTGCTGCAGCAGTTGCACTAGCAGGAACAGCAATAAATAATGGTGAAAGGAATATTGCAATAAAGAACATTATTCCCGTTACTATTACTGTAAGTCCAGTTTTACCACCTTCTTCTATTCCCGTGCAACTTTCAATGTATGCTGTTACAGTTGACATTCCCATTATTGCTCCAATAGTAGTAGAAATGGCATCAATTAAAAATATTTTGCCAACATTGGGAATTTTTCCGTTTTTGTCTAACATATTACCTTTTGCTGCTACTGCTATTAAAGTGCCTAAAGTATCAAATAAATCATTAAACAGTAATATCAATACAATTGTAATAAAGCTCCAAAAATGCTCACTCAAAATATAAGAAAAATCTAATTGATTAAATATTGGCTTAATAGATTCGAATCTCAAAATTCCGTCTGGAAAACGTATTCCCGCAGCAACTGCACTTTCTGGATTAAAGATCGCATATATCCAGGATATAGCAGTGACTGAGCAAATTGCCCATAGTATACTTCCTCGTACATTTAATTGTTCAAAAATTACAATAAAAAATAATCCTAAAAATGTAAATAAAACTTTTAAGTCAATAAATGATCCGAT
>NZ_JACHGM010000011.1 GCF_014202295.1 Borreliella afzelii
GAGGCAAGCAGGGCTTATATAAGTTCTTTAATAAGAGAATTTACACAAGCCCTGAGCTTTTTATAAAAATTTTTGCTACAAATTTGGTAAAAATATGTTTATTAATAACAATCTAAAAGAAAATATAGATAAAAAAGTAAATTAAAAATCTAAAATATTATGCATTAAATAATAAGGGTTTTTATTGGATATGAAATTTTTTAAAAAAATAATATTTTTAAAGAAAAAAGTAAATTAAGTGGAACAAATAAGAGATTGTCATAAGTAATAAGAAATGTTTTTAAGTTTGATTGTAATAGATGTAAGCTTACAAAGAAGTAAGCTTAATGGATATCTTTTGTAAGATGGATAACATTTTGTTTGGTGGTAATGTGCTTAAAAACTTAATAGTGAGATGAGGGTTTAAATATTTTACAGCGAGTATCCTCTTTTAAAGGAAATTTTTATTTACTTAAGGTTAAATATTTGTAAAAATTATAATTTAAAGAGTTTGATAAGGAATAAGGCAACAATATTGCTGTTTTGCATAAAAATAAATATGCCCATAGTGTTGATAAATATAGTTTTTTTAAAATGGATAAATTAAAAATTTTACTAAGCTGGACAATTAATAGTAGTGTTATTGTATGGCTTTTAGAGGTTTAAAATAGTGAATTTATTATATGAGTGGGGCTTTTGTAGAGTATAATAAAAATGACTATTTTTATTATAGTAAGTAGTTTTTAAAATATCGTATATAAGTATAAATACAAGAAGTATGTACCGGTTTTGAGTATGATAATTTATTATTTTTGCTAAATGTAATTATAATTGATTGTAAGATTAAGAAAAATAATTAAGTGATATCAAAAATGTTTAAATTTATTAATATTATTATTGTGTAATAATTTATATATATCCAAATTTAAAAGCCTTTACAATTAAATTATAGATAGAGAATTTTTTACCTTTTCAATAAAAAATTTCATTGACGAATATTTTTACATTTATAACAATTTTTTTAAAAAATAACCAGTAAGACATTTAATTAGTTATTATTTACATATACAAAGTTTAGATATATTTAAAGCTATTCATCAGAACTATTAGCGATATACTCTTTAATTTTTTCAAAGTTAGATTTATCTTTAAGATATTCTTTAACCCTTTTTAATTCTGATTTTAGTTTGTCTGAGTTTGATTCAATTTTACTAACTCTTACAGGTTCTTTTAATATAGGTTTCTTGTCACTCCTAGTATATTTTTGATTACCTTCACTTAAGGTAGCTCTTAAATCTCCTCTAGTAGTACTCAATTTTTCCAACAATTCTTTTAGACTTGTATTTAGATTATCATACCAAACATAGTATATGGCGCCAATATCATTGGTAAAATAGTCATATATAGGCCCTGTGATTTTTTCTACAACTTCTGTTGATACTACTATTATTCTCTTTATATTTTCTATAAACGAACTTTTATATTTAATAACATTAATATCTTTATCTATTTTGTCTATCCTTCTTATAAGTATTTCAATTTTTTCTTTAGCTTGTTTTTCTTCTTCTTGTCTTTGTCTTTCTTTTTCTTTTTTGTTCTTCTTCTTGAGTCTTAACTATTTTTTGATCTGTGTTTTTTGGTTTTGATTGCCTTATTATAGATGGAGTTTCTTAAGATTATATAGATTGCGATAACTCTGCAATTCTTATACCATCTGTTGACCCAATTGATTCTGAGTTTTTTCTGTTGATACAGTAATTGAACCGCCGATCGATGCCAATTCTTATGTTCCCTTATTATCTATAGCTTCTTCTCAAGCTACTTTTATTGCTATATCTGTTTCAGCTAAATCAGCTACATTTTTTCTTGATTTTGATACTAGGATTTTATCTTTTCTCGAATTTTTTAAAGTTGATTTTTCTTTACTTGTTTTTGAACTATTTGAAGAAAGCAACCTATCTAAATTTTGTTCTGTTATACATGATAGCAATAAGCAAAACAGTAAGATAAGGGTTTTTATTATTTTTTAAATAACATTTTTTTACTCCTCCGTTAATAATGATTAGTACTTAGCGCATATTCTAATTAGTCTTTAATTTTTTCATATTACTGGTCAATACTCGGTCCAAAAATAATCAAGGCCCAATATGCTCAATCTCTTTATCAGAATTATGCAAAATATTAGGAGAATATACTTTTTATGTGGTGATACAACGCACCACAAAGTTTAACTTTAAATAAATTATTTTTCTTTCTTTCTATCCTACAAAACAACTTAATTAATTTTTTAGATCTTGCAGAACCCAAGCTCAAAAAAACCGTTAAAGTATTCCTTATTGTAATAATCCTCTAATGTCAAATCATCAATGCTTTTATTGAGTAAACGAGCAATTCTAGGTTTTTCATTTTGAATATATTCTTTCATATTGTTTGACATACAATGTTCAGTTGTGGTTGATTTTAAATCGGCAACTACACCTTTAGTAATAATCTTGCCAGAACCTGTTTTTTAGTATTTTAGGATTTTTTAAAAATCTATTTTGTTATATTTTTGATTGATTTTTATCAAATTAGTAAAATAAATTAAATATAATATTTTTAAAAAATAATTAGCACTAATAGAGCTATAAATATAGAATTTATCCTAATGCTAATCAAAAAAATATTTTTCAAAAGTATTTTTTTGGGTGTGTGTAAGATTTTTATGTAACAAAATGTTGAGTGATGGGAGATATTATTATGAATAATGTTTATTATTTATGTTGTTTTTGTACCAATAAGTTCTTGTAAAAATTACGCAAGCAGCAAAGATGTAAAAAATTTAGAGCAAGATTTTAGAAAACAAGCTTTTTTGGGGGTGGGTACAAAAGATGAAATAAAAAAAAATAATCCAGAGTGTTGTTGAATATTTAGTATTAAAAAGGGATTGAAAAAAAATAAAAGAATGAAAGGATAAAATAGATGAAAAGATAAAGAAAAATTTAAAAATGAATTCAAGGAGCTTGAGAATAGCCTGAAAAAGAAAAAAGAGATGAAAAATAGTAGTCAGAAGAGGGTAAAGAGTTTAAAAGATAAATTAAATTTATAGATAGAAAAACTATATTAGAAAACTTTAAAAAAACGTCTAAATTTGGTTCTATTGCCTTGCTAATAAAGGATTTTAGCATATAATTTATATGCTCATAGCGCGTTAATCTATAAAGCTAATATAAAAAGTTATAATATATTAAGTCCATTAATACCTAAATGTTAGCCTCAATAAATGAGAAAATTTAATATATTGATTGATTTAGTTAATTCTAATGAAAGAAACTAAAAATATCCAATGAGCCAAAATTAAATCAAAAGGAAAAGCTTATCTATAAAGAAGAATTTTATCTTTAAAAAAGAAAAACCATAGATACCCTTAAAAAGATTGAAGAAGAGTATTTTAAAAATGAAAATTATTCTGGTGGTACTGAACTGATATAAATGGGTAAATAAAGTTATTATTTATTTTTTAATTGGCTTTAAGGCTTTCAAAATGTTTGATAGTATCGTTTAAAAGGTTATTGTTAGAACACCGATAAATCCCATTATTAGAATTTTGTTATAAAATATACTCCTAGTGACGCCTATTAAATATTGCTCTATTTTGTTATTATCTTTATATTTACCACAGCTGGTTTTTTATTATTTTGATTATTTTTTATAGGTAATTTCCCCTTTAATATAAGTTTAAGGCTATTATTGGTTGTTTTTGATTTTTTTGAGAGAGGTTAGAGTAATTTCTTCTTTTTATAGCTATTTTTAGCTTAAATCACGTTTTTTATGTAAGGTTTAATTGAATTTATTATTTTTCTTAAAAGTGTTATTACTATTAAAATTACAGTTGTTTAGTATAAATAAAAATAAACAAAATAATATGTTGATAATTTTTATTCTTATCTCCCCCTTATTGATAAACATTTTTACGGTATACTTACTAGAGTTGTAGTAGTATATACACTATTAAGATCACCTTAAGCTGCTTTTTTAAAAGTATTTTTTTGTTTATCTGCAGTGCCTTTCAGTATATTTATCAAGTCCTTTGTTTATGTGATCAAGCGTTGGTTTTATTTTAGATTCATCATATTGTAAAAATTTATTAAATTTTCTATCATTAGCCAAATTAGGGTTTAATCAGTCAAGAGATTTTTTTGATTATCAAATAGTTTTTCTTTAGGTAATTTTTCAGAGGGGAAGAATTTAGGTTTTTCTTATTATAGCTCTTTCTTGATTTAAATCATGTTTTTTGTTTGCTTGATATATGTATTATTAGTATTACAGCTGTTTAGCGTGAGCACAAATAAGTAATATATAGATAATTTCCATTTTGGCTTCTTTTTTTATTTTTAGCACAATATATTGAGTAATGAAAAAGTTTATTCTTATAATTATAGATCCTGTTTTTAGAAATATTATTGTTTTTAAGGACATTGTTTAAAAATGATAAATTATTATAAATTATATGTCGAAGATTTTTGGTAATTTGTATTTGAAATACTAGCAATTAGCAACATAATAATAGTTATTATTATAGATGTAATAGTAACGACCATTACTAATGGAATAAAAGTTTTTATTCTGCTTCTTATCTTGAGTTTTTCTACGATTAATTCTCTTTGATCTTGTGGTTCTTTTTTGATTTCTTATGTCAAATCAGACATTTCCCTATTAAAATATTATAACATAGGTGAACATCTTTTTAAAATATCTTATTCAAATAAGCAATTTTTGAACACAATTATTTATAAATGATAAAATAAAATAATGAAAACTAATGATGTTGTAAAAACAAATGATCCAAACACATCTCTTTATAAGGAGTTATCAAAAGACTTCATAAAAAAAGAAGATATTGGTAAAATAAAAAGCTTTTTTCTTTTTTTAAAAAATAAAGTTCAAACCATAGATGATAATTCTACGGAAGCAAATATAGAGTCTTTGTTAAAATCTATATTTGAAGAATTAGCGTATTCAGTAGAACAACAAAAAGGTGGACAAATAGATGGAGAGCAATCTAGAGTAGATATATTACTTTTTGAATGTGATAAAGATAAAGTAAATTTTAATAAAAAATCGAAAGAGGCTAAAAATAATAATGAGCCTATTCCAGCTGAAGATATCTTGCTTATAGCAGAAGTTAAAAGTCCTACTTTTAGCTTTGATGCGAAAGACAAGTTAAAAGAAGCAGAAGATCAACTTTATAGATATCTAAATCAATATCAAAAACATTATGGAATACTTTCAAATGGAAAGGTATGGAGACTTTATGATAAATCAAAAGTACTTTATGGAGAAAAACGATATATTGAATTTGATTTTTCTAAAATTGAAGAAAAAGAAGAGTATAAAGAACAAGGCTGGTTTTCTTTATTTAGCTATCTTATAAGAAAAGAAAGGTTCTTAAAAAGAAGTAATGTAATAGAAATTGAAAAAGAAAAAATAGCTAAAGAAAAAGAGGTAATTAAGAAAACTTTAAGAGATATACTTTATGAAAAACCGGACGACTGTATAGTATTTAAAATTGCAAAAAATATATATAAAGAAGAATTTAAAGTATCAAACAAGGAAATTACTAAATTTGACTTAGATAAGATACTTGAAGAAGCAATTATATTTATTTTAAGAATATTTTTTATTGTATATATTGAGGATAATGAACCATTTAAAGGAATATTAGAAGAAAGTGTTGCATATAAATCTTATATGTCTTTTAGGCATTTTTTTTATAATAAAGTTATTAATAGAAAAGAAGGGTATAGTAAATTAATAACAATTTTTAATACTTTTGACAAAGGAAACGATTTAATAAAGTTTCCTGTATTTAACGGGGGATTGTTCGCAGAAGATAAAGTTAAATATTTAAATAATAAAAATTTGCTAAGTGTTGATGAGCTTGAAGACATCTTAACTAAGATGCTATTCTTTAACAAAGAAAATGCCAAAGAAGATAAATTTGTAGAGTATTCAAAAATTGATCTTAAAAGTTTTGGAGAATTATACGAAACCTTGCTTGAATATGATCTTAGAATTGCAGATACTAATTTGTATCGCATTGTTGAAGATGGGACCTATCTTATTCGTACCGATGAAGAGTTAAAAACAAAGAAACTAAACAAAGTTGCTACATACTATAAAGGCAATATTTATCTCACATCAAGGTCCCTTGACAGAAAAAAAAATGGAGCATATTATACTCCAGAAGATTTAACTGACTTTATGGTTGTGTCCTCAATTGAGGAGCAACTTAAAACTAAATCTCCTTTAGATATTAAAATAATTGATAATTCTTGTGGTTCGGGTCATTTTTTAATTTCTTGTCTAAATTATTTAACAGAAAAAGTATGGTATGATCTTGATAAATTTGAAGATGTGAAAAAAGAGCTTGATAAAGAATATAGAATTATTATTAATGAGGCTAAAAAATATAAAGTTCAGGATACCATAAGTAAAGAATTAGTACTTAAAAGGATGCTGCTTAAAAGATGTATCTATGGAGTAGATATTAATCCTATTTCAGTCGAAATTACTATGCTAAGTTTATGGATTAATACCTTTATTTTTGGAACACCATTAAGCTTTATTGAACATCATATAAAAGTAGGGAATTCTTTACTCGGATATACCAAAGATGAATTTTTTAGCACTACAGAAGAGAAATTCCAAATTGGTTATTCGTTATTTAGAAAAAGAATTGAAGACATTACAACTATTTTAAAAGATAGTTATCAAAAAATTAAAGGCATTAATGATACTACTAAAGAAGATATAGAAAAATCTAAAAAGATATACAAAGAATATGAGAAAAGTAAAAATATGGATAATTTAAGAATAATATTTTCTTTAATTAAGCTCCATGTTCTATCTTTTAATAGATCATTAAAATTTAATGAGAATATAGAGCTTAGTAGTACTCCTTATATAGCTGACTTAATTGAAAATATCTTGAATAATAAAACCTCTAGTGAAGATGCAGAAAATATAGAGAAAATTAAAAAAATAAGCACTTATTATAAATTTTTTCACTATGGAATTGAATTTCCTGATGTTCAGGAAGGATTTGATATTGTAATTGGAAATCCTCCATGGGAGAAAACTAGGTTTAATGAATCTGAATTTTTTGCAAAACATATTCCGAGCTATAGAAAACTAAATATAACGGATCAAAACAAAATAAAAAAAGAAATACTCAGTAAAGATAATCATCCTTTAAATATTGAATACAATGAAGAAAAAAATAGTATAGTTACCATTAACAATATTTATAAATTTGATTTTAAAGACTTTACTAGTGGTGGAGATTCAAATCTTTTTAGATATTTTACCGCGTTTAATTTAAAATTGATAAAATCGGGGGGTAATTTAACTTATCTAACCCCTTCTAGTCTTTGGAATGAATTTAGTTCTAGAGCGCTAAGAAATCATATATTTAGTAAGTATAAGCTTAATTATATTTATCAATTTGAAAACAAAAAAAGATTTAAAGATGTAGATTCTCGTTTTAAATTTGCGATATTTCAACTTAGTAATATTAAAGAATCTACATCTAGTTTTAAAGCAAAATTCATGATTCAGAGTGGTGATAATCTTTTAAAAGAGATAACTAAGGATTTAAAAGATGGCAAAGGAAATGCGTATAAAGGAATTAAACTAAATATAGACCAAATTAAGAAACTATCCCCTATTCAAGAATCAATTATTGAATTTAAAGATAATGAAGAATTTAGCTTAATTAATAAAATATTTAGTCAATTCAATGTTCTTAATCAAGAATATATTGATTTTAAAAGAGGGTTAAATACAAGTATTAATAATCGTAAATCTTTATTAAGAGAATATAATGATAAAAACTTTATATTTCTTTATTCTGGAGCCAATATTCATCAATTTAATTCAAGATTTTTTACTTGTGATGATGCAAAAGAAAGTTCTAAGCTTTTATGGATAGATAAAAAAGATTTAGAAAAAGTATTAACCAAAGATGATCAGTATCAAACCGAAAGAGTATTTTATAGAGATATTGCAAGTAATACTAATGAAAGAACAATGATTAGTACACTTTCTCCTAAAAATTGTTATTGTGTAGATTCAATGTATATAAATTATGAGAAAACACCAATATCTATTTATAAAAAATTATTTATTATTTCTATTTTTAATTCGCTTGTATTTGACTTTATAATTAGAAGATTTGTTAATATACATATTCAAAAATCATGTTTATATCAATGCCCAATGCCACAACCCGAAGAAAAAGAAATTTTAAGTAATTCTTTATATTTAAATCTTGTAAAAAATACTTCTTTGCTGATAACTAAAAATGATCCTGAGAACTTTAAATATTTGCTTTACTTAGAATGTTTTGAGTTTAATAAAGAAAAAGTTGATAAAATACTAAATCTAAATCCAGAAGATGAATTTTTTAAAGAAAAAGAAAATGAAAATAATTTTATTGTGGCTAGTCTTTACTCATTAACTAAAGAAGATTTTACCACTTTGCTTGGTGATTTTAAGGCATTAAAAAACAAAAAAGGAGAAGATTATATTTTTTATTTAATAAAAGGATATGAAAATTATTTGCTAAATAATAAAATTTTTTAGTATAATAGGGTGGAAAAAAATAAAAAATAAGATTTTAAACTAAAAAATGAGCTAGGAAAAGAATTGAGATATTACTTGAAGTTTTTAAAATATCTAATTTAGATAGAAGAGTGTTAAAGCTTGAAGTTGAAACTAGAAATTTAGTTGCTTTAGTTAATGAGGTTAAGTTCAGATTGAGTAGAGTTGAAATAAGATTAAATAAAGTTAATGATGGGTTAAATAAGTCAGATGATAAATGTATGTTTTTTACTAATAAATTGTCTAAATGCACTTAAAATAGAAATAATGGATACCAAAGAAGTAAGTTCTGAAACTTAAAGTTATTAAACATTGAGTGACATTTTGAAAATTTATTTTTTAATTAATTATTTTCTAATTTTATTGTTAACATATAATTATGCTAGATGAAGATAAAGATATAAATTTTATAAAATCAATAAAAGCTGTAAGTAGAAAGATACAAAATAACAAGGATCTTATTGAAAACGAAGCACAAACAAGGCAAAATCTTATTGATCCATTTTTAGATGCAATGGGCTATGATCACGCTGATCTTTCAATTGTTAAAGTTGAAGATAAGGCGGATATTCCAAAACTGAATGGGTTAAAAAAAGTTGATTATATTATTTATCCAACAAAAAAGGATGAAGAACCTACGATTTTGATAGAGGCTAAATATCATAATAGTAAGGAAAAGCTTGGAAATTATTTAAAGCAATTAAAACCTTATTTTGAAAATATTCGTTCTCAAGAGAAGAGAGTTGAATTCGGCATATTAACAGATGGTATAGAATATAGATTCTATTCAGACTTAGATAAAGATAATTTACTAGATAATGAGCCTTTTATGGTTATTAATTTAGAAAAATTAACAACTAAAGATTTTGGATATCTTAAAAAGTTTTCTAGGAACTCTTTAAATATTGAGGCGGCCAGAGCTTTTGCATTAGAAAAAAAATATACAGACAAGCTTTTAGCTTATTTAAAAAAAGAAATAAAAAATACAAGCGATGATTTTCTTGAATTTTTTAAAACCAAAATTGATTTTAAAAAAACACATTTAGACGAATTATTTAATAATATTATAAAAAATGTTTTTAGTGTTTTTAATGAAAAACATGATATATTAGTAGACATTAAAAAAAATAACATAGAAGATGGTATAGATCCTGGCATAAAAGATAATAATATTAAAACCGAAAATTTAAAAAAATTTGAAAAATTAAATTCGGATATGAAAGCAATATACAAAAACTTAGAAAGTTTTATTTTTGCTTTAAGCTCTAATGAAATTGAGAAACTTGAAACAAAGTGCTATACGGGATTTAGAGTACAGGGTAGGTATTTTGTAGATTTTAGCTTTAGACCTAGGGTAAATAAAATAAATATTACTATTACTGCTGCTCTAAATCAAATAACCTTAAAAGAAGGTTTTACTAGATATGTTAAGAATATTGGCAAATGGGGTAGAGGGGATATTCAGATTTTATGTACATCGGGTCTTCAAATGGAAGAAATCAAATATCTTATTAGATTAAGTTACAATAATATTGTTTCAAAAAAAGTACATTAAATAATATATAAACATTTTAAATGTTTTAGTGAACTAATATTTCTATAATTTTTTGATTATAGAAATATTAGTTCACAACTTATCACATATTCTCTTAATTAATAATCATTATTATTCACAATATATATTCTTGATTAGAAGAAAGGAGAATATTTTGATGAGAAAAAAATTGTTTTTATATACATATTAATGGTAGGATTGATGTCTTGTAATCTAGATTCTAAATTATCGGTCATAAAGGATAAAAAAATAATAATAATGTAAAATAAGTTTCAGATAGTGTTCAAAAAGGTGTTTTTAATAATTTATATAGTAATCAAGAAGGATTTAATAAAAATTTTGGAGAACAGGAATATTAGGATTTAATTATTCCTTTAGAGCCTTAGTTTCCTTTAGTAATATTGAATCCAAATATTTCAATTAATCGTGCTCAAAAAAAGAGATAAAAAAATGGGATTTAATTCTTTCTACTGATGAAGAAAAGAAAGCAGATTAAATAATTAAAAATATAGAAAATCCTCAAAGGCTCTGGATTTTCTAAGCCAATTAAAGAGGTGTGTGTACTTAAAGATGAATAATACGTTTTAATAAAAAATGATTTATATGATGTGATGGGAAAGATTCAAAATTAAAAAACATCACTAATGGAAAATTTTAAGAACAATAAAAATAAGACAAGGGAGCCAATACGTTTGCAAAATCAGTTAAGGATAGATATTAAACTTGATAATCTTATAAATAAGATTGATATAGCAGGAAATGAAATAAGATTCGTAGCTTTCTTTTTTGGTGACGCGCAGAAAAAGTTAAAAGAAAGTATTATTAAAAGATTGGAGAGTAAAAAACAAGGATCTTGTGTGTTGCAATTATCTAAACAGGTTCTAAGTAACTCAAGGAATGCCTTAAGACAATTAAAATCTTTTTCTTATAAAA
The DNA here is from genome assembly GCF_014202295.1 of Borreliella afzelii. NCBI lineage: Bacteria > Pseudomonadati > Spirochaetota > Spirochaetia > Spirochaetales > Borreliaceae > Borreliella > Borreliella afzelii. The sequence goes on from NZ_JACHGM010000011.1 coordinate 11,111, forward strand.
TAAATGAGGCATTTAGGAGAAAGGAAGAGATAAAAGAACTTATTGAAAATTTAAAAACCGTTTTCGCAAGTTTTAATAGATAAGAGAGTCTATAAGGATGTTAATATATTATTTAGGTATGCATAAAATTATACTGATTGATTTAAACTATAGCAATCTTTTTAAACATTTAAAAGGATGTTGCTAAAAAAGAAAGATTTGAGATACTTATGAATAGATTTTTGATATTAATAGGATAATAAAGCTTACTTTATTGAATTTAGGTTTAAAAAGGGGAAGGTGTTTTTGTATCTTCACATAAATAGCTTATTTAGAGTTGCTTAGGGATCGCTATATTAGGGATAATAAAAATTGCATAGGCAGGCGCCCAATGGAGTTAGAAAAAAGAAGTATTTAAGTTCTACGGTGGGATTTTGGATCTCTACGAGGGAGAGGGCACTATAACTAAGTGCATCGTGTGAGAAGTAAGGGTAAAAAGTTGGGAAAAATGGAGAATCCCAGCTCGCTTTGCAATCTATTTCATTAATTTTGAAAATGTGCTGTTATTTAGCTTTGATTTGTGCTACAATGTACTTAGTAAGTGGGTGAATTAGATGAAATCGGTGTTGACAGTAAATATTACCGAAGAACAAATATATAAAGAGTTCCTACGGCTAGGGATGGAACAGCTAATAGCTAAAGATTTGTCAAAAAGATATTATCACAATGAGCTTACATATAGAGATTTAGAAAATTTAGAAAAACAATTCAACTTAAAATTTGATAATCTTATTTCTGAGATTTCTTTTGTAGAAAAGAATTTAAATACCAAAATAGATAATTTAGACGCCAAAATTGATACTGTAGAGAAGAATTTACAAAAAGACATATCCAACTTGGAACAAAATCTGAACAAAAATATGTCTATTTTAGAACAAAATCTGAACAAAAATATGTCTATTTTAGAACAAAATCTGAACAAAAATATGTCTATTTTAGAACAAAATCTGAAAAAAGAGCTACAAGTTAATAGCCAAATTTTTTTGGAAAAGCTTAAGGTTAGCAATAGAGTAATAAGTATTATTGTAGTAGTAGTGGTTCCCGCTGCTATATCTATTCTAACACCTTTTGTTATGTCGTTAATTAGTAACTATTACAAATAAAAATTGCAAAGAATTTTGTACCCATAATTAATTAAGAAAAAATATTTTAGATATAATTCATCAGGATTGTTTTTGTGATATTTTTTTCTTACTAGGCTTAGAGTTTGAAAAAAATATCACAAAAATATATTAATATTATCTACTTTTATTGTTGTGGGGATTTATATCATCTTTAGGTTAAAGTTTACGATTCTTAAATTTCCTTTAGATTTCTAAGATAAAGTTTAATATTTGTATACTAAGTGTTAAGTTATTGGGGTTAATCTTTAGATCTAAAGTATCCATACTATTAAAAAATTATAAATATAATTTTTTAATAGTATGGATACTTTAGACCTAAAGATTAACCCCAATAACTTAACACTTAGATACAAATATTAAACCTTATCTTAGAAATCTAGAGGAAATTTAAGAATCGTAAACTTTAACCTAAAAAGGTATAACTCAAAATCTTTGACTTTTTCATATAATAGTCGAAAATCATTTTAAAAATCACCGTCTTATTCCTTTCTTAACCTTCAGATATTGTTGATCAATGGTGGGCCTCCTCTGCATATCAACAATAAGCTCATTATTCCCGTTTTCACCAGAATACTTAAAGTAGAGAATATAGCTCCCTTATACATGATATAGCCAATAAGCTTCCCCTTTAAATTTATCATCACTCCCCTTATTTTTACCCTACCAAACAACTTAACCAATTCTTTAGCTCAATCAGAACCTAGCTCTAAAAAGAATCTATTAAAATACTCTTCATTATAGTCAGTCAATGGGGGAATTTCTAGATTATTATTTGGTGAACTATTATATAAAGTGTGTAGAGTCTATTTTATATCAATCAACAAATGATGCTCAGTCACATATAGTTTTAAATTAATAAATATGCCTTTAGTAACAATCTCATTAGAACACATATCACTACTTTGTTGTAAATTCTCATCAAAAAAAAGCTTGAACAGCTTGTTTCTGCTTATCAGGCAAATAACAACCCAATAAAACTAATGTTATTATTGCAAACACTAAACCAAAATCCTATAATATATACTCCTTCTCCACCCTACTGCTAAAACAATCTGCAAATATATAAGTTTGTCCCCAAATACTATTTTTAGCAAACCTTTAAAAGTTCTGCAAAGTAAGATAAATTCCTCTAAAAGAAGCAAGCATATACCAATTTTATCTCTTCTCAAGAATTGTCAAAATCCGCTTAGCACATTCAAGTAACTCAAATTATATTTTAGAAAAAAATCCATCTCCCCATATAAAATCTAGAAATTGCGCTAACATTCAATTATCAAAACTTAATTATTAGGAGATAATATTAATATGAAAAAAAAATCACATTAATACTAATTTTTAGTTTTCTATCCAATTTATATGCTAACATAGATAGAAAACTAAAAAAAGAGATAAAAAATAATAACGCATATGCTGAAAAATATCTTTCAAGCGTATCTTTCATCCCAGAATCAGAAATTGGATATTATCCAGGATATTATTCATTATATCCGTACACATATCCAAGATACCACCATACATATGAGCCCGAATTAATGGCATTTTTCCTTAACATGGTAATTCCTTTGGGAATAGGATCCTTTTCCCAAGGAGATTATATTGGTGGTGGATCAGTACTTGGATTCAGTTTGCTGGGGATGACCCTTATAGTAACCGGATTTTTTAATATGCCTGAGTATGGTAATAACGATAAGACAAAACTAAGAACTGGATATACACTAATGGGAATAGGAGCGCTCACACTTTTGACATCCTATATAACCTCGCTTATTATTCCATTTATATTTGCAAATAAAAAAGATAAAGAAATTGGAAAAAAATCAGGCATTTCGCTTGCGGGTTTTGAACCAAATTTTGATATTGGAATAAACGGATTCCAGCTCAAGTTTAAAAAAAATTATTAAATCAAGTGCAATAGCAACTTTACGATCCTAATTGTCAATTCAAAATCTGGCAATTGGGATCTATTATGCAATCCTCCAACGATTGAAACCCTTCGCACCTAGCAAACAATTCTCATATCCCTTTATTAAAGACAAAATATAATCTTCTCCTTTTTTGTTTTTCAATATCTTAAAATCATTAAGCAAAATTATAAAATCTTCTTTAGTTAATGAGTAAAGACTGGCCACAATGAAATTATTTTCATTTTCTTTATCTTTAAAGAATTTATCTTTGGCATCTAGATTTAATATTCTATCAATTTCTTCTTCACTAAACTTAAAATATTCTAAATAAAGTAAATATTTAAAGTTCTCGGGATCATTTTTAGCTATTAGCAAGGAAGTTGTTTTTGACTAAAGTCAAGTATAAAATTAAATTAATTAAAATTATATTAGCAATTTATGCATATAAGTCTTACAAAACAATGACATAAAAAGAGTATATAAAATATAAAATATTACTTCATAATAATAACTATAACTTTTGAATTATAAAGAAAAAAATAAACTCTTTAAAACAAAAAGTGGTTAATACAAAAAAGACCTTCAAAAGGTATCTAATTTGGCAAAAAATCTCAAAAAAGAGATTTAAAACAATAAAAAATTTAAAAGAATCTTTTAGAAAGGCTTAATTTGAACAATGAGTTGGTAAATATTCTGGCAGCAGCAAAGAATAGATGATATAATAGATATCATCTATTCTTGTATTCTTAGTAAAAAACTTAAACTTAAAGTAAGATAGGGCCAAGGTATTAAGATTAAAGAAAGATGCGCATATTCAAATTGACACTAATAGATTAATTTTTGGCAAATTTACATGGGGTTACTATTTATAAATAGTAGCGCAAATTATTTTTTGTTAAAAACCATCAGATAAAAACAAAAATTAAAAAACAATATCTGTAAAATAACATTTGATTATTAATGTTTATTAGTATAAAAAAACAAAAGCAATACAAAATGGGAAGATTATTTTTCAAATAAAGTTTTTAGAAAAGCTTAAAAAATTCTAAAAATATTAAAGGATTTCTAAAGAGCTTGAAAGAATAATAAAATTTTTCATGAGAATAAATAAGTAATTTTTAACTATTACAAATAGTTAAGAGAAATTTTATTTAAAAAAGAAACAAAAATCTAAAAAATTATAATTTTGATAATAAAAAATACATGATTCATGTTGTATGTCTCCTAATATAAGAATACAATTAATACATACCAATTGAGGAGAATATTTTTATGAAAAACAACATAATTTTATGTATGTGTGTTTTTTTGCTTTTAAATAGTTGTGGTGCCGATCATGCCACTGAAACAGCAATAAAAAAACATATTGATAAAACAGAAAATGCTAATATTAGCGAAACAAAAAATTTAATAGAGATAATTAAAACAACTATAGACAAAAATAAATTACCACCAATTGAGCCAGAAGAAAGTCAAGAAACTGTAGATAGCGAAAGTGATGGAGAAGTTTTTACAATAGATAAAAGAGCTTTTGATTTTATAAATACTTTTTTAACAAATGATGAACTTGATGAATTTACAACAATATTTCATAAACCGAAATTACAATCGCCGGGTCAGATTCTAAATAGCATAGCAATTTTAGAACTTAACCTAGAAAGAATAATTAATCACTTATCCTTAGAAACAGATGCTTTAGATAAGGTAAAAATCTCAGATTTAAAAAAGATAGGGAATTCTCTTGAACAATTTTTCTCTATAAGGAAAATTGTTTCAACAGAAATAAAACAGATTTTATTAGATTATCGGGAAAATAAAAATTCTATAAAAACAGATGATTCTAAGCTAGAAACCTATTTGAGTGAAAAATTAAATCGGTTTAATGATAAAAAAAAAGAGAATGATAATCTAAAAACAACCATATTATCAATATCTATTTCCGGCATTGTGGATTAAAATTTATTAAAAAAGTCTATTATTTTTACAGTTAATACTAATAAATTTTCTTTTAAAAGGATTATGTATTCTTTATTTAGAAGAAGTAACATAAACACTTGATTAATTAAAGTATTTAATATACTAAATTAAAAAGTACTCTCCATGTTTATATTATATTAATTTATTTATAGAGCGTTTTTTATTTGGTATATAAGTTTACTATTTATAAGATCTATTGAATAAAAAGTTGCTTTTGCCCATTAAGTATAGCAATATTATAAGACACACTACACCCTATAAGCCGCCTTTTTTATCAATTTCTACCTATTTGTGTTTTTTAAATATTTTTAAGTTATTTGTGTTCTAAAAAAGTTATTATATAGTAGCTAATTTATTAAAGCTGTTATTTAAAATTTTTGCAATTTTCTATTTTACAAGAACAAGATGCTATAAATAAGCAAACTCCTATGTAAAAGGGGACATTATAAAGCAGACAATGCTTCATGCTTTTTATACTTTTTATTTGAATTTTTTGTTTTCTTCTGGTGCTTTTTCAAAACCACTATTTAATTAATTACTTTTACTTATTCATTAATTATAACTATTCCGTGCAAGTAAAAACATTGCATACTATAAAATGCTTATCTTGCAATTAATAGCTGGCAGCCCTCTTTAACTAACTACATGAGCAACCTTATTTGCTTCACAAAACCCCAATATGAATACTATAAAAACTTTATAAATTTAAAGTTTTTTAATATCTTAAAGATAATAAGCATTACAAGCCTATTCATAAATGAAACATATTGTTATTGGAATAAGAAAATATGGTAAAAATTAATTAAGAATATATAAAATATACTTTTTAAAAACTCAAAATGTTATAAAACTTCTAATATTATACACTAAATTTAATTATTTTAATATTATATATAATATTAAAATAATTAAATTTAGTGTATAATATTAGAGTAATTAAATTTATTATTTACTAAAGACTGAATTATATTCGGGGGAATATTTATGAAATACTACATAATTATATGTATGTTTATTTTTCTATTTTTAAATGCTTGCAGTCTAGATTTTGATACCAAACACAAAGATATTAAATCTCCATCTAATAAGAAATCAAAGCCTAGCACAGAAGAAGGCCCTGGCAGAGAGGAATTAAAGCCTGACACAGAAGAAGGCCTAAATAAAGAAATAAAAAACAAACTACTTAATGGTTTAAAAAATTTAATAGAAACAGCTAACACACATAAAGAAAAGTATATAAAAAGAATGGAAGAAGAGCCTTCTGATCAATATGGAATGCCTTTTAATGGTTTGAATTGGGGACCAGGCACAGAAGATATATCCAGCAATACTGTTAGATCTATAAACTATAGAAGATATACTTATACTCTTTTAAGTGATATTGATACTAAGGAATTAAAGGAATTTGCAAATATTTTAACTCTGGCAACAGCATATAGTATGTACAACCTATTTAGCAGCCTTGGAGTCGATCTTGACATAGTAACTAATCGCTTATACCCCAAAAAAGATACTCTAGATAAACTAGACACTTCAGATTTACAGAAACTTAAAAATTCACTTGAAAAAATATTATCTATAATAAAAAATATCTCAGAAATGTCAAAACAACTCTTATTAGATTATCAAAATGACACAAATCTTATAAAAACAGATGTTAATAAGCTTAAATCTCATGTAAGTGCTCTTTATAATCAATTTAAAGAAAAAGCTGAAGAATCAGACAAGCTACAAAAAACGGTCATATCATTAATAAAGACCCTTTAAAGGTTTGTCCTTTTAATTTATTAGCAATTTAAAGAAACGGTATATTTAAGGCTTCATATGGGAAAATATATTATCTATTTGAATAGATGTTATTAAAAATCTTATTTTGGTCTAAAAATTATTACCCTATTTCTACTGTAAGGGGCCTATAAACATTATAAAATGTATATTTAAAATTTAAAAAAATTAATTTGAAAAACTTATCTTCAATTAAAATCTATGTAAATTATATGTGAAAACTTTTTATAATCTTTAGTTAAACATTGGCCTCCTGGTATTAAAAGATGGGCTTCCACCTAAATTTAAAAATTTTTGCAATTAAATTATAAACAGAGAATTCTTTTGCTTTTTAGTTAAAAGTTATCAAAATATCAATTTAACATTGTAAGAAAGCATTAATCTAATATATTTATTCTAACCAATAGCCTATTTGATTTTCTATTATTAATAGGAATAGACCTTTTATATACACAAGCTTAGAAATGATTTATCGATTTTTTTGAGAAATTAAGCCTTTTTACCTTAATACAATATTTTCAATAATATCTATATTGGTGAAGTGCTCCTTCTATAATCTTTGATTTAAAAATAATGATCTCATAAATTCTAACAAAAAAATCTAAATTATTATAGAAACAGCCCCTAATAGGCTTAAATCTATTATTAAAAATTTGATTAAAAACTTTTCTCTTAAAAAGAATCTTACAAAAACTTGCACAATCTAAAACCTTACATTAATTAAAGCCTAAAAAATCTATAAAAATAACAGTAAACTATAAAAGTAACTTACCTCTATTTTTTTCTTAACTAAGCCTAAAATTTAATAATAATACCAAATACAATTAATTCTATTGTTAATGTGATATCACAAATAGTTTCCCAAAAACAAATTTGAATATTTCCTTAATATTAAACCTTTTTTACAAAATCAATTTTGATATATAAATTAAATATATACTTTTACAAATTCTTTTCTAGGGGCTCAATTTTGGCAATCTTATTGCCAAATCTAACTACTGTTAATTTTCATATAAACCAACTTTGTTAGAATGCAATACTAACATAACACCCTTCAATTATTTAAATCTAAAAAGACTAAATTCAAGCTAATTGTTTCATCAAAATTTTACCTTAAAAAGGTAACAATATTTGCATAGCCATTTTTTTCCAACCACTTTAATTAAGCTCAAAGCTAACTCATCATAACATCTTTAAAATTCATTATGCCCTTATTAGATATTCCCCCCTTAAAGGCCCTTTAATTCTATATCAATTATCCCAAATAAGACCCTCAAAAATAACAATATTTTTTGAATAAAATATTAATTCGGGTTTTAAAATTTCAAACGATTTCCAAATTTAGTAAAAATCAATAGAGAATATATAAAATATACTTTTAAAAAACTCAAAATGCTATAAAACTTCTAACATTAAATATATAATATTTAATATTTAATTACTTTAATAGTATACACTAAAGCCTCAATTATACTCAAGGAGAGTATTTATGAAATACTATATAATTACAAGTATATTTATTTTTCTATTTTTAAATGCTTGCAGTCTAGATTTTGATACTAAACACAAAGATATTAAATCTCCATCTAATAAGGAATTAAAGCTTGGCATAGAAGAAGACCTAAATAAAGAAATAAAAAACAAACTACTTAATGATTTAAAAAATTTAATAGAAACAGCTAACGCACATAAAGAAAAGTATATAAAAATAATGGAAAAAGAACTTTCTAACCAATATGGAATGAATTTTACTAAGCTTGGTTGGGGACCGGGCAAAGAAAAGGTGTCTGACAATACTGAGAGATCTATAAAATTTAGAAGACATACTTATACTCTTTTAAGTGCTATTGATATTAAGGAATTAAAGGAATTTGCAGATATTATGAAACTATCGATAAAAGAAGACGTGATATACAACCTATTTAGCAGCCTTGGAGTCGATCTTGACATAGTAACTAATCGCTTATACCCCAAAAAAGATACTCTAGATAAACTAGACACTTCAGATTTACAGAAACTTAAAAATTCACTTGAAAAAATATTATCTATAATAAAAAATGTCTCAGAAATGTCAAAACAACTTTTATTAGATTATTAAAATGACACAAATCTTATAAAAACAGATGTTAATAAGCTTAAATCTCATGTAAGTACACTTTATAATCAATTTAAAGAAAAAACTGAGGAATCAGAAAAGCTACAAAAAACGGTCATATCATTAATAAAGACCCTTTAAAGGTTTGGCCTTTTAATTTATTAGCAATTTAAAGAAACAGTATATTTAAGGCTTACACGGAAAAATATATATATTTGAATAGATGTTATTAAAAATCTTATTTTGATCTAAAAATTATTACCTTATTTCTACAGAATAATCCTAGAACTTATTCTATTACATACTTAAACTAAGTTGAATAAAATTATGATAACTAACGTCTGAAAAAATTATTATACCACCCACTCTAATATTAAAGTATTTAAAAATTAAAATTTTCTCAATAACTTCAATAGTAACTATATGACTTTTTTTATATCTTAACAAAAAAATAAGATAACACACCAACATTAAGTATCCCAATTCCAACCACATTACAAATCATATGATGGTTTAATATTTCAACCTTAGTTATTTTTTATTTAAGTTATAGTCTTTTATACAAACTACTTAATATACGATTCTCTATAAAATATCTCCTTAAAGGACATTGCAAAACCTATTGCTTAAATAATTGAATTTGTGAGCCTTTAGTTACTAAGCGGCCTATTTAATTAATGCTAACCAACATCTCTTGAAACACTATCTCAAAACTCTTATATTTTTTTAATTTCTATTAATAGCTTTTCTTTTAGATTTATTAACACATATTTATTCACTAAATAAGAGGCATTCACTTTCATAATTATTATAGATTAGGTACCACATTATATCCGCTTTACTTTTTATGCTAAGGACTACAACTAAAGCATACTTTTTTATTTAAAAAGTTCTAGAACTAAATAATTGATACAATAAATTCACATTTTCGAAATTATTTTCGTTGTTTTTTTGTAAGCTTTATATGAGTATTAATACACTAAATAATATATAACGTCCACTGCGTGTAAAAAATTAAGTTATATAACATAAATTGTTTAATTTTAAACAATAGTAAAAATTGTATATTACATAAATCTAATATCAAGATTATACTTGTTAATAACATTTTCAACTTCCCTTATGGTTTTATTAAAATTCTGATACTTATACCCATATTTTTAAAGATTTTTACTAATACCATTTTTTTTATAAACCTATAAAGGATCATAAAAATTAAAAATTTCCTTGTTGAATGGTTTTTAGACCTAAATTAAAATTATTATTAATAAACATATTCTTAATATTTTTTTCCTTAATTTATTATTTTTACAAATAACTAAAAATATCAAAAACTATTTTTACCAAATTTGTAGCAAAAATTTTTATAAAAAGCTCAGGGCTTGTGTAAATTCTCTTATTAAAGAACTTATATAAGCCCTGCTTGCCTCTCATAAAATGATCAAAAATAAATAGGTAGTCAATATGAAAATATTTTTCTACACT
>NZ_JACHGM010000012.1 GCF_014202295.1 Borreliella afzelii
CTCTGGTGATATTTTAAATATGGAGTTTAATTTATGAGTATTGTTTTTGATTCTGATTTTGGTATTCTAAAGCGCACAATTAGGGATATAGTACGGACTAAAAGAGAATACTTACGAGTGAATTATGGGATTAACATTGATGATAGTAATAGCTCGATTTACAACATTATTGCATCTTCTTTAGCATTAATTGAAGAAGAAATAATTAATGAGCTTAATCTCTTTTTTTCTAAAATGAAACCGGGTGGTACTTATTGGGCTGCTATTGAAGAACACATTTCTTCTAAAAGCACAACATACAGCGCAGTTCGCAATGCTTTACTTAATCTTAATGGGATAGAACATGCTAACATTAAAAGTTCAGCTGGAAAAGCTAATATATATCTAATTTTAAAAGAAGATTTACTAGACACTAATAAAACTAATATTAACAACCCCGAATTTAAGGCTAAACTTTGGGAAACATTATATCTAACAACTCCTAGCGGCACTTTACTTGAGGGAGACATAGAAATTGATGGACTCAACTCAACCGGGCAACTTAAATCCTACAAAATATCCCTAGGAAAAAGAAAATATGTTTATATGAAAGTGAAGTACAAACTTGATCTTAAAAACTATCTCTACTTAAACATAGACTCTCAAATTAGAAACATATATTCTAGGATTATTTCAAATAACTATTCTGATATGGGCATTAGCTTTGAATATCAAGACTTTTTTGCTCCAGTCAATGAAGTAAAAGGGATTAAGTTTATGGAAATTAAAGTTTGTGTTAAAGATACAGACACTGAAAGTATTTCAAAAATCAGTGATAGTGAGTTTCAAACAAATCAAGATATTGCTATCAATGATGATACAATGCTACTTTTCAATACAACTGATCGACTACTTATTGACATTGATACTTGAAAATTATGAAAATACCTAATTTTTTAAAAAACACTGAAATTCAAAAATTTATACTTACAGAAACTAAATACGCACAAAAACTGCTTAATGAGCTTAAGTTTCTTAATTCTAACTTCATATCCATTAATGCAAAAGAAAATATAAAATCAAGATATATTGCTATATGGATATCTCAAGTCTTATCAATTTTTTATGCAAAAACTCAAACTCTACAAAGCATTACAAGCAATATTAATAGTGTTATTTTTGCTTTACGTCATATAGGTACTGATGAGTCATTTAGACTGATTTTTAAGGCTTTTTTGAATGTGGATATTTCAGTTACTACACCCGAGCCTGGTGTTATTGATATCTCTTTAAAAGGGGCAATAAAGACAAACTTTACCACATTTATTTCACCCAGCACTGAAAAAGGTAAACGGCCTAAAAAGATACTAATTAGAGAAAAGAAAAAAGGGTACGCTGCATCTAAAAAGGCTTTGGTATTTAACTCACTTCCCAAAGGCTATGACCATTCAATTTATGCTTTTATAAAGGGGATTATTCCTATTGGTAGGGTTCTTAAAATAAATAATGAAGATGGCGCAAATATTATAACTTTTAACAATTAAGGAGGCTTTATGGCTGGAGAAGAAGAAAAATTACTAATTGATGAAGAAGAAACAGTTCAAATTAAAGATTTGAATAAGGTTACGACCGTTAATAATAACGATCTTTTACTACTTGATGATGGGGTTGCAAGTAGTAACGCTATCACATTTAAAAACTTTTTAGAAACCGCTCAAAAAAACACATTTGAGGGGGAAGGACTGGGTTATTTTAAAGAGATAATTAAGTCTACAATCGCTACTGAACTTGCAGCTGATGAAAAGTTTGTAGAAAAAATTTACGCTAACATAATTGACAAACTAATTGGTAATAATTCTGATAAGCTTTCCAACCTTTTTAGTAAAATTAAATCACGCCTTACAGATAGCATATCATCAGCTACTCTATCTAGAAGTGATGATCTTTTAATAATGTCTTCCTCAACTATTCAAAAAACACCTGTTCCTAAACAATTACTAGGCGTACCGTCCGATTTTGAGTATGGTGACATAATTTCTGGCAATACGTTTTATCCGTATGAATACAAGAATAAAGGAATACGTATTGATTTGGAGTACTATTATAGTGTAAATCTTATCTTTTACAAATATAATGATGATGACCCTATTTACCTTGATATTGAGGTTCACTCAGAACACCATAGGACCGATCACATGTCTAAAATGATATATTTAAAATATTCCGATGAATCTGAAAAAACTTTATTATATGAGCATACAGGATCTCAAGGAGCATCTACCATATTTCCTTTACTACAAGGATGGTATGTCCAAAAAAGAAAAAACACATCGGGGGGTTCAGTCCCACAGCTTTTAAAGCTGTAAACTTTTTTAGCAAAAATTATAGTTTTGGTATATACTGTATATACCAATAAAAAATTAAAATGAAGGATTAAAAATGGATATTAAAATAACAGAACTTCTTATTAATCTAAATGAAATAAAACTCATAGCCGTAATGATTTTTGTAACAGTCTTGGTTCTAGGGGTGTTAATTCTTCTCAAACCATTACTAAAAGACATACTATCTATAGTAATAGGCAAGATTTTTAAAAATGGAAATGGCAACAATCATATTAAAAAACGGGATTAATTTATGAAATTATCTAAAGATAATGTTGAGCTTGGACTTAAGTCTTTATCAAACCTTATTGATATATTTTCTAAATTTGAAGATGAATTTGATGAGGCTGCACATAAAGGATTCTTTTTGGTTTATGAGTTGTATTCTCATTACAAATTAATCTATACAGCAAATATGGAAAGACTTGAGAGTGCATTAACCCCAACAATAACTAAAACACTCGCCCCAATAAATGAGAAAATCAATCAATGTATTGATCTAGTTAATTCTGATGAAAAAAATCTAAAAATATCTAATAAGCTAAAATTCAATCAGGAAGGAAAACCTATCTATCAAGAGAGAAACACATAATGCAAAATAGCACTATTGGTTTAGGGCTTAATTTACTATCAAGCTTAACTAACATAGCTAAAACTGATACAAACATAGATCATAACTACATTAATACCTTTAGCAAGGTAATAGATTTTTTCTACAAAACATATATGAGCACACTAAAATCTATGGAAACAGCCGAATCAACAAAAATATTAGAAGAAATACAAGACATATTAAAATACAATATCCAGATAATAGAGGCTATTTCTAATAATAAAAGTAATAAAATTATCTCCTCATTAAAAGCAAAACGCAATAAAATCATGAGGGAATATATTAATATCCTTAAAAGGGGTGAAAATGCTTAAACTAGTAAACTACTTGTTACTTACTTTACTACTATGTTGCAATACTATTGCTAGTTTACCAGATGAACCAAAGCCACCAATTATTCAAACACTCGGCTCTTTAGCTAAATATGAGGCAAAATTATCAGATTATGTTATGTACCTTATAACATTCTTAGCTAAAACAAAAGTAAAAGTTAATGATCCAAATTATCCAGAATATACTTATCCCAACTTATCAACACTAAGAGATGAACACTCTATAACTTCAATCAAACATAATATCAAAATACTTTTAGAGTACATTCAAAAAACAAAACCCATAGCACAGAAAGTCTATAATCAATATTAAAAGTTAAAAATGTAAATTACAAAAAGGTTTTTCTTGCAAGAACTTATACTTTATATTAATCAAATTAGCTTTTACAATAGAAAAAAATCTAGATATTAAATCTAATTTAATCTAATATCTAGATTTTAACATTTTCAATATGAATATTTATTAATCAATTAGTACCTTCTTCTAGAAACTTTATTATTTTATCTATCTGTTCTACAGCTTCTTTAGACATTTCTGCTCCTTTGCCAGTAGTATTATTTCCACTAAGCTTTATAGTTACTCCAACCAATTTTGCTTCTTTCCATATCTTTTCTTTTTCCTTGTCCTTATCTGAAAAACCCTCGATTGTTTGTTTAGCTGCTTTTAAAGCTGCTAATTTAGCTGCCAATTTATCTTGAAATAGGCTTTGCAACTTTAATAGTTTTTCTTTAAGCTCCGCATCACCCACATCCTTTAGGCTTTTTGTTAATTTATTTATTTTATCTTTATACTCTTTAAAGTTGTCATATTTAGAATCATTTTTAAGAGTTGAAACAGATGAAAGCAACAAATCTATTTCTTCTTTTTCTTTTACATATGTTTTACAAGCAATTATAAACAACATTGATACAAAAAATAATTTAAATAAATTTTTATTTTTCATTAGTTACTCCTATATTTAATAATAATGAAATAAAAGCTAGCACAATATTCTAAAATATAAATCTTTCAATTAAAATCTTTAAAAATTTTTAAAAATAAGATCTATACTTACAAGAATAAACTTTTTTGTTACTTAATGTATTGTATTGAAGATAAAAAAAGGAATAATAATGAAAATTATAAATATATTATTTTGTTTGTTTTTAATTATGCTAATCGGCTGTAATTCTAATGATAATGACACTTTAAAAAACAATGTTGAACAACAATTAAAAAGTAGAAAAAAACGTGATTTAGGCCAAGAAGAACTGCCACAACAAGAAAAAATTACTTTAACATCCGACGAAGAAAAAATGTTTAATTCATTAATCAATGTGTTTAAATACACAACTGACAAATTAAACAATGAAATACAAGGATGTGCTAATGGAAATAAAAGTAAATGTAATGACTTCTTTGATTGGCTTTCTTCTACAGATACTCAAAAACAAAAAGAATTAGCCAATGCCTTTACAAAAGTTTATGACTTTTTAGAAAGTAAAAGAAAATCAAAAGCGGAGGGTGAAGACTTTGATACTTATATTAAAGGAGCTATTGATTGTAAAGCTAATACTCCACAAAATTGTAATAAAAATAATAAATATGGAAATGTGAACAACGAAATAGAACAATATTTCAGAGGCGTTGCTGTTGATATATTTTCTAAAAATGGCAATAAAGAGATTTATAATTGCCTTAAAACTGAACTTTTAAACGAGGAGAACCATTATGATAGTCTTAAACAATGGAACAACTAAAAACAGTGCTTAATTGCAAATTCTTGATTATTATACGCATAGCGGGCCCCCCTTATTGGGGGCTCTGCTATTTAAAGGTGCACTATGTAAACATATTGCTATGCTGCAAATATATAATCAAATTGTTTTTCTTCTTTTAACGTGCAAAAGAATAATAGCGGGCTAGGGCCATAAGTAGTCCTCTTAAACGACATAAACTTTTCAAAATCTTGTAAATCCTTTAATCTATTATTTTTCTTGAAATAATCTTTTATAATCTCTGCCCAATAGTTTATACTCTTAAAATCACTATGTTTCTCAAAATACGCAATTAAATCGGCTTCAATTTTCTTGATATCATCAATATTATTGGGGTCTATATTCTGAATAAAGTTTATTTTTTGAATAATTGAGTTTATATTCTCTTTTGTTGTAGAGCTATTTACCCAATTTTTTATATTAGACAACGCTTCTTTAAAAATGCTGTAATAATAAAGCCTATCTTTTTTTTGTTCTTGCTTAATATCTTTTTTCTGATTGTAATTAATATCTTTTTTTTGTTCTTGCTTAATATCTTTTTTCTGATTGTAATTAATATCTTGTTTTTGTTCTTGTTTTTTATTAACACTAATTTGCTTATTAGGTGTAGAATTTTTGTTTTCATAATTATTGTAATTAGGGTCTGCATCAGTATCAACTTCACTTTTTATGTTAAGATGTCCCACTAAAGCGTACCTTTTGAAATAAGTAATAGCTGAGCCAACTTGTTGTGGTATTGAATTATTTTTAGACCCATCTATATGAATTCGTGTATCAAAAGACTTTTCATACCCAGTACTTGTGCTGTAGAATGTGGTCCTAATATAATCAAATATACCGTATTGACCCTCTTTAGAAATTGGATCTTGCTCAAAATCAAGCTCCAAATTATGCTTTTTAATAACGTTGTATATTTCTTCTACTATGTCATTGAAATTCTGATATTTGTATCCATATCCTTTATTTACAAGACTTTTGTCAATACCTGGTAAATTCATTCTTAGAGTTTGCATATCTTTTCTGAAGCTTATTTTTGCTTGTATATTATTTTGTATATTTTCTTGATTTTTTTCTGAAACATTGTTCATATTATTGTTTGTCATTTTAGATGACCTCCTCTATTTATGTTTATAAATAATTATATAGCAAAAACTATTTTTGCCAACTTTTTTACAAAAATTTTTGCAAAAAAATGAGGGCTTAGCTAGATTCTCTTTACCAAAGAACTAAGCTAAACCCTTACATTACATTTTTTGGAAATTACATAAATAAAGGTAGGTTGAACATATGACAATATTTTCCTACACTACTTGCAGTATAGACTAACTTATCATTAAAATCAATCTTTTTACTAAATTATAAAAAAGTGTATTTAATTAATGAGATTAATAATTAAAATTTTATATTTTTTTTAGAAAAGTATTTACTTTTAAATCGAAATTATGCATTATACTATTAACTATTATTAAACATAAATAAAGGAGAAAACATGCACAATGTTTTAGTCAACAAAAAAGGTCCAAATTGCTATAACAAGCATCAATATAAATTAATAGTTCTTATCTCAACACTAGAATACATAAACGCCAATTACAAGAAATATACACAAAAAACCATACTCTATTACTTTAATGAAAATCTAAAAAGAAATGGTCAAGCTCCTACTACATTAAGAACACTGCAAAAATATCTTTACAAATTAGAAAGAGAATTTAAAGTAACAACCAACTACTACAAACATTTGGGTGTAAATTTTGGCACTGAAATTTACTATCACCTTAATTATGAAAAAAATGTATGCCACTTTAAAATCAACCAATACTTTCAAGAAAAAAAACACTCTCGATTTAAATCGAGAGTGTCTAACTACCTTATAGACAAATCTCCAAAAAAGGGTAATGTAGAATTGGGGGAGTGTTTATGTAATAAAAATAATATAAAAGAAGAAATAAATTCCAATAAAATAGAAGAATATAAAAAAACAAAATATTTCAATAAATGTAACTTTTTCGATAAAAAAACTCTTTCAAAGATATTAAAATTAGATATTAAAACAGATTTAACAATTGAAATATTTAAAACCGTGAAAAGATATGAAAACAGTTTAAAGAAAAATAAACATATTTCTTTCAATAAATCTTGCTTTAAAGATAAGCAAAACAAATTAAAAGAAATTCTAGAAAATACAAAAAAACAATTAGAAAAAAAAGGATACAATACTAAACAATTGAAAATAAATATCCAAAAAGTATATGAAATTTACAAAAATAAACCGCATTTTATCATCGAATATCAAAAATATGACGATTTAAGCAAAATAAAGCTCAAATTAGAAAAGTCAATTGAATTGAAAAAAGAAAACCCACAAAAAAATTATGAGCATATAAAAACAAACATTTATAATATTCTCATTGAGCAACTAAAAGAAAAGGTGAATATTGAATTTATAAAGCCAATTATAAAAACTTATTTGAATAGCAAAAAGAAATTAGAATACAGTAAAATATTTGATACATATAATTGCGAATTATTAGAACTAATAAAAAATGAAAATAATTCTTTGATATTAAAAGAAGTTGTATAAGGATTTAATATGGAAAGTGCACCAGAACCTATAAAAAAAGGAAAATGTAAAGTAGAATGCCAAAATAAAGAACGCTTTATTTTGATTGAAAAAGAAAATGGTAAAGCTATGTACCATACAAAAATAATGATGGACGTTTATAAATTCGGAGTTTATGAGAATAAAAAAAAGAAAAAAAATGAATTTCGAGTGTCATTAAGGGCATTGTTTAATGGAGAAAGAATTGTTGAGGAAACACATTTATACCCCATTAAAGAAGGGGATAAATTTATTGGAATTTTTTACGGGTTCAGAAAACCAATAAAAAAGGCTATTATAAAGTATCAATTAAACGGGAATAGAAAATCTTATGGATTTGCAAGGGCATATTATATGGAAGTTAGATTTAAAGCTGGCAGTGTTTTTTTCTACTTTAAAGGACTATATCGCTTATTAGATAAACAGAGAATGAATAACCACTATAATAAAATATTATTTAGTATGTTTACAGATTTAGAAAAACAAGTATATGAATTTTATGGGAAAAAATACCCAGAACAAGGACCTTTAACAAAATGGATACTAAAAAACCTAAAATAATAACAATTGCGTCAATTAAGGGCGGTGTTGGCAAAAGCACAAGCGCAATAATTTTGTCGACTTTGTTATCAAAAAATAATAAAGTTCTTTTAATTGATATGGATACTCAAGCATCTATTACTAGTTATTTTTATGAAAAAATAGAAAAACTAGGTATTAATTTTACCAAATTTAATATTTATGAAATTTTAAAAGAAAATGTAGACATTGATAGTACTATTATAAATATAGATAATAATCTTGATCTTATACCTAGCTATCTTACGCTACATAATTTTAGTGAAGATAAAATCGAATATAAAGATTTTTTGTTAAAAACAAGCTTGGGAACTTTACATTATATATATGACTATATAGTAATTGATACAAATCCCAGTTTAGATGTTACACTAAAAAATGCACTTTTATGTAGTGACTATATAATAATTCCAATGACAGCTGAAAAGTGGGCAGTGGAAAGTTTGGATTTATTTAATTTTTTTGTAAGAAAATTGAATTTATTTTTACCTATATTTTTAATAATAACAAGATTTAGAAAAAATAGAACACATAAAACATTGTTTGAAATGTTAAAAACAAAAGATGGGTTTTTAGGAATAATATCTGAAAGAGAAGACTTAAATAGACGAATAGCAGAAAATAATAATTTTGATTTAAATAAAGATTATATAAAAGAGTATAAAAATATTTTAGAAATTTTTTTAAAAAATATAAAGTCTAATAATTAGACATTTTAAATGTAAAAGGAGTTTAAATTGGATATTAAGGTAAATAAAAGAGATTTAAGTGATAATGGGAATTATATTATTGCTGATAGTGCATTAAATCATTATAATTCTTTGAAAGAAAAATTAAAAATTAATTCTAAAAAAGAAATTTATTGTAAGCTAGAAACTTTAAAAATTTTAAAAGAAATTAAAGACAATGAATATTATAAACTTGATGGGTATAAAAGTTTTGAAGCTTTTTCTAAAGATTATAGACTTGCAAGAGCACAGGTCTATAATTATTTAAAAATTGCTAATGCAATAGAAGATGGGATTATACAAGAAGAATTTCTAATAAAAAATGGTATATTAGAAACGTTAATTATATTAAGAAATAAAGAGAGCAAAACAATAAAAAAGTCCAAACAAAACCCGATAAAACCCTTAAGATTTCAGCTTAAAAAACAAGAAAGTTATGATTTTTACAAAAATCATGCCAAATTTACGGCTTTTATTTTGGAAGAACTTCTTGAAAATCAAAAAGATTTTCTTAATAAGCTTTTAAAAAAATATAAACAATTGAAAGGATAATAAGGGGGATTTTATGAGTAATTTAGCCTACAATGCTCTTAAAATAGAAAATATAAGGTTAGAATTTTTAAATAAAGGGTTTAGTGAAGAGACAATAGATTTTATTTTACTTCAGAACGATAATTACAACTTTGAAGTTTTAAAAGAAAGAATGAATTCTTTAGAACAACAAATAATTAATGTAGAAAAGAACTTTCAAAAAGATATATATAGTTTAGATGTGAAAATAGATAGTGTAAAAAACGAACTTAATGCGAAAATAGACAGTGTAAATGCTAAGATAGACAATGTAAAAAACGAACTTAATGCAAAAATAGATAGTGTAAATACCAAGATAGATGGTGTAGAAAAGACTTTGCAAAAGGATATATCTAGTTTAAAAAACGAACTTAATGCAAGTAATAGAACAATACAGGTAATGTTAATAGCGGGAATAACACTTGCTCCAATTATTTACTCTATATTTAATAAGTATTTTTTCAATTGAGAATGATTAAAATTTTTCAAAATATTAAAATAGCATATAACTTGTTTTTTTAATAGAGATACTAAAATTTTTATTTAAATTCTTTAAAAGAAATATTTTATTTTTGCTCTATTCCAAAGTAGAACTTATTCGAACTTTTTAACAAAAGATTTTAAATAAGTTCTTTTTTTGTAAAAAGACAAATTGATTTTAATTCTAAATTGGACTATGCTTAACTGTTGAAAAACTTTAAAAAAACAATTTTTTAAAGCTAATTCAGCTAAGCTCTTGACTTTATTAAGTTCTTTAGCAAGAGAATTTGATAAAGTTTATTTTTTGTAAATTTTTTGTATAAAACTTGGCAAAAACAGTTTTTGTAATATAATAAATATTGCATAATATGATCTCCATATTGCATATATAAAATAAAGGTTACATTTTGATGGACTTAACTAGTTCTTTAACAAGAGAATTTAGTTAAGTCTTACTTTTTTTGTAAAATTTTTAGAGATAAGTTGACAAAAAAGATTTTTGTTATAGTATATATACATATATATAGCAAAAAAAAGGTTTTATTATTCAATTAAATCCAATATAGTGGGGTTTAGCTAATTTCTTTATAAAGAGTTTAGTTAAACTCTATTTTTTTGCAAAAATTTTTGTAAAAAAGTTGGCAAAAATAGTTTTTGCTATATAATTATTTATAAACATAAATAGAGGAGGTCATCTAAAATGACAAACAATAATATGAACAATGTTTCAGAAAAAAATCAAAATATAAAAAATAATGGAGATATTAAAATTATGCATGTTGAGCAACAAAGTTTTATTGGTTGTGAAGTGTTTGAGGAAAAATCCTCTCCAGTTAAAGAAAAAAGCAAATTAAGCAAGATAGGTAAAAAATTACCAGGAATAAGCAGTCAAGAGTGTTTTAGATTTAATCGTAATATTGATTTTAGTTTACAGAGAAACAAGCTTGACAAATATGGTGCTAGTGAAGTGGGTAATGTTCTAATTGGTGGGGCTGGACTTAAAGACTTAATGATCAATAGAGTGCTTAAATATTTTGGCATGAGTATGCCTTTTGAAGAGAATTTATATATGTTAAAAGGCAAAGAGTTGGAAAATTTAGGATTTAGAGAATTTGTTAAAGCATATGGTGACGATATTGTTGTTTTGTATAAAAATAAATATGCCAACGGTGTTGATAAATATAATTATTTCAAGAAAATGGGAGTTTCAGAAACTTTAGTAGGCTCAACAATTGATGGATGGTTTATTAATATTTATGGTGATTTAGAGCTTTTAGAGCTTTTAGAGCTTTTAGAGATTAAGAGTAGTGATTCTACTTATATGAGTAGTGCTATTGAAGAGTACAATAAAAATGGCAATTTCTTAAGTAGTAAGTATTTTTTCAAGTACTATGTGCAGGCACAAATGCAGCTAGCATGTACTGGACTTGAATATTGTAATTTATTCTTTTTAATCGACGCTGCACCGGTTAATTGTAAGATAAAGAGAAATGATGCTTTAATATCAAAAGTGCTTGAATTTGTTCTTAAATGTGAACAAGAAGTTTTCAATTTAAGAAACGAAATTGTTAAAAATGATCAGTTTAAGTTATTAAGATCAAATAATCATGATAATGATGCGTTTATTAAGCTTGTTGAAGAATTTGTAGTAAATAGTGATTTTTATCAATCTGGGGTTGAGTTTGATTGGGTAAAAGAATTTGTAGAATATGTTGAGTGTATAGACCTTGAGATTAAAACCGATGATGAGGCTGCAAATCTTGAATGTAATCTTATTGAGATTGACAATCTAAAAGTAGAACTAAATAAAATTCAAAATGAAAACAAAAAAAGAGAAAAACCCATAAAAGATTTACTTAAAATTAAAATTGATAAAATTTTGGAGAAATATCCACTGATTGTTCATACAAATTATAGATTTAAAGAATTTGTATTCAATTATGATCCTAAGAAAAGGGCAATATCAGATAGATTTAAAGGACTTCTGCCGACAAGCAGTAAAGTGTTCTTGCCTAGAAATATGAGCAATATAGCATATGCAAATAGTGTCCCCTTTTGAATGGGGCACTAAAAAATTAAAAAAACTATTTAACATAGGAGGTTTAAAAAATGCTTATTAGCAAAATAAAACAAAACAATAGGAGTTTACTCGGGGAAATACAAAGATGGGGGTGCTATTTTTTATGTTTGTATTATTATACAAGTGTGTTTAAGAATATTGAATTCAATGCTTTTGGAATAAATGTGGCATATCGCAGATTTTTAGGACTTGGGTACATTAAGAGTAATTGTTTTATTAAAGACCCTTGTATGATACTAAATTACTATGGGATTAGAACTAGTGTGAGATATGAGTCTTTTGGCTATTTCGCAACTGCGAATGAATTTGAAATAAGTGAAGTTAAGATTGCGGGTGTTAATGGAACGCACTTTATTGCTACAAAAGAGAAAGAAATATTGTATGATTCACTTGATTTAAAGCTTAATGGAAAAATATTTAAAGTAACTTCAAAGCGAATATTTAAGCATAGATAGTTATCTATAGCTTCAAGCTATTTTTGGCTAATTTATATGCTTGAATTTTGTTTGCAGAAGAAAGTCCGTAAATATTATCAATCTCAGAAGTTGAGTGATACTTCATAAGTTCTTTAATTTGAAAAGAATTATAACCATTGGCTTTTAAATTTGAAATAAATAAATTTCTGCATAAATGAAGCGATTTATTTACCTTAAATCCTGACTTTTTAAGAAGATTTTTGAATTTTTTAGAAATATGGATAATGTCAATTTGATTATCTTTAAACTTGTGTTTACTTTTTTGGAAAAGATAAGTACGTCTAGTGTCGAGATTTTTTTCTTCGAAATGATTTTTGTGAGCTGTTTGAATAGCATCAAACTCCTTAGAGTTAATAACAATTTCCCTAATGCAAGCGACATTTCTTTTTTTTGCTACATTTACTTTTATATTGTAATAAATTTCTCCAGATTTATTTGATAACTGTGTAATATCTTCTATTTTTACTTTTTGCATTTCAGTACCCCTACACCCACTTATTGAGAGTAGATGTACGAACCATCCAGATATTGGATCAATTTGTTTTAATTGTTTTATACATTTTGTAATTAGTTTGATAGTTTTAGGAGTTAAGTAGAACTTAGGGCTGGGTTTTAAATTTTCTTTTTTGGGTTTAGTTGAATTTTTTAGAGTATTTTTTAGGATTTTATTTTCATCTATTACTTTTTGATAATCTTTTAGTAGTTTAAGAATAAAATCTGTGTTTTCTTTATTTAAATTAAGATAATTATTAAAGTCCATAAAGTCCTCTTTTTACAAGTGTTACTTTTAAATTAAGTAAAAGTAATAAAAATATATAAAAATAGCAATTTTTATTTTACCAAAAACTTAAAATTTTAGTCAAATTGTGGTGCTTTTCATTGCATGTAGAATTTGGGCTGTAGAGTAGTTTTAATAAGCAGAAGTGATAGTTTTTAAGGGGTGCACACAAGAAAGACTATATACTTTAACTGATATATAGCAAATACCCCAAAATTTAATTTGTATGTGTTTTGTGATCATTTGTAATGCCCCCATCATTTGCAATGGAGGGATTTTTAAGAGTTGGTTAAAATTACATTTGAGTTTTGTTACTATGTAATCCGAAATGTAACAAAATTAAATATTTAAATCTTTAAAAAAAATTGTATATACTAAGTATTGCATTATCTTTGAGATTTATGGAGTAACTTATGAATGGAAAAATGAGAATGTTTATTATTTGTGTTTTTTTTACACTGATAATTTCTTGCAAGTATTATGCAAGTAGTGAAGATTTAAAAAATCTAGAACAAAATGTAAAAGGAAAAGTTAAGGGATTTTTAGATACAAAAGAAAGAATTGTTTCAGATGATCCAACAGTATATGAAATAGCAGAAAAATTAAAAGAAGAAGAATTAAAGGGTAAAAAAGAAAATAAAGAAGATGTTAATTTGGAAAATAAAGGGGAAAAAGAAGATTCTAATAAGAATGATTTAAAAGATAATGAAGATGCTAAAGTATTAAAACCCGAGCCTAAGCCTATAGCTTTAGAAAACAAAGAACCAAAATTAGAAAGATCAGAAATATTAAAACCAGAATTACCAGAAATGCCAAAATTGCCAGTAGTGTCAGTAGTAGTAAAACCAGTAGTTAAAGAAAAAACAGAAGAAGAGAAAGCTAGAGATAAAGAGTATGAAGATTTAAGAAGAAGAAGAATAGAACAATATCAAAAACAAGAAGAAGAAAGATTAAAAAGAAAAGCAGAAAGAGAAGAAAGGAAAAAATTAAGAGAATCAAGCGGAACTTTTCTTGAGAGAGCGACTAAAGGTAAAATTTCAACAGTAGTAAAACAAATAGACAAGATAATCAGTGATATTAATAGTATTAATCCAGGATCATCCTTTGAAGAAAGAATGGTAGTATCTGGAAAAGAAGTTGAAGATAAGGTTACGGGCGCTATTTATGATGATATTACTGATAATCGTTCAAATGGTAATTCTATTTATTCTGATTGGGGCGACTATTTAGAATATAATGGAAAGTTGTATAATCTCCTTGATAAGGAATTAGAAGAGGTTAGAAGTAGCTTAAGAGCTAAAATAAAAATAAAAGAGGGTAATGTTGAAAAAAATAAAGATATTGTAAAAATTAGTGATATTAAAGAAGATTTAGAAAAAATAAAAGATAAACTAGAAGAACTAAAAAAATATCTTCAAAGTAGTGCTAATAAAGAGGAAATTCAGAAACTTGTAAAATGTTTAATTGATCCATATAGTGAAGGTTGTCAATAGTAAATAAAAAGAATTAATACATTAAAGGTAAATAAATTATTATTTAAGGTTCTTTTGATAAAGTAAATGTTTTTTAAAATATAAATTATTAAGAACAAGACCATCAATTAGTCTTGTTCTTATTTATGAGCATTAAGTTCGCTAAAATGTTTGGTTAAAGTTTTATATTAAACATTTTTCAGCAGTTATTGTATTTCCTCCTTTGCTAAAATTTTAGCATATATATGTAAGGAAATTATAAGTTTATGTTAATAAGTGAAAAGGTGTTGTTTAGATATTATGTTTTTGCTATATTATTATATAGATAATATGCATGCTAATAAAGTTTCAGATTTTTATGATAATTTAGATAAGGAAACAAAAAAGGAAATACATAATCTCTATAGAACCACCCAACCAACCCTGGGGCAAAAAAGACGAATATATAGCACTTATGAAGCAATACAAGAATACAAAAGAAAAACTGGTAAAAGTATTAATGAAATAGTAAATGACATTGTAAAGCCTACAAAAAAATTTATTAAAGACGTTCTAAAGGATAAATGTGTAATAGACAATGTAATAGACAAACATAAAAATTCCCAAAATATTAAGGTTGATTTTAGCTATAGGGAAGAAATGCTAGAAGAATGTTTGGTAAAATTAGGAGAGGATAAATCCGCCACTTTTTTGCTTTATGTTCATAGTATTCTTGATAATATGAATCAAGAAATACTAAACCCAGAATCATTACTTGTGATTAACCCATTTATAGATACATTATTCACCAGTATGCACTACTATGACAAGGGAATTTTCACAAGTAATAATCTTATAAAAAGAATAAAAAAGTTTTTAAAACATATGGAGCCAAGTTTTATCAAAATGTAATAAATTAGTGAACTGCTATTTCCATAATCTTTGATTTAGAAATAGCAGCGAGCTAAATCAATAAAAGCCAATAAATATTAAACACCCGCCAATAGGTATAAAGAAGTTATCAGTTTATGTTAACAATTTGTTAAATTGCTTTACTATTTAGAGTAACAATTTATTAACTTTGTTACTTTGGGGCAATGCTTTTGAAAAAAGTTAAAAGATCTTTTGATGATTATGTTGCATATTTTAGACAAGGCTCATTAAATGATAGAGAAATAGCATCTAGACTTGGGGTTTCTAGAGTAAATGTGTGGAGAATGAGACAAAAATGGGAGAGTGGGGAGATTTCTGTTAATGAGGATTCTAGAGTAACAATTAGTGAAGATACTTTTGAACATCTTGTAGCACAAACTTT
>NZ_JACHGM010000013.1 GCF_014202295.1 Borreliella afzelii
CCTAAACTCATAATTAAAACCCCCCTTGTATTTTTAATATAAAATCACTATTTTTTTTATATTTATTTACTATTAATTAGTGCGCCCGGGCGCACTAATTTCTTGTTTTTGCATTAAAATTATTTAATATATTAACATACTCCTTTATATAATCTCTATCTAAATCAAAATCATCATTTTTAGCAATTCTTCTATTTAAATCTTCTCTTTCAGATATAATCCCTAAAAACCTTGATTTTTTTTGTAATATTGCCAATAAATCTTTATGGGTTTTATTTTTTTTAAATTTTGTTGCAAATAAAAATATTTTCAAATTTAACTTTAATTTATTTATAAAAAATTCTAGTAGTTGCAAACTTTCAATAGCCCACTTTTCTGCAACCATTGGCACCATAATATGTTCACTAATAACTAAAGCATTGGATAATGTAGAGTCTAAATGGGGATTGGTATCAATTATTATATAATCATAATTAAATTTTAAATATTTAAGGCTATTTTTTAATCTATGTGTTTTATAAGGTAAAATCTCTTCACTAAACTCGTGTAAACTTAAATAGCTTGGCAATAAATCAAGCCTATTATTTATGTTGATGATTGAGTCATTTATTAAATAATTTGATTTTAAAACTCCATATATATTCTTCTTAAGTAAATCAAATTTATTCTCTATTATTTTTTTATTAAAATAACTAGTAGTAGATGCTTGGGTATCTATATCTATTAAAAGTACCTTATATTTTTGGGCTAGCAAGGTTGAAAATATTATTGAACTTGTACTTTTGCCAACACCGCCCTTGATATTGGCTATTGTTATTATTTTAGATTTTTTAAAATCCATTTTATAATTAGCCCTTCATCAGAATATTTTTTATTGTAAAATTCATATACATGTTTTTCTAAATTTAAAAATCTTTCAATAAGTGCTTTATTATACAGCGTATCTATCTTTTCTTTTTTTAATAGACGCCTTATATCCTTTATATAGCAAAAAACACTGCCGGTTTTAAATCTAAATTCTATGTAATATGTTTTTGAAAATGTATATGCTTTTTTAACTCCGGTTAATTCATACTTTACAAGAATATTTCTTATTGGTTTTCTATAACCATAAAAAATTCCTAAAAATTTATCTCCATTTTTTATAGGAAATAAACGAAACTCATTAAATTCTTTTGTATTTAGCAATTTCTTAAATGAGACTCTACATTGATTTTTTTTATTAATTTCCACTTTATGTACAGCCTTTAATATTTTTGTATGATACATTGTTTTATCATTTTTTTGTTCTTTCATTAGAAAAATACTTTGTTTATTAAATTTAAAATTTTGTTCTTCTGTTTTTGTAGTTTTTAATAAATTCTCCACATTTAATCCTTATATAGCTTTTTTAGCTAATTCTTTTAAATCAAATAAACTTTTTTGTTTTTTTATTAGTTCTAATAATTCATGATAATACGTATTAAATACTTTATTATATTCTAATTTCTTTTTGCTATTTAAATATTTTTTTATAATCGGCTTTAAAAGCTCAATGTTTGCCTTTTCTTTTAGTTGTTCAATAAGAATATTGAAAATATATGTTTTTATATTTTGATAATCTTTTTTTGGATTTTCTTTTTTCAATTCAATTAATTTTTCCAATTTACGTTTTATTACACTTAAATCGCTATATTTCTGATATTCAATAATAAAATGCGGCTTATTTTTATAATTTTCATATGTTTTTTGGAAATTTATTTCTAATTGTTTGGCATTATATCCTTTTTTTTCAAACTCTTTTTGGGTATTTTCTAATATTTCCTTTAATTTGTTTTGCTTATCTTTAAAGCAAGATTTATTTGAAAAAATCTTCTTATTTTTTGTTAGTTCAATTTCATATCTTTTTATGGCTTTAAATACTTTAATCAATTTATCTTTCTCAATATCTAAATATAATAAAATTGAAAGAGATTTTTTATCTAAAAAATTACATTTATTGAAATACTTTATTATTTGAAATTTTTTTATTGGATTATCTATCTTTTTTTTTTCTTCTTTTATATTATTATTGTTATTACTTAAACACTCCTCAAAATTTACACTCCCATTTTTAGCAAATTTCTCTCTAAGGCCCCTTTCAACTCTTTTCGCGAATCTTGAATCTTTTTTTTCTTGAAAGTATTTATTTATCTTTGTATGACACTCTTTTTTAGAAAAATTAAGTTGATAGTATATTTCAGTCCCAAAATTCACTCCTAAGTGTTTGTGATAATTAGTTGTAACTTTAAATTGTTTTTCTAATTCATAAAGATAATTTTGTAGTGTTTTTAGTTTAACGGGTTTTTGACCATTTCTTTTTAAGTTTTTATTAAAGTAATATAGTATATTTTTTTGGGTATATTTCTTATATTTTTTGTTTGCATATTCTATTGTTGAAACAAGAACAATTAATTTATGTTGGTGTTTGTTGTGGCAATTTGGGATTTTTTCATTGGTTGTAACTTCTTTCATTTTAAGCTTACTCCTATTTTGGTTACAAATAATTATAAATAATATAATGCATAATTTTGATTTAAAAGTAAATACTTTTCTAAAAAATATTAAGTTAAATTATTAATATCATTAATTAAATACACTTTTTATAGTTTAGTAAAAGAAAATTGATTTTAAGTTTAAGTTAAGTTACACTACAAATAGTGTAGTGTAACTGTTTTAGTTTACCTACCTATTTTGGAATTTGCAAAAAATAATGAGATAGGGTTTAGCGGAGTTCTTTTGTAGAGAATTTGGCTAAGCCCTAATTTTTTGTAAAAAGTTTTTTACAAAAAATTGGCAAATGAAGTTTTTGCTATATAATTATTTATAACCAAAATAGGAGGAAACTTAAAATGAAAAAAGTTACAAAAAATAATCAAAAAAATAACAATATAAACGGAAAGTCAAAAATAATACATGCTAATCAACCAAATTTCATTGGTTTTGAAAATTTTATAGAACTTGAAAATCAAGCTAGTCAAACTAAAGAAAAAAGCAAATTAAGCAAGATAGGCAAAAAATTACCAAGAATAAGTAGTCAAGAGTGTTTTAAATTCGACCAAAATCAAGATTTTGGTATTCAAAGAAACAAACTTGATAGATACGGCGCTAGTGAAGTAGGAAATATTCTTATTGGTGGTGTAGGGCTAAAAGATTTAATGGTAAATAGAGTGCTTAAATATTTTGGTATAAGTATGCCTTTTGAAGAGAATTTATATATGCTTAAGGGCAAAGAGTTAGAAAATTTGGGATTCAGAGAATTTATAAAGGCACACGGTGATAATATTGCGGTTTTGTACAAAAATAAATATGCTAATGGTGTTGATAAGTATAACTATTTTAAAAAAGTGGGAAATTCAAAAACTTTAGTGGGCTCAACAATTGACGGTTGGTTTATTAATAATAATGGTGATTTAGAGCTTTTAGAGATTAAGAGTAGTGATTCTAATTATATGAGTAGCGCTATTGATAAGTACAATAAAAATGGCAATTTCTTAAGTAGCAAGTATTTTTTCAAGTACTACGTGCAGGCACAAATGCAGCTAGCATGTACTGGACTTGAAAATTGTAATTTATTCTTTTTAATAGGTGCTGCACCTATTAATTGTAAGATAAAGAAAAATGATGCTTTAATATCAAAAGTGTTAGAATTTGTTAATAAATGTGAATTAGAAATTATCAATTTGAGAAATAAAATTATGAAAAACAATGCGGTCAATTTATTAATATCACATAATGATGATAATTATACTTTTATAAATTTTGTTGATGAGTTAGTAGAAAAGAGTGATTTTTATTGTTCCGGGGTTGAGTTTGACTGGATAAATGAATTTGTAGAATATGTTGATTATATAGACCTTAAGATTGAAACTGAACAGTCCGCTGTAAATCTTGAGTGTTCTCTTTTTGAAATTAAAAATCTAAAAGTAGAACTAAATAAAATTCAAAATGAAAACAGAAAAAAAGAAAAACCAATTAAAGAATTACTTAAAATT
Source organism: Borreliella afzelii (assembly GCF_014202295.1). Lineage (NCBI taxonomy): Bacteria > Pseudomonadati > Spirochaetota > Spirochaetia > Spirochaetales > Borreliaceae > Borreliella > Borreliella afzelii. Next base: position 4,014 of record NZ_JACHGM010000013.1, read on the forward strand.
AAAATTGATGAAATCATACGTAAATATCCACTAATTAATAATGTAAATTATAAATTTAGAGAATTTATGTTCAATTATGACCCTAATAAAAGGGAAATATCAGATAGATTAAAGGGCCTATTACCAACAAGTGGAAAAGTATTCTTTTCTAATAACATAGCGTTTTCAAATAGTGCCCGTGTCCCCGTTGAATAGGGACACGGAAAAAATTGTTAAAAAAATAAGTTAATATAGATTATATGTCAAAAATAAAGGTATTCATCATTTAAAGCCTAAATAGGAGATTTATAAACCAATGCTATTTTTTACGCACTCATACGCTTGAATTTTACTTGCAGAAGATAGTCCATAGATATTATCAATTTCATATGTTGAAGAATATTTCATAAGTTCTTTAATTTGGAAAGAATTGTAACCGTTGGCTTTTAAATTAAAAATAAACAAATTTCTACACAAATGAAGAGATTTATTTGCTTTAAATCCTGATTTTTTAAGCAACTTTTTAAATTTTTTAGCAATATGGTCAATGCTAATTCGATTATCTTTAAATCTATGCTTGGTTTTTTGAAAAAAATAAGTGCGGTTTGTATTAAAATTTTTTTCTTTAAAATAATCTTCATGTACTTTTTGAATAGAATTAAATTCTTTTGAATTTATAACAAATTCTCTAACACAAGTATTAATTCTTTTTTTTACCACATTTACTTTTATGTTGTATAAAGTTTTTCCGGTTGTGCTTAAAAAGGATGAAATATCTTGCATTTTTACTTTTTGCAGTTCGGCGCCCCTACACCCACTTATTGTCAGTAAATGTACAAACCATCCAGATATTGGGTCAATTTGTTTTAAGATTTTGACACATTTTATAATTAATTGATTAGTTTTTGGATTTAAGTACAGTTTTGGGGGGGTTTTAGAATTTTCTTGTTTATTTTCAGTTGATTTTTTTATCTTGTTTTTTAAGGTTTTATTTTTATCTATTATTTGTAATATTTTTTGATAATCATCGTGAATCTTAAGTAACACTTTTGCAGTGTTTTTTTTAAAATCTAGATAATCATTAATTTCCATTAATTAACTCCACTTTTAAATCAAACAAAATTAAATATCAAAATAAAATAATATCAATTTATATTAATTTCACCTCAAATTTTATCAAGAATTACCAATATTAGTCAAACCAAAAAAGTTTTAATTATGTGCAAAATTCGAGCTAGAATAGCTTTAGTAAGTGAAAAAACAATTTTTAAGCGAACATAAATGTAGCTAAATAAACGTTATTCTAAATATAATAAAAACTTTAAAATAAAGGGGGGATATATTGAATTTATATATTTTTGACTCTATCCTTTATAGATACTGTAGGGTGTATCCCTAATTTTTGTGGATTTTACTACCAATTTTTTGTTAAAATCCACTTACTTTTGTTGTTTTATATATTTATTTTTTATAGATTTTAAATCCATAAAAAAACAATCTCCATATAAAAACTAATAAGACTGGTTATTAATTAGTTTTGTTAGTTTTTTGCAGTAATACGGCAAGTAAAAAAGAAAAAATAGATAATAATAAAAATGTAAAAGCGATTTTGATTTTATTGCCTAGGTACAAATTATGAAGTCCTACGTAGCCAAAAGATAAACACAATAAAAATGTTATTAATACCAAATAAGATTGTTTATTTTGTCTATTTTTAGCCCCACAAGCGACACAAATTTCGTCATAATTTTTAATTAATCTTTTACAAGAAAAGCACTGTATATCATCATTAAAATATTTGTTCAAAATAAATTCTCCAAACAAAAATATAACTTGTAAAGTTGTAACACTCATTATAAAAAGAATTTATTTAATTTACTATCCTAATTTAGTAATTAAAAAATTTTGTTTCCATTTAATGGTTTTTGTTAATTTTTTACTATCTTTACGGGGGTAAATTTGCAGTATTTTTTATTTAAATCAAATAAAAATTGATGTATGCAAAATTGACTTTTTTCTATACGTTAACATACGTTAACATTTAGTTAATAAAAATTACAATTCAAATTGTACCAAAAACTAATACATTTTTATTAACCAATAGGCCCCGCATTATTTGCAAAATTCGGGTTGTAGGATGGATATAATAAACTTAAATGGCAATTTTAAGGATATCGCTCGGTTTATAGTATATACTACGTCTAATATATATAAAATACTCGAAAATTTGCCTTATATGCCCTTTATAATCCGTTTCAAAGGGCATTATTTTTATAATGGAGAATTCTAAAAAATTTTATTAGTATTACATTTGCAGTTTGTTAAAATGTAATACCACAATGTAACAAACTTAGTTTTTTAAATCCTTGAAAAATTGTAATTTAATTGCCCTAAAAATAAATAAACTGTTTCTTGTAATTTCTTTCTTTTGTATTTTTTAAAATACATATTGTAATTATATATCTTTGTGTTACTTTTGAAAGCTTGGGGGGGATAAAGCAAAATGTTTATTATTTATGTTTTTATTGTGCTCATAACTTCTTATAAAATTTATAAAGAGATAAAAATAGACTACTAATGTCTTGTGATCATAGATACAAACGTAAAGGACTCATAATTTGCAATTTAGAAAATTAATGCTAGTTGTTCAAACAAAATTTTAGGAGTTTTTCTAATGCCAAATATTAAGAAACACAATTTTAATTTAAATGATGAAAAAAATCTTTCACAAAAAGATATTCATAATAATGTAGAAAATATAAAAAAAGATATATTCGTTATAAGAGAAAATACTGCAAAAGAGGTATCAATCCTAGATGGTAAAATTCATAACTTAGAGACTCAATTGGCTGCTTTAAAAAATGACACAAAAGACATTAAAAAAGAATTTTACAAAAAAAATGCGTTTATAAAAACAATGTTTCAAAAATATTATATAAAAAATATTTTTGTTTTGATAATAGTACCACCTTTTATAACTACTATTTTTGTTGGTATTGTCTTATATATAATTGCTAAAACTTAGCAATTATATATAAGACAATACCTAAGTAGTAATTTTCACTTTCTAGACACCGCTAAAATAAATAATTCTAGTATTTATTGCACTATATAAAATAATTTAGCAATAAATATTATTATTTATGTATATCCTTATAGGGATAAACGGGGGATTTTATAAAGAATTTATAGAATTAATTTAAAGCTCACGCTAGATACTGTAAATTACAAAACAGAAACTTTAGAAAATAATTTTAACAAAGAAATAGATAAAGTGAACTATTATTTCTATAATCTTTGATTTAGATATATAATAGCCCACTAATCAATTAATATTCCCCCTTATTGAGGGGGAATATTGGTATTAATTCAAATTATTACAATGAAAATATATAATCAAATTGTCTTTCTTCTTTTAACATACAAAAAAATTTTAATACGCTTGTTTCGTAAATGGACTTCTTATCAGACATAAATTTTTCAAACTTATCTAAATCGTCTAATTTATTAGTTTTATTGAAATATTCTTTTAGAATTCTTGCCCAATATTCTACGCTCGTGAACTTAGAATTCTTTTTCAGAATATTATCTAAAACATCATCATTATCAACACATAACGCCCTTATTAGGGCATTTATATTCTTTTTTTCTGTATCTTCATTTACCCAATTTTTCATAGTGAACAAGGCGTTTCTAAAAATTTCATAGCAATAAGATTTTCCAATTTTCAATTTTTTATCAAAGTTTTTTATTTGATTTTGGTTTTGATTTATGTCTTTTTTTTGTTCTTGATTAACAATAACTTGTTTGCTAGGCATATTAGAATTTTCATTTTTATAATTATTGTTAATAGGCGCTGCATCAGTATCCACTTCACTTTCTATGTTAAGATAAGCTACTAAAGCGTATCTTTTGAAATAAGTAATTGATGAACCTACTAATTGGGGCACTGTATTTACATTTTTAGCGCCATTTTCATTATACCATTTTAAATTTTCCGTAAGTATTGGCGTATCAAATGAGTCTTTATAACCAGTATTTGTACTATAAAATGTAGTTCTAACAACATGTAGAACTTGTTGACCCTCCACAACTGTAAAAGTCGGAAATTGCTTAAAATCAAGGTATAAATTGTGCTTATTAATAACGTTTTTTATTTCTCTAACTATTTCATTAAAATTCTGATATTTGTATCCATATCCTTTAAGATTTTTATCAATCCCCGCTAAGTTCATTCTTAGGGTTTTCATATCACTTATAAAGTGAATTTCTGCTTGTATATTATTTTGTATATTTTGATTATTTTTTGTAACTTTTTTCATTTTAAGTTTCCTCCTATTTTGGTTATAAATAATTATATAGCAAAAACTTTATTTGTCAACTTTTTTACAAAAAATTTTTTAAAAAAACTATAGGGCTTTACCAAATTCTATTTTCAAAGAACTTAGTAAAGCCCTAATTTAATAGCTGATCTAACGTTCAGTAGAAATAATGAAAATATTATCATTTTCCACAAAACCATTTTTAATATAGTTCAATTTTTAATTAGAATCAATAATAAATTTACTAAATCTAAAGTTATTGTATAATAACTAACTTGTGTTGATCTAAAATTATATTTTTAGTTCGTCATATTTCTTCATAAGTTTATTAATTAAATCTTTTTGATTTTCAAAAATTTCGTTCATCATAAAACTAGTAAATTTAGAATTGCTTTTGTAAAAATCATAAATTTCTTGAGTTTTAAGTTGCAGCCTTAATGGCTTTATTGGATTTTGCTTAGATTTTTTAATCTTTTCCGAATTACTATTTCTTAAAAAGATTATAGTCTCCTTAATACCATTTTCTAATAAAAAAGGCTCTTCTATAACACCATTTTCTATAGCTTGTGCTATTCTTAAATAACAATAAGTTTGAGTTTTAGCTAATTTATAATCTTTTATAAAAGCATCAAAAGTTTTATAACCATCAAATTTATAATATTCATTATCTTTAATTTCTTTCAAAATTTTCATATTTTCTATCTTAGAGTAAACCTCTTGTTGTAAATTAGATTTTAATTGTGTTTTTAACGTATTATAATGTTCTATTATTTCTTCTTTATTATTTAAATTTTTTTTTGTTTCTTCCTTTACTATTATTCTGTCGTTTATCTTTATTCCTAAACTCATAATTAAAACCCCCCTTGTATTTTTAATATAAAATCACTATTTTTTTTATATTTATTTACTATTAATTAGTGCGCCCGGGCGCAC
>NZ_JACHGM010000014.1 GCF_014202295.1 Borreliella afzelii
CTCTGGTGATATTTTGAATATGGAGTTTAATTTATGAGTATTGTTTTTGATTCTGATTTTGGTATTCTAAAGCGCACAATTAGGGATATAGTACGAACTAAAAGAGAATACTTGCGAGTAAATTATGGGATTAACATTGATGATAGTAATAGCTCAATTTACAACATTATTGCATCTTCTTTGGCATTAATTGAAGAAGAAATAATTAATGAACTTAATCTCTTTTTTTCTAAAATGAAACCGGGTGGTACTTATTGGGCTGCTATTGAAGAACACATTTCTTCCAAAAGCACAACTTACAGCGCAGTTCGCAATGCTTTACTTAATCTTAATGGGATAGAACATGCTAACATTAAAAGTTCAGCTGGTAAAGCTAATATATATCTGATTCTAAAAGAAGATTTACTAGACACTAATAAAACTAATATTAACAACCCCGAATTTAAGGCTAAACTTTGGGAAACATTATATCTAACAACTCCTAGTGGCACTTTACTTGAGGGAGACATAGAAATTGATGGACTCAACTCAACCGGGCAACTTAAATCCTACAAAATATTTCTAGGAAAAAGAAAATATGTTTATATGAAAGTGAAGTACAAACTTGATCTTAAAAACTATCTCTACTTAAACATAGACTCTCAAATTAGAAACATATATTCTAGGATTATTTCAAATAACTATTCTGATATGGGCATTAGCTTTGAATATCAAGACTTTTTTGCTCCAGTTAATGAAGTAAAAGGGATTAAATTTATGGAAATTAAAGTTTGTGTTAAAGATACAGACACTAAAAGTATTTCAAAAATCAGTGATAGCGAGTTTCAAACAAATCAAGATATTGCTATCAATGATGATACAATGCTACTTTTCAATACAACTGAACGACTACTTATTGACATTGATACTTGATAAATATGAAAATACCCAATTTTTTAAAAAACACTGAAATTCAAAAATTTATACTCACAGAAACTGAATACGCACAAAAACTGCTTAATGAGCTTAAGTTTCTTAATTCTAACTTCATATCCATTGATGCAAAAGAAAATATAAAATCAAGATATATTGCTATATGGATATCTCAAGTCTTATCAATTTTCTATGCAAAAACTCAAACTTTACAAAGTATTACAAGCAATATCAATAGTGTTATTGTTGCTTTACGTCATATTGGTACTGATGAGTCCTTTAGACTGATTTTTAAGGCTTTTTTGAATGTGGATATTTCAATTACTACCCCTGAAGCTGGTGTTATTGATATCTCTTTAAAAGGGGCAATAAAGACAAACTTTACTACATTTATTTCACCTAGTACTGCAAAAGGCAAACGGCCTAAAAAGATACTAATTAGAGAAAAGAAAAAAGGATACGCTGCATCTAAAAAGGCTTTGGTATTCAACTCACTTCCCAAAGGCTATGATCATTCAATTTATGCTTTTATAAAGGGGATTATTCCTATTGGTAGGGTTCTTAAAATCAATAATGAAGATGGCAACAATATTATTACGTTTAACAATTAAGGGGGCTTTATGGCTGGAGAAGAAGAAAAATTACTAATTGATGAAGAAGAAATAGTTCAAATCAAAGATTTAAATAAAGTAACGACCGTTAATAACAACGATCTTTTATTACTTGATGATGGAGTTGCAAGTAGCAACGCTATTACTTATGAAAATTTTTTGAAAACCACTAAAGACAAAACATTTAAAGGTGAAGGACTCGGCTATTTTAAAGAGATAATTAAATCTACAATCGCTGAAGAACTTGCAGCTGATGAAGAGTTTGTAGAAAAAATTTATGAGAAAGTAATAGACAAACTAATTGGTAATAATTCTAATAAGCTTTCAAGCCTTTTTAGTAAAATTAAATCACGCCTTACAGATAGCATATCATCAGCTACTCTATCTAGATATGATGATCTTTTGATAATGTCTTCTTCAAGTATTCAAAAAACACCTGTTCCTAAACAATTACTAGGAGTGCCATCTGACTTTTCCTTTGGTGGCAGGGTTGCGGGCTCTACAATTTATTGGACTAGCTACGAACAAAAAAGAATAGTTATTGATATGGAAAGTTATAACGATGTGAATCTTATTTTTCATAAAAGTTATGACGATCAAATCATTTATCTTGATATAGAACTTGAGATAAAACATCATTACAATGAGACGAGAAAATTATACCTAAAATATTCAGATGAATCTGAAACAAATTTAGTTTATCGACATAAAAGCTACTCTGATATTGACTCTAGATTTCCAATATATAAAGGATGGTATATGCAAAAAAGATCCTACTTATCAGGAAGTCAAGTCCCATATCTTATGAAATTGTAAACTTTTTAGCAAAAATTGCAATTTTGGTATATAATGTATATACAAATAAAAATTAAAATGAGGGATTAAAAATGGATATTAAAATAACAGAACTTCTTATTAATCTAAATGAAATAAAACTCATAGCCGTAATGATTTTTGTAACAGTCCTGGTTTTAGGGGCACTAATTCTTCTCAAACCTTTACTAAAAGACATATTATCCATAGTAATAGGCAAACTTTTTAAAAATGGAAATGGTAATAATCATATCAAAAAACGGGATTAATTTATGAAATTATCTAAAGATAATGTTGAACTTGGACTTACGTCTTTATCAAACCTTATTGATATATTTTCTAAATTTGAAGATGAATTTGATGAGGCTGCACACAAAGGATTCTTTTTGGTTTATGAGCTGTATTCTCATTACCAATTAATCTATACGGCAAATATGGAAAGACTTGAGAGTGCATTAACCCCTACAATAGCTAAAACACTCGCTCCAATAAATGAGAAAATCAATCAATGTATTGATCTAGTTAACTCTGATGAGAAAAATCTAAAAATATCTAATAAGCTCAAATTCAATCAGGAAGGAAAACCTATCTACAAGGAAGAAACAAATAATGCAAAATAACACTATTGGCTTAGGGCTTAATTTACTATCAAGCTTAACTAACATAGCTAAAACTGATACAAACATAGATCATAACTACATTAATACTTTTAGCAAAGTAATAGATTTTTTCTACAAAACATATATGAGCACACTAAAATCTATGGAAACAGTCGAATCAACAAAAATATTAGAAGAAATACAAGACATATTAAAATACAATATTGAGATAATAGAGGCTATTTCTAATAATAAAAGTAATAAAATTATCTCCTCATTAAAAGCAAAACGCAATAAAATCATGAGAGAATATATTAATATCCTTAAAAGGGATGAAAATGCTTAAACTAGCAAACTACTTGTTACTTACTTTACTACTATGTTGCAATACTATTGCTAGTTTACCAGATGAACCAAAACCACCAATTATTCAAACACTGGGCTCTTTAGCTAAATATGAGACAAAATTATCAGATTATGTTATGTACCTTATAACATTCTTAGCTAAAACAAAAGTAAAAGTTAATGATCCAAATTATCCAGAATATACTTTTCCAGACTTATCAACACTAAGAGACGAACACTCCATAACTTCAATCAAACATAATATCAAAATACTTTTAGAGTACATTCAAAAAACAAAACCCATAGCACAAAAAGTCTATAATCAATATTCCTTAGTTAAAAATGTAAATTACAAATAAGTTGTTCTTGCAAGAACTTATACTTTATATGTAAAAATATCTAAAGCTAACTAAAATAGTGTATAATAGACTGTAAAGGGAAAATATTATGAAACCAGCACTACCAAATATTGCAAGTGTAACTGAAGAACAAATATACAATGAGTTTATAAGATTGGGCATGGAACAACTAATAGCACAAGATTTATCTAAAAGATATTATCACAATGAACTTACATATAGGGATTTAGAAAATCTAGAAAAACAATTTGGGATAAAGTTTGATAATCTTGTTTCTAAGATTGATAGTGTAGAAAAGAATTTAGACACTAAGATAGATAGTGTTAAAAGTGAACTTAATACTAAAATTGATGGTTTAGAGACTAAAATAGATAGTGTAAAAAATGAACTTAATACTAAAATCGATTTCGTAGAAAAGAATTTAGAGACTAAAATAGATGGTTTAAAGAATGAATTTAATGCCAAAATAGATGGTTTAAATACTAAGATAGAAAATTTAGATACTAAGATTGATACCGTAGAAAAGAATTTAAAAAAAGATATGAAAATTAATAGCGAATTGTTATTAGAAAAACTTAAGGTAAGTAATAGATTAATAATTATTATTACTGTAATAATAGCTCCAATTGCTATATCTAGCATAGCAAATATTATTACGTCGATAATTAATGGGTTTCCTAAATAGAAATTACAAATAATCCTTAAAACATATATAATTTATAATTTCCAAACAATCCCCTAAAAACCAGCAATATTTCTCAAAATAGGATCTATACTTACAAGAGTAAACTTTTTTGTTACTTAATGTATTGTACTGAAGATAAAAAAAGGAGTAATAATGAAAATTATAAATATATTGTTTTGTTTGTTTTTAATTATGCTAAGCGGCTGTAATTCTAATGATAATGACACTTTTAAGAAAAATAATATAAACAACACCCAGGAAGTAAAAAGCAGGGGGAAACGTGATTTAGACACAAAAGAATCGCAACAAGAAAAAATTACTTTAACTGATGAAGAATCAAAATTATTTAATTCATTGGTAACTGCGTTTAAATACACAATTGAAAAAGTAACTAATGGAATACAAGGGTGTCCTAAGGACAATAAGAGCAAATGTACTAACTTTTTTGATTGGCTTTTAATAGATATCCAAAAACAAAAAGAATTGGCTGGTGCTTTTAAAAAGGTTTATGAATTTTTAGAGGGAAAAAGACAATCAAAAGAAAAAGATAAAGATTTTGATACTTATATTAAAGACGGTATTAACTGTAAAGTAACCAAAGATAATGCTCAAAATCAGAACGGCAACCAAAATCAAAACGATTGTGACAAAGACAATAAATATGGAAACGGTACCAACGAAATAGAACAATATTTCAGGGGTGTAGCTAATGATATGTCTAATAAAAATGACAATGATGAAATTTATCAGTACCTTAAAGAAGAACTTGAAAAGACCGACAATCATTATGCTGGTCTTACATCCAATTGGAACAACTAAAAACAGTACTTAATTACACATTCTTGATTATTATACGAATAGCAAAGCCCCCTTATTTGGGGGCTTTAAACATATTGCTATGCTGCAAATATAAAATCAAATTGTTTATCTTCTTTTAACGAGTCAAAGAATATTAATGG
>NZ_JACHGM010000015.1 GCF_014202295.1 Borreliella afzelii
AAAATCAACTTTTATTCACTTCTTAATGAAACTGGTCTTGATGGTATATCTGCTTTTAAAGAGGGTGTTGATCTTTCTGGTAAAGCAATAGATGAACTTTTTACTTATCATTACATAAAAAACGAGGCGATTGTTGAGCTTATTCGAATTTGGAATAAAAACAATAGACAAAACAGCAAATTATCTGCACTGCAACTTAGTGGTGCTAGGGATAATGCATATACTTCAGCAATTGAGTGTCTACTGAAAAGGTTTATTGATAGGGGACTACTTGTAAAATATAAAGACTTAAAGCTCACTCTATCGGGCACTAAACAGCTTAAATTAGAACTTAGTGTGAATATTACTTACAACTTTAGTATTAATGATGTTGCTTTAGTAATTACTACTCAAGATATAGTTGATTATCAAAATAGTTTAAACGTATAAGGAGTTAAAAATTATGCAATTTTATGATTTAAGGGAAGTTTACTTTTCAATTGGTGGTATACAACTACACAGTGGTAAACTAGAGCTTACAAGCGAACCTACAACAAGAGCAGTTGTTAGTACTGAAGATAAAGGATTCCCTGTAATAAGCTTAAGGGACCCTAAAACTATAACTTATATTTTCAATATTGAAGTTACCCTAGGTAGTCATGACTATATTGCGTTAACTGAAATTGCAGACGATCAGTTTTATAACATGGATGTTAGCAAATATGATAAGATGCTTGCTTTAGCATTCAATGATAGAATTGCTACCAAAATTATTTCTAACTATGCAATTTTCACTGAAGAACCCTCAAGAAGTTATTCAGCAGAAGCTGAAAAAGTGACTTTTGAGATTAGAGCTATTAATTGCCAAAAAACACACCCAAATAAAAGCTAAAAGGAGAGCCTTATTATGGTAATGAGATATAAAATGAAAATTTTAACCAAAAATAAAACCTATGAATACCCACTTAGAGTATTACCAGTCTATGAATGGGATAGAGTACTAGGATTTAATCAAAGTGATGCTATTTATAAGCTTAATGAAGTTAAATACTTAAGAGAAATTACAAGCTTAATGATAAGTCCAAAGTTTTTAGACGAATTTTATGTAATTCTAGATGCAAATAGAGAATTTATCTCTTATTATAAGGACTATCTTGTTGCTATTATTTACACCGCGCAATTCAATACTTTTCATGCAGATAATGATCTAAAAAAACCCGCTTTAGTATATTTGAGTGAATATGAAAATAATGTTGGTGATTTTGTTACTTTTGACTACATCGATGATAATTTTGATTATGCAAAAGTAACTGCTTCACTTACATCAAATTCTAATGAACTGGTTGTTAAATGAGGAAAATAAACAAAGAGATTGACAAAGCCATTGCAAATCTTAATGAGATCAGAAAAAAGTATTTTAAATTAATTGATGAGATAAAAAACGATAAATACTATTTTCCGGTGATTATGAATATTTGCTCATACGATGATGTTAAGAAATTGCCTTATGATGAGCTTTTAGAAGTTAACCGTATTGCTGATCTTAAATTAGAAAAAGAATTGTATGAATTAATTTTAGGTAAATGAGGGCTTAATGAGCGACAAATTCACCATTAAATTTAGGGGTGTTCTTGATCATGCAGCAACAAAAAAGGCTATTGAGCAAGATATTACCAAAATGGAAAAATATCTTAAACCTAAAAAATCTAGTTTGGGTAGTACTAAAGATATTGTAAAAAGTAATTTGTCGTATAAGAAAAAAGAACTAAACAAACAATCTAAATTTGAAAGCTTAAGAGAACGTGTTGAGAAATACAGACTTACACAAACTAAAAAGCTTATGAAACAAGGCATGGGTTTTGAAAAAGCTAGAAAAGAGGCTTTTAAAAGATCTTTAATGTCGGATAGAGATAAAAGGCGCCTTGAGTATAAAGAACTTGCAAAAGAATCAAAAGCAAGAAATAAAATGATAGCGGCCTCTCAAGGAAAAGGACTTGTTGCCAAAATTGCAATAGGTAGTGCTCTAGGAACTGTTATTGGCAACGCTATGAGTAAAGTTGGAGGCGGACTTGTTGGTTTTTTATATGGTTTTATGAAAAAATCAATTGAAGATAAAGCAAAACAAGACAAATTAAAACAACTCAATAGCGTGGTTTTTAAGAAAAATGAACGCACTAAAATTTGGGGCGCTCTTGAGGGGATGAAAGGATTTGAGCGCGAATTAGAAAAAGAAGACTTGTTGCGAACAGCAAGTGTACTTAGAGGCGATCTCAGAGAATTGGGACTTGCTAATGAAGATAATGTAGTAAATGCAGCAAAACTTTCAGCTTTACTAAGAAGCACTGGGCTTGCTAGTGATAATGAAAGCGCTGTTAATGTTGTTAGCCAATTACTTAAAGGAAACGCAACAGAAGCTTTTGATATGTTAAAACCGATAGACGACTTTGGGAAAAAATATCTAGAAGCTATGAAAGACAAGTGGGAACTCATGACTAAAGAAGGGGGCAAGCTAAAATTAAGACCAGAGAAGATTTTAGAATTAATAAGAGACATATCATCTTTAAAGATTACGGGACATTCTAGTGAAGTTAATAAAGCTAAAAGTGATTTAGCTAATATAGAGCAAACTCTTCAAGACTTAACCAATAATGTTTTGCGACCAATAATCAGCACTGTTTCCACGGGTATTAATTTTGTTAAAAACATTTTTAGCGGCGGCTTTACAATAAGCGGATTCATAAGCAAAATAGGTACTTCAATGACAGATGCTATTAAGAGTGCTTTTTCGGGCTTTACGATACAGGGTATTATTGATAAAGTACGCGCATTTTTACCCAAGTGGATGGGTGGTACAGGAAACGTTACGGAAAACGTACCTATTAAAGATACAACACCCAAAGCTGATTCTACCCCTAATTCTGATGATACAAATAAGGTAAAGTGATAAAAAGGTAATTTTATGGATATTAACATTGAAAAAAATAAAACAATATCGCCTGCAGAAAAAAAGGATTCTACGGACATTAAAAATAAAAATAATGACAATTGCGAAAATAAAAAAGAAGGGGAAATGTCTTGTGCGGAGATTATTCAAATAATAAGAGATGTAATAACCCAAATATTTGCCCTTTATGGAGCAGAAAACTTTTTAGTGTTATTCCCACGACTAGATTTAAAAGGTTTTGGATATGTGCCACAATTGTTTTTTATAAAATCAAAAACTGAACTTATATCACGGACTTACAATACTAGTTGTTCTAAACGACCAGTTATCAACTATTATGATAGAAAAGCGGAATATGTAAGCTACAACCCCGTAATGACTGGAGAACACATTTCATTAAGCGGTGGAGTATTGACTTCTTTGTACAAAGAAATGCTTTCGCCACTCAAAATGACTGTTTTTGGCAATTCTTTACTCCGTTTTGACGCCCACCTTGTAAAAGAACAACTGGCTAATAGACTACAAGCTCAAGTTCCTTTTACTATCTACAGTCCAACTTTTGGCATAAAAGAATTAGCTATAATTACAAATCTTACGTTTAAGGACACTCCCTTCATTGATGAAGTTGAAGTGAGTCTTTCAATAGAAGTAATAAAAACATTTGCACCAGAAAAATATAAAGGATAATCAATGTTTTTAAGTTATGACTTTAAAATCGAATTTTACAACGAAAAACAATCTTCAAAAAAGGATACAAGTGGTGGGGATTCTTTAATTGAAGAAACTCCTAAAATTGTTATCACTACACAATGTGGAATTCATGTTGATATTACTATATCAAATGTATTTTCAAATTATAATTTTGTAAAATCAAAACAAGCAAAAATTGTACTTTGGAATTTGCCTTTAGACTTCAACGACCACATTAAAGTAGGGGATATAGTAAAGATATATTATAAGAAATTTGCCCATGAGAAAAAATTTGATTTCATCATGGCTGGTTATTTGGGCACTCCCATGAGCACTGATTATCCCGGTGGAGATTTTAGTGTCGAGCTTGATGTTCGTTTAGCAGTTAGTAGTAACTTCTTCAATAGAAAGTTAGAGAACAAAAGTTTAAAAGGCATGACGGTTGAAGATGCAATAAAATCGGTCTTTCCAGATCGTAATATCACTAATATGGATGAAAAAGATCGACTTCAAATCATTGACAAAAATATTTATGCCTCAACACCAAAAGAGTTTATTGAAAAAATAAAAGGGGTATACATTCATGATGTAATAGCTGATTATGGCAATAACAACTCTGATGTTGAATGTACTTACATATTTACTAATGATAGAACAACTGAACCAGATAAAAAATACAAGGCTTTAGAAGATTATGGACTTGAGTTTATTCCACAACAAGAAATTACTATCGAGGGTGAATACAATATAAGGCGTATATATTGGAATGCCCAAATATTTTACACACATAAAATAAAAATTGGCGATAAAGTTTCATTTATTGATGGGCTAGGAAAAATGATAAAAACTACCATAAAAGAAACAAGCGCAAGACTTAGCAATACGGGAGATTGTTCATTAATACTTAAGTTAAAGGATGATTCTAATTAAATGTAGAAAGTAAAGGGGTTTAGAATGACCAAAGACTATAAAATTTACAGAATGAACCAGCGCCTTTATGGCCATGCATTAGCACAAGAGGACATGAAAAATTGGGTTTATTCAAACATTTTCATAACTCGAATTGGCACTGTAAAGGAGTTTAAGCAGCAAACACAAGAGGCTATAGTTATAATACCAGAATTTGAAGACTTGGAAATTCCCACAAAAAATATATCTAATATCAGTTTTGAACTATCAAAAGGCGATACTGTTTTACTACTTCAATCAAGTATTAATATTTTTGATAAAAATGATGATATTTATTTTGACAAACATCATTTTTATATACTTAGCGCAATTAGTCCAAAAACTTTAGATTTAATTTCTGATACTGTTAAGATAAAAGCAAATAATACAATTGAAATAGCCAATCAAACAACTAGCTTGAAAGAAATTCTAGCTAGTATTATAAGTGCTATTGAGGGTATAACCGTCTTAACACCAATTAATAACCCTCCAGTAATTGACTATATAAGCTTAAGAGCAGCAACCTCTAGAATTTCTGCTAATATCAACAGTTTGTTTAAGTAATTTTTGCTAAATATGATATAATTACTAGTATGGATTTAAGAATTGGAAATAATTTTGAATTGGTATTTAATAAAGATTTTTCGCTTGTTGATGGGATTAACGAGCAAAAAC
>NZ_JACHGM010000016.1 GCF_014202295.1 Borreliella afzelii
TGAATCATATAATATTTCTTTCTCTTTTGTAGCAATAAAATGTGTTCCATTAACACCCGCAATCTTAACTTCACTTATTTCAAATTCATTTGCAGCTCCCAAATAACTAAAAGATTCATATCTCACGTTGGTTCTAATCCCGTAGTAATTTAGTATCATACAAGGGTCTTTGATAAAACAATTACTCTTAATGTACCCAAGTCCTAAAAATCGGTGATACGCCACATTTATTCCAAACACATTAAATTCAATATTCTTGAACACACTTGTATAATAATGTAAGCATAAAAAATAGCACCCCCATCTTTGTATTTCCCCGAGTAAACTCCTATTGTTTTGTTTTATTTTGCTAATAAGCATTTTTTAAACCTCCCATGTTAAATAGTTTTTTTAATTTTTTAGTGCCCCATTCAAAAGGGTACACTATTTGCATATGCTATATTACTCATATTTCTGGGCAAGAACACTTTACTGCTTGTCGGTAAAAGTCCTTTAAATCTATCTGATATTGCCCTTTTCTTAGGATCATAATTGAATACAAATTCTTTAAATCTATAATTTGCATGAACAATCAGTGGATATTTCTCCAAAATTTTATCAATTTTAATTTTAAGTAAATCTTTTATGGGTTTTTCTCTTCTTTTGTTTTCATTTTGAATTTTATTTAGTTCTACTTTTAGATTGTCAATCTCAATAAGATTACATTCAAGATTTGCAGCATCATCATCGGTTTTAATCTCAAGGTCTATACACTCAACATATTCTACAAATTCTTTTACCCAATCAAACTCAACTCCAGATTGATAAAAATCACTATTTACTACAAACTCTTCAACAAGCTTAATAAACGCATCATTATCATGATTATTTGATCTTAATAACTTAAACTGATCGTTTTTAACAATTTCGTTTCTTAAATTGAAAACTTCTTGTTCACATTTAAGAACAAATTCAAGCACTTTTGATATTAAAGCATCATTTCTTTTTATTTTACAATTAACCGGTGCGGCGTCGATTAAAAAGAATAAATTGCAATTTTTAAGTCCGGTACATGCTAGCTGCATTTGTGCCTGCACATAGTACTTGAAAAAGTACTTACTACTTAAGAAATTGCCATTTTTATTGTACTCTTCAATAGCACTACTCATATAAGTAGAATCACTACTCTTAATCTCTAAAAGCTCTAAAAGCTCTAAATCACCATAAATATTAATAAACCATCCATCAATTGTTGAGCCTACTAAAGTTTCTGAAACTCCCATTTTCTTGAAATAATTATATTTATCAACACCGTTGGCATATTTATTTTTATACAAAACAACAATATCATCATCATATGCTTTAACAAATTCTCTAAATCCTAAATTTTCTAATTCTTTGCCTTTCAACATATATAAATTCTCTTTAAAAGGCATACTCATGCCAAAATATTTAAGCACTCTATTGATCATTAAGTCTTTAAGTCCAGCCCCACCAATTAGAACATTGCCCACTTCACTAGCCCCATATTTGTCAAGCTTGTTTCTCTGTAAACTAAAATCAATATTACGATTAAATCTAAAACACTCTTGACTGCTTATTCCTGGTAATTTTTTACCTATCTTGCTTATTTTGCTTTTTTCTTTAACTGGAGAGGATTTTTCCTCAAACACTTCACAACCAATAAAACTTTGTTGCTCAATATGCATAATTTTTATGTCTCCATTATTTTGTATATTTTGATTTTTTTCTGAAACATTGTTCATAATGTACTCCTTATTTGATTAATAATAATTATATAGCAAAAACTATTTTTGCCAACTTTTTTACAAAAATTTTTGCAAAAAAATAGAGTTTAACTAAACTCTTTATAAAGAAATTAGTTAAACCCCACTATATTGGATTTAATTGAATAATAAAACCTTTTTTTTGCTATATATGTGTATATATAGTATAACAAAAATCTTTTTTGTCAACTTATTTATAAAAATTTTACAAAAAAAGTAAGACTTAACTAAATTCTCTTGTTAAAGAACTAGTTAAGTCCACCAAAATGTAACCTTTGTTTTATATATGCAATATGGAGATCATATTATGCAATATTTATTATATATCAAAAACTGTTTTTGTTAGGTTTTTTATAAAAATTTTTGCAAAAAAATAAACTTTATTAAAGTCTCTTGCTAAAAAACTTAATAAAGTCAGGGTTTAGCTGAATTCACTTTAAAAAATTAATCTTTAAAGTTTTTCAACAGTTAAGCATAGTCCAATTTAGAATTAAAATCAATTTATTTTTTTACAAAAAAAGAACTTATTTAAAGTCTTTTCTTAAAAAGTTCGAATAAGTTCTAATTTAGAATAGAGCAAAAATAAAATGTTATTTTTTAGTAATGTTCATCAGTATTATAATATACCACCTAAAAAGTAAATTGTGTATTATTTATTATTTAATGAATTGTAAATATTTCATAAATAAAGCATTTAAAATTGGGCCTAGAATTGCGGCTGTTAATATCATAAAATGGATTAATCTGTTTCCTGTATTAAGATCTTTTCTCAAATTCTTCACTTCATTATCTATCTTGGTATTTAAATTTTTTTCTACATTACCTATCTTGGTATTTAAAATAAATAAATCTTTTTGTAAATTTTTTTCTACAAAATCTATCTTGGTATTTACACTATCTATTTTAGTATCCAAACTATCTATTTTATAATTTAAATTCTTCTCTATAAAATCTATTTTGGTATTTAAATTCTTTTCTACATTATCTATTTTAGTATCCAAACTATCTATTTTAGTATTTAAATTCTTTTCTACATTATCAATCTTAATATCTAAATTGGATATATCTTTCCGTAAAGTCTTCTCTACATCAATTATTTTCTCTTTTAAATATTCAAAGCTGTAATTATCATTATGAAGAAAAACAAAATCTATTGCCTCCTTGCTAAACCCTATGTTTAAAAATTCATTTTTTATACTTTCTATATCGTATGTTCTATACGCTAAATTGTTCATAAAATCCCCTTATTATCCCTTTAATTCTTTATATTTCTTTAAAAGCTTCTTAATCAAATCTTTTTGATTTTCAAAAATCTCATGCATCATAAAACTTGTAAATTTTGCATTACTTTTGTAGAAATCGTAACTTTCTTGGGTTTTCAGTTGGAATCTTAAAGGTTTTATTGGGTTTTGTCTTGATTTATCCTCTTTAATTTCTATATTCAATATATTTCTATATACACCCTTTAAACCTTTTTCTTTAATATCATTTATTGATACACTCCCATCTAATACTTTCCTATAAATTTTAAGATATAAAAAAGCCTGACTTCTAGATATTATAAATTCTGACAAAAAGTCTTCGAATTTTTTATACCCATCAATTAAATAAAGTTTTTTTTCCCTTATTTTATATAAAATTTTCATTGTTTTAATTTTATTATCAATATCATCAATAGTAATTCTACGAAGTTGATCTTTATAGCTTTTATATTCAAGCTCATCATTTTCAAATTCTTGAATGTTATCTGTTCTATTATTTAATAGTATTTTTTTTACTTTTAATTTTGACATTTAATCCTCCTGGTTTTTCACCATATTTTGAAAAGTATGCCGGCATATTTTTCAAAATAAATTGTTTAATATTTTTTTTATTTCTTGATAATAAATCTCTTTATTATTGGGTTCTTTTAATTCGTTTATAAAAACCTTAATTGCATTATAAAAATGAACTCTCCCCTTAATAAGATTCTTGTATTGTGGTTGTAAAATGCTTTCAATATCTTTATAGGTATTTCTATTTTTCATAAATTGGTTTTCTATTATTACTGTTTCAATATTCTTTTTTCTTATTATTTCAACTTCTTTTATTTCATTCATCAATATTGGTAAAGACTCTACAGACCATCTTTCAGTCTGAATGGGTATTATAACTTTATGTGTAATATTTAAAGCATTAAATAATAAAGAACTTAGGCTCGGGGGAGTATCAATTATTACATAATCAAAATTATAATGATATAAATTTTTATCAAATATATATTCTAATATAAGCTCCTTATAAGGAATATCTCCTTTTTCAAATTTACACAAAATCGGATGAGAGGGGATAATATACATATTATTATTTATTGCATTCATATATTCTTTAAAATCCACTGTTTGATCTCTTTTTAATAGATAATAAACATTATTTATTTCAATGTTTCTAATATATTGCAAAAAATAGCTTGTCAAACTATTTTGAGGATCTAAATCTACAATTAACACTTTATTATTATCTTCACTCAAAATATATGAAAATATAATTGATAACATACTTTTGCCAACCCCGCCCTTAATTGACGCAATTGTTATTATTTTAGGTTTTTTAATATCCATTTTGTTAACGGTCCTTGTTCTGGGTATTTTTTCCCATAAAATTCATATATTTGTTTTTCTAAGTCTGTAAACATACTAAATAATATTTTATTGTAGTGGTTATTCATTCTCTGTTTATCTAATAAGCGATATAGTCCTTTAAAGTAGAAAAAAACACTGCCCGCTTTAAATCTAACTTCCATATAATATGCCCTTGCAAATCCATAAGATTTTCTATTCCCGTTTAATTGATACTTTACAATAGCCTTTTTTATCGGTTTTCTAAACCCGTAAAAAATTCCAATAAATTTATCCCCTTCTTTAATAGGGTATAAATGTGTTTCCTCAACAATTCTTTCTCCATTAAACAATGCCCTTAATGATACTCGAAATTCCATTCTTTTCTTTTTACTCTTTTTTTTATTCTCATAAACTCCGAATTTATAAACGTCCATCATTATTTTTGTATGGTACATTGCTTTACCATTTTCTTTTTCAATCAAAATAAAGCGTTCTTTATTTTGGCATTCTACTTTACATTTTCCTTTTTTTATAGGTTCTGGTGCAGTTTCCATATTAAATCCTTATACAACTTCTTTTAATATCAAAGAATTATTTTCATTTTTTATTAGTTCTAATAATTCGTAATTATACGTATCAAATACTTTATTATATTCTAATTTCTTTTTGCTATTCAAATATGTTTTTATAATTGGCTTTAGAATTTCAATATTCACCTTTTCTTTTAGTTGATCAATAAGAATATTATAAATGTTTACCTTTATATGCTCATAATCTTTTTGTGTGTTTTCTTTTT
>NZ_JACHGM010000017.1 GCF_014202295.1 Borreliella afzelii
AAGGCTTTGGTATTCAACTCACTTCCCAAAGGCTATGATCATTCAATTTATGCTTTTATAAAGGGGATTATTCCTATTGGTAGGGTTCTTAAAATAAATAATGAAGATGGCGCAAATATTATAACTTTTAACAATTAAGGGGGCTTTATGGCTGGAGAAGAAGAAAAATTATTAATTGATGAAGAAGAAACAGTTCAAATTAAAGATTTGAATAAGGTTACGACCGTCAAAAACACCGATCTTTTACTACTTGATGATGGAGTTGCAAGTAGCAACGCTATTACTTATGAAAATTTTTTGAAAACCACTAAAGACAAAACATTTAAAGGCGAAGGACTGGGCTATTTTAAGGAGATAATTAAATCTACAATCGCCGAAGAACTTACAGCTGATGAAGAATTTGTCAAAAAAATTTACGCTAACATAATTGACAAACTAATTAGCAATAATTCTGATAAGCTTTCTAACCTTTTTAGTAAAATCAAATCGCGCCTTACAGATAGCATATCATCAGTTACTCTATCTAGCAGTGACGATCTTTTGATAATGTCTTCTTCAAGTATTCAAAAAACTCCAATTCCCAAACAATTACTAGGAGTGCCATCTAACTTTTCCTTTGGTGGCAGGGTTGCGGGCTCTACAATTTATTGGTCTAGCTACGAACAAAAAAGAATAGTTATTGATATGGAAAGTTATAACGATGTGAATCTTATTTTTTATAAAAGGTATGACGATCAAATCATTTATCTTGATATAGAACTTGAGATAGAACATGATTACAATGAGACGAGAAAATTATACCTAAAATATTCAGATGAATCTGAAGCAAATTTAGTTTATAAACATAAAAGCTACTCTGATATTGCATCTAGATTCCCAATATATAAAGGATGGTATATGCAAAAAAGATCCTACTTATCAGGAAGTCAAGTCCCATATCTTATGAAATTGTAGACTTTTTAGCAAAAATTACAATTTTGGTATATAATGTATATACAAATAAAAAATTAAAATGAAGGATTAAAAATGGATATTAAAATAACAGAACTTCTTATTAATCTAAATGAAATAAAACTCATAGCCGTAATGATTTTTGTAACAGTACTGGTTTTAGGGGTACTAATTCTTTTAAAACCGTTATTAAAAGACATACTATCTATAGTCATAGGTAAGTTTTTTAGAAACGGAAATGGAAATAACCATATTAAAAAACGGGATTAATTTATGAAATTATCTAAAGATAATGTTGAGCTTGGACTTACATCTATATCAAACCTTATTGATATATTTTCTAAATTTGAAGATGAATTTGATGAAATGGCACACAAAGGATTCTTTTTGGTTTATGAACTGTATTCTCATTACCAATTAATCTATACGGCAAATATGGAAAGACTTGAGAGTGCATTAACCCCAACAATAACTAAAACACTCGCCCCAATAAATGAGAAAATCAATCAATGTATTGATCTAGTCAATTCTGATGAAAAAAATCTAAAAATATCTAATAAGCTAAAATTCAATCAAGAAGGAAAACCTATCTATCAAGAGAGAAACACGTAATGCAAAATAACACTATTGGTTTAGGGCTTAATTTACTATCCAGCTTAACTAACATAGCTAAAACTGATACTAACATAGATCATAACTACATTAATACTTTTAGCAAGGTAATAGATTTTTTCTACAAAACATATATGAGCACACTAAAATCTATGGAAACAGCCGAATCAACAAAAATATTAGAAGAAATACAAGACATATTAAAATACAATATCCAGATAATAGAGGCTATTTCTAATAATAAAAGTAATAAAATTATCTCCTCATTAAAAGCAAAACGCAATAAAATCATGAGGGAATATATTAATATCCTTAAAAGGGATGAAAATGCTTAAACTAGTAAACTACTTGTTACTTACTTTACTACTATGTTGCAATACTATTGCTAGTTTACCAGATGAACCAAAACCACCAATTATTCAAACACTCGGCTCTTTAGCTAAATATGAGGCAAAATTATCAGATTATGTTATGTACCTTATAACATTCTTAGCTAAAACAAAAGTAAAAGTTAATGACCCAAATTATCCAGAATATACTTTTCCAGACTTATCAACACTAAGAGATGAACACTCCATAACTTCAATCAAACATAATATAAAAATACTTTTGGAGTACATTCAAAAAACAAAACCCATGGCACAAAAAGTCTATAATCAATATTCCCTAGTTAAAAATGTAAATTACAAATAAGTTGTTCTTGCAAGAACTTATACTTTATATGTAAAAATATCTAAAGCTAACTAAAATAGTGTATAATAGGCTGTAAAGGGGAAATATTATGAAACCAGCACTACCAAATATTGCAAGTATAACTGAAGAGCAAATATACAATGAATTTATAAGATTGGGCATGGAACAACTAATAGCACAAGATTTATCTAAAAGATACTATCATAATGAACTTACATATAGAGATTTAGAAAATCTAGAAAAACAATTTGGGATAAAGTTTGATAATCTTGTTTCTAAGATTGATTCTGCAAAAAGTGAACTTAATACTAAAATCGATTTTGTAGAGAAGAATTTAGATACTAAAATAGATAGTATAAAAAACGAATTTAATGCTAAAATAGATGGCTTAAATGCTAAGATAGATGGTTTAGATACTAAAATTGATACCATAGAAAAGCATTTAAATACTAAGATTGACACCGTAGAAAAGAATTTAAAACAAGATATAGCTAATCTTAAACAAAATCTTGACGAAAAGATATCTAATTCGGAACAAAATCTTAAACAAAATCTTGACGAAAAACTCAAAATTCATGAAAAATTTTTATTAGAAAAACTTAATATAAGCAATAGATTAATAATTATTATTACAATAATAATAGCTCCAATTGCTATATCTAGCATAGCAAATATTATTACGTCGATAATTAATGGGTTTTATAAATAGAAATTACAAATAATCTTCAAAATATATAATTTATCATTTCCAAACAACACACCTAAAAACAGTAATTACTAAACACTCTGTTTTGATCCTTATAAATTAACAATATTTTTAAAAATAGGAGCTATATTTATAAGAATAAATCTTATTATTACTCAATATATTGTACTAGAGATAAAAAAGGAAAATAAAAATGAAAATTATCAATGTATTATTTTGTTTATTTTTACTAATCCTAAACAGCTGCAATGCTAATGATAATGACACTCTTAAGAACAAGAATAAACTTACTGAGTCCCAACAAGCGGAAAATGGGGAAAAACATAATTTAGGCCAAATAGAACTACAACAAGAAATACCTAAATCTCCTGAAGAATTACTTAAAGAAAAACTATCTGAAGATCAGAAAATACATCTTGATTGGTTAAAAACCGCTCTAACTAATGCTGGGGAATTTGATAAATTTTTACAATATGATGTATCTAAAATCAAAACAGCACTTGACCATATAAAAACTGAACTTAATAAATGTAAGGGGAAACAAAATGCTGCTCAACAGGAAAACACTTTTAAACAGACGGTTCAAGGGGCACTTAGCGGTGGGGATATAGATAAATTCCCAGAACAAGCAAATAGTTTGTGCGACATTCTTCCGTAATATACTAGCCCCCTTATTTGGGGGCTTTAAACATATTGCTATGCTGCAAATATAAAATCAAATTGTTTATCTTCTTTTAACGAGTCAAAGAATATTAATGGACTGTCGTTATAATCACGCTGATCAGACGGCATAAATCTTTCATCAAAATCTTTTAAATCCTTTAATCTATTGGTTTTTTTAAAATGGTTTTTTATAATTGCCGCCCAAAACATTGGACTCTTAAGTTCAGCATTTTTAGTAATAAACGCGATTAAATCGGCTTCAATTTTCTTAACATCATCAACATTATTAGGGTCTACATTCTGAATAAAGCTTATTTTTTGAATAATTGAGTTTATATTATCTTTTGTTTCAAAGTCATGTACCCAATTTTTTATGTTAGACAACGCTTCTTTAAAAATTCCATAATGATAAAAACTATCTTTTTTCTTGTTTTTGAATGGTGTAGTTTTGTTGTTCTGAATTATTGTTTTTTCCTGATTTTGATTATTGTAGTTTTTTTGTTCTTGATTGATATTAACTTGCTTGTTGTTTATAGAATTTTTGTTTTCATAATTATTGTAATTAAGTGCTGCATCAATATCCACTTCACTTTCTATGTTAAGATGTCCCACTAAAGCGTACCTTTTGACATAAGTAATAGATGAGCCAAACATTTGATGAGCTGTACTTACAACTTTAGACCCAGTTTCACTGTCCCATTGTAAATTTTCTGTAAGCATTGGTGTATCAAAAGACTCTTCATACCCAGTACTTGTGCTGTAGAATGTGGTCCTAATAACATGTTCCTTTTGACCATCTACATATTTAGAAATTGGATCTTGCGTAAACATAAGATCCAATTTATGTTCCTTAATAACATTTTTTATTACTCTAACTATGTCATTGAAATCCTGATACTTATACTTATGTCCCTGAAGACTTTTATCAATACCTGGTAAATTCAAAATTAGAGTTTGCATATCTTTTCTGAAGCTTATTTTTGCTTGTATATTATTTTGTATATCTTGATTTTTTTCTGAACCATTGTTCATAATGTACTCCTTATTTTGTTTTATAAAAATAAATATATAGCAAAAACTATTTTTGCCAACTTTTTTACAAAAATTTTTGCAAAAAAATGAGGGCTTAGCTAGATTCTCT
>NZ_JACHGM010000018.1 GCF_014202295.1 Borreliella afzelii
ATTGAATAATAAAACCTTTTTTTTGCTATATATGTGTATATATAGTATAACAAAAATCTTTTTTGTCAACTTATTTATAAAAATTTTACAAAAAAGTAAGACTTAACTAAATTCTCTTGTTAAAGAACTAGTTAAGTCCACCAAAATGCAACCTTTATTTTATATATGCAATATGGAGATCATATTATGCAATATTTATTATATTGCAAAAACTGTTTTTGTTAGGGTTTTTATAAAAATTTTTGCAAAAAAAACTTTATTAAATCCTCTTGCTAAAAAACTTAATAAAGTAAAGGTTTAGCTGAATTCGCTTAAAAAAATTATTTTTTAAGTTTTTCAACAGCTAAGCATAGTCCAATTTAGAATTAAAATCAATTTGTCTTTTTACAAAAAAAGAACTTATTTAAAGTCTTTTGTTAAAAAGTTCGAATAAGTTCTAATTTAGAATAGAGCAAAAATAAAATGTTATTTTTTAGTAATATTCATCAACATTATAATATAATACTTAAAAAAGCAAATTATGTATTATTCATTATTTAATGAATTGTAAATATTTCATAAATAAAGCATTTAATATTGGGCCTAGAATTGCAGCTGTTAATATCATAAAATGTATTAGCCTGTTTCCCATATTAAGATCTTTTCTCAAATTCTTTACTTCATTGTCTATCTTAGTATCTAAATTCTTTTCTACATTGTCTATCTTGGTATCTAAATTCTTTTCTACATTGTCTATCTTAGCATTTAAAATACATAAATCTTTTTGTAAATTTTTTTCTACAAAATCTATCTTGGTATTTACACTATCTATTTTGGTATTCAAACTATCTATTTTATAGTTTAAATTCTTTTCTACAGTATCAATCTTAGCATCTAAATTAGATATATCTTTTCGTAAAGTCTTTTCTACATCAATTATTTTCTCTTTTAAATATTCAAAGCTGTAATTATCATTATGAAGAAAAACAAAATCTATTGCCTCCTCACTAAACCCTATGTTTAAAAACTCATTTTTTATACTTTCTATATTGTATGTTCTATAAGCTAAATTATTCATAGAATCCCCTTATTATCCCTTTAATTCTTCATATTTCTTTAAAAGCTTCTTAATCAAATCTTTTTGATTTTCAAAAATCTCATGCATCATAAAACTTGTAAATTTTGCATTACTTTTGTAGAAATCATAACTTTCTTGAGTTTTCAGTTGGAATCTTAAAGGTTTTATTGGGTTTTGTTTAGATTTTTTTAAAACACCAGGTGATTTTCTTAAAAACGCAATTGTTTTTGTAACACCATTTTCTATTACATAAGCCTCTTCTAAAACACCTTCTTCTATTGCATTTGCTATTTTTAAATAATCATATGCTTGACTTCTTGCTAAGTGATAATCCTTAATAAAATCTTCAAATGTTCTATATCCATCTAATTTATAATATTCGTTATCTTTTATCTCTTTTAATATCTTAATAACTTCCATTTTATAATAAATTTCTTGTTGAAAGCTAGATTTTAATCTTTGCTTTAAATTTTTGTAACGCTCTTCTCTTTCATTCAATACTTCTAAATTTCTTTTGTTAACTACTATATCCATGTATTAACTCCTTTTATTTAAAATAATAACTATGTCCAATTAGATGGACATAGTTATTATTTTAAATTTGCTTAATATATTTTTATACTCTAACATATAATCGCTATTTAAGTTAAATAAATCGTCTTTTGCTATTTTTTTATTTAAATCTTCTCTTTCTGAAACTAGCCCTAAAAAATTCTTATTCTCTTTTAGAGAATTAAATAATGCTTTATGAGTATTGTTTTTCTTAAATCTGGTTATTATTAAGAAAATTGGAATATCAATAGCCAAATCACTAATTGAAAACTTTAAAAGTTCTAAACTCTCAACTGCCCATTTTTCTGCTGTTATTGGCACTACTACATAATTGCTACATACTAATGCATTAGTTAGTGTATAGTCTAAACTAGGGTTTGTATCAATTATTATATAATCATAATTGGATTGTAAATTTAATAGCTGCTTTTGTAGTTTAATTTCTTTAAAGGTTATAGCTTCTTTATTAAATTTATGTAAACTTAGATAACTGGGTATCAAGTCTAAATTATTATTAATATTTATGACTGAATTATCAATTAATATATTTCCTTTTAAAATCTCATATATATTTTTTTCAAGTAAATTAAATTCACTTTCTATTATTTTTTTATAAAAATAACTTGTAACTGATGCTTGCGTGTCCATATCAATTAAGAGAACTTTACAATCATTAGCCAAAAGAGTTGCAAATATTATTGCACTTGTGCTTTTGCCAACACCACCTTTAATTGACGCAATTGTTATTATTTTGGGTTTTTTAGTATCCATTTTATTAACATTCCTTGTTTGGGATATTTTTTCCCATGTTCAATCCTTATACAACTTTTTTTAACATCAAAGAATTATTTTCATTTTTTATTAGTTCTAATAATTCATAATAATATGCATTATATATTTTATTATATGATAAATTGTTTTTGCTATTCAAATATGTTTTTATAATTGGCTTTAGAATTTCAATATTCACCTTTTCTTTTAGTTGATCAATAAGAATATTATAAATGTTTACCTTTATATGCTCATAATCTTTTTGTGTGTTTTCTTTTTTTAATTCGATTGATTTTTCTAATTTGCGTTTTATTGTGCTTAAATCATTATATTTTTGATTTTCAATAATAAAATGCGGCTTATTTTTGTAGTTTTCATATACTTTTTTAAATTCTGTTTCCAATTGTTCAGTATTATATCCTTTTTTTTCTAATTGTTTTTTTGTATTTTCTAGAATTTCTTTTAATTTGTTTTGCTTATCTTTAAAGCAAGATTTATTAAAATGTATATTTTTATGCTTTAGTAGTTTAATCTCAATGATTTTTGAAACTTTAAGCATTTTAATTTTCAAGTCTTTATTAATATCTAAATTTAAAATAAAAGATAGAATTTCTTTACATTTAAATTTACATTTATTGGAATATTTTATTATTTGAAAATTTTCTATCTGTTTATTCTTTTCTTCTTTTATATTATTATTTTTATTACTTAAACACTCCTCCAAATTTACACACCTATTTTTATTAAATTTGTCTTTAAGGCCTATTTCAGCTCTTTTTTCAAATCTAGAATGTTTTTTATCTTCGAAGTATTTGTTTATCATATAGTGACACTCTTTTTTTGGATAATTAAGTTTGTAGTAAATTTCAGTACCACAATTTATCCCCAAGTGTTTGTAATAATTAGTTGTTACTTTAAATTTTTTTTCTAATTCGTAAAGATATTTTTGAAGCGTCTTTAACTTAACTGGATTTTGACCATTTCTTTTTAGATTTTCATTAAAGTAATAGAGTATGTTTTGTTGAGTGTATTTTTTATATTTTTTGTTTACATACTTTAAAGTTGAGATAAGAACTATCAATTTATATTGATGTTTGTTGTAGCAATTTGGATATTTTTTGTTGGTTGGAAAATTTTTCATATTTTCTCCTTAATTTACAATAAATAATTATAAATAATATAATGCAAAATTTTGATTTAAAAGTAAATACTTTTCTAAAAAAAATATGAAATTCTAATTATTAATCCCATTAAATTAATACGTTTTTTATAATTTAGTATAAATAAATTGATTTCCATTTTAATTTAGTCTATACTGCAAATAGCGTAGGAAAATATTTACATATGTTTGACCTACCTTAATTTACAATTTGCAAAAAATGTAATGTAAGGGTTTAGCTTAGTTCTTTTATAAAGAGAATCTAGCTAAGCCCTCATTTTTTGCAAAAATTTTTGTAAAAAAGTTGGCAAAAATAGTTTTTGCTATATATTTATTTATTGTAAGTTAAGGAGGAAAACATGAACAATGTTTCAGAAAAAAATCAAAATATACAAAATAATATACAAGCAGAAATTAAATTCTTAAATGATATGGATACTCTAATTATGAATTTACCAGGGATTGACAAAAGTCTTGTAAATAAAGGATATGGATACAAATATCAGAATTTCAATGACATAGTAGAAGAAATCCAAAATGTTATTAAAAAGCACAATTTGGATCTTATGTTTAGGCAATTCCCAACTTTTACACATGATCCATATGGTAGAGTTCATGTTATTAGGACCACATTTTACAGTAAAAGTACTGGGTACAGAGAATCATTTGATACGCCAATACTTACGGAAAATTTAAAATGGAACAATGAAAATGGGTCTAAAAATATGAATTCAACGCCACAACTAGTTGGTTCAGCTATTACTTATTTCAAAAGGTATGCTTTAGTTGCATGTCTTAACATAAAAAGTGAAGTGGATACTGATGCAGCACTTAATTACAATAATTATGAAAACGAAAATTCTACACCCAATAAGCAAATTAGTGTTAATAAAAAACAAGAACAAAAAAATTACAATAATCAAAATCAGAAAAAAACAATAATTCAGAACAACAAAATTACACCATTCAAAAACAAGAAAAAAGATAGTTTTTATCATTATGGAATTTTTAAAGAAGCGTTGTCTAACATAAAAAATTGGGTACATGACTTTG
>NZ_JACHGM010000019.1 GCF_014202295.1 Borreliella afzelii
TTGGTTTTAGTTGAATTTTCTAGTGTATTTTTTAGAATTTTATTTTCATCTATTACTTTTTGATAATCTTTTAGTAGTTTAAGAATGAAATCTGTACTGTTATTATTTAAATTAAGATAATTATTAAAGTCCATAAAGTCCTCTTTTTACAAGTGTTACTTTTAAAATAAGTAAAAGTAATAAAAATATATAAAAATAGCAATTTCTATTTTACCAAAAACATAAAATTTTAGTCAAATTGTGGTGTTTCTCATTGCATGCAGAATTTGGGCTGTAGAGTAGCTGTAAAGAGTAGAAGTGGCAATTTCTAAGGTAGGCAGATAAGAAAGATACTATACTTTGTGTGATATATAGCAAATACTCCAAAATTTAATTTGTATGTGTTTTATGATCATTTGTAATGACCCCATCATTTGCAATGGAGAGATTTTTAAGAGTTGGTTAAAATTACATTTGAGTTTTGTTACTATGTAATTCAAAATGTAACAAAATTAGATATTTAAATCTGTAAAAAATTGAATTTATTAGAGATTGTGTTATCTTTAGCTTTACGGAGTAACTTATGAATAAAAAAATAAATAAGAAAATGTTTGTTATTTGTACTGTTTTTGCATTGATAAGTTCTTGCAAGAATTATGCAAGTAGTAAAGATTTAGAAAATCTAGAACAAAATGTAGAAGGAAAAGTTAAGGGATTTTTAGAGACAAAAAAAGAAGAATTGACTGAAGGGCTTAAAAACCTAGGTTCAGAAGTTTCTTCAAAAGTTGAAGAAAAATTAATGCAAGCTGATGAGCCACAAGGGCAAGTTCAAGAACAAGTAGGTCAAGATGTTAATAATGAAAATCATAAAAATCAAAAAGTAGAAGAATTAGAGAAAAAACTAGAGGATTTAAAGAATAAAATAGAGGGGGCTGATGGTGATAAAACTACTCTTAGAACATATTCTGGTTATGAAGAAGAATTAGAGAAATTAGAAAAAGAATTAGAAGATAATCTTAAAGATAAAAAAGAAGATAAAGAAAAACTTGAAAAGGAATTAAAAGAACTTGAGAAAACTTTAAAAGATAAAAAAGAGAAAAGAAAAAAGGCTTTAAAAGATGCTAAGAAAAAATTTGAAGGGTATAAAAGGCAAGTTGATAGTGCAACTGGAGAAACTTATGGTGCACAAGTTGGAAATCAAAGAGGCGGTGGACAACAAGCTTGGAAAGAAGCCAAAGAATTAGGCTTAAGTGTAAATTCTTATGATGGTGCTGATACTAGCGGTTTGTCAAGTGGAATAATAGATGGGGCGATTAAACAGATTGAAGAAGAACTTAAGGAACTTAATAAGGATTAGAATAATTTAAAATAGAAGTTCAATATATAGGAGTAACTTATGAATAAAAAAATAATAATATTTATTGTTGGCTCTGTTTTTGAGCTGATAATTTCTTGTAAAAATTATGCAGATTTAAAACAAAGTGTAGAACAAGCAGAACAAAAAGTTAAGGGTTTTAGAGAAGGTGTAGAAAAAAAAGTTAAACAAGGTATAAAACAAGCAGAACAAAAAGTTAAGGGTTTTAGAGAAGGTGTAGAAAAAAAAGTTAAACAAGGTATAAAACAAGCAGAACAAAAAGTTAAGGGATTTTTAGGAAAAGAAGTAAAAGATATTTCAGATGAAATAGCAAAAAAATTAAAAGAAGAAGAAAAAGATAAAAAAGAAGAAAAGAAGGAGCAAGCAAAAGAAGTAAAAAAACAAAAAGAAAAGAAAGAAGAATTAATGCAAGCTGATGATCCTAATAATATAAATCATGCTCAAATATTGCAGCAGGCAAATGGTCAAGATAGTAAACCAGCATTAGAAGCAGTACAACAAAGTGCAAATGGTGGTCAACAAAAAGCAGAAGAAGAGGCAAAAGAAAAAGAAGTAAGAGCTAAAGCAGAACAAGAGGCAAAAGAAAAAGAAGAGAGAAAAAGAAAACAACAAGAAGAAGAAAGAGAAAAGAGAGAAAAAGAAGTTAAAGCCAAAATTGAAGAACTTACAAATAAAATAGACGAGATAAATAATGGCATTGATTCCATTAAGCATAGAAGATGGTTTGTGGAGGATGAAAAAAGATTCAAAGTAAAGGCAACAGAAGTTAGAGATAAAGTTACAGGGCCTGTATTCGACTATTTTACTAATGATTCTAAGGGTGATACTGGAGAGGGTGCTCAAACTGAAGAATCTATATATTATGGTTGGGGTTTAACAGATTTAGAAGAAGATGAAGAAGAATTAGTAAAGTTATTAAAAGAATTGCAGGATACTAGGAGTAGTTTAAGGACTAAATTAAATGTAGGCAATCAACAAAAAGTTGTGTTGCAACCAGATCCAGAATTAAAAGAAAGTGTAAAAGTTAGCGAAATTGAATCAGACTTAGAGGAATTAAAATCAAAATTAGAAAAAGTTAAAAATTATCTTAGAGACGAAGCTCATTTTGACACAATTAAAGGCTATATCAATGATGCTAACAGTAACAGAATATCAGAATATGATGAATAAGCTTTAGATTTAATTAAACTTTGTATACATAAAATAACAACTAGCAATATTTAGCTAGTTGTTATTTTTTTTGTAAATTGAATTATTACAGTTTACTGTTTTCAGCTTAATTATATTTTTCCACTTTTTTTTGTTAAAAAATATTGTCTAAAATATTTTTTATTTTTATACTATCTATAGTTATGATGCACGCTAATAAAGTTTGAGATTTTTATGATAATTTAGATAAGAAAACAAAAAAGGAAATATATAAGCGCTATAGAACTACCCAACCAACCCTGGGGCAAAAAAGACGAATATATAGCACTTATGAAGCAATACAAGAATACAAAAGAAAAACTGGTAAAAATATTAATGAAATAGTAAATGACATTGTAAAGCCTACAAAAAAATTTATTAAAGACGTTCTGAAGGATAAATGTGTAATAGACAATGTAATAGACAACCATAAAGATTCCCAAAATATTAAGGTTGATTTTAGCTACAGGGAAGAAATGCTAGAAGAATGTTTGGTAAAATTAGGAGAGGATAAATCCGCCACTTTTTTACTTTATGTTCATAGTATTCTTGATAATATGAATCAAGAAATACTAAACCCAGAATCATTACTTGTGATTAACCCATTTATAGATACATTATTCACCAGTATGCACTACTATGACAAGGGAATTTTCACAAGTAATAATCTTATAAAAAGAATAAAAAAGTTTTTAAAACATATGGAGCCAAGTTTTATCAAAATGCAATAAATTAGTGAACTGCTATTTCCATAATCTTTGATTTAGAAATAGCAGCGAGCTAAATCAATAAAAGCCAATAAATATAAATACTCCCCAATAAATATCAAGAAGTTATCAGCTTATGTTAACAATTCATCAAATTGCTTTACTATTTAGAGTAACAATTTGTTAATTTTGTTACTTTTGGGTAATGCTTTTGAAAAAAGTTAAAAGATCTTTTGATGATTATGTTGCATATTTTAGACAAGGCTCATTAAATGATAAAGAAATAGCAGTTAGACTTGGGGTTTCTAGAGTAAATGTGTGGAGAATGAGACAAAAATGGGAGAGTGGGGAAACTTCTGTTAATGAGGATTCTAGAGTAACAATTAGTGAAGATACTTTTGAACATCTTGTAGCACAAACTTTTAAATCAGAAGTTAAAGCTAAAAAAGTTAAAGGCGAATTAGATTTAGAGCGCTCTAATTTAGAATTAGGATTTATACGCGCATTCAAGCAATATTCTAGCATTGAACTTGCTAGTATGCTTTTAAAAATAGACGATTTAAGATTTAAAATTGACTCTTTGAATAAACAATGCAACAAAAAAAATGCAAAAGTTGTTAATGAAAATATTAATTCTTTAAAAAGTGAGCTTAATGAACTTATAAAAGAGTATTCAATAAGAGAAATGGAGCTTTACTATGAATGTATGAAAAGACTTGCTGCTGCTCATGAAGTTGATAGTAAAAGTAATTATAAAAGTAGTAAAGGGCACAAGTGAACTTATATCAAACAAAACTTTTTACAACACTCCAAAAGCAATA
>NZ_JACHGM010000020.1 GCF_014202295.1 Borreliella afzelii
AGTGTTATTTTTGCTTTACGTCATATTGGTACTGATGAGTCATTTAGACTGATTTTTAAGGCTTTTTTGAATGTGGATATTTCAGTTACTACACCCGAAGCTGGTGTTATTGATATCTCTTTAAAAGGGGCAATAAAGACAAACTTTACTACATTTATTTCTCCTAGCACTGCAAAAGGTAAACGGCCTAAAAAGATACTAATTAGAGAAAAGAAAAAAGGATACGCTGCATCTAAAAAGGCTTTGGTATTTAACTCACTTCCCAAGGGCTATGATCATTCAATTTATGCTTTTATAAAGGGGATTATTCCTATTGGTAGGGTTCTTAAAATCAATAATGAAGATGGTGCAAATATTATAACTTTTAACAATTAAGGAGGCTTTATGGCTGAGGGTCAAGAAAAATTATTAATTGATGAGGAAGAAACAGTTCAAATTAAAGATTTGA
This sequence comes from Borreliella afzelii, assembly GCF_014202295.1. NCBI lineage: Bacteria > Pseudomonadati > Spirochaetota > Spirochaetia > Spirochaetales > Borreliaceae > Borreliella > Borreliella afzelii. The sequence continues at coordinate 449 of NZ_JACHGM010000020.1, forward strand.
ATAAGGTTACGACCGTTAATAATAACGATCTTTTACTGCTTGATGATGGAGTTGCAAGTAGCAATGCTATTACTTTTAAAAACTTCTTAAAAACCGTTAAATACCAAACATTTGAAGGTAAAGGACTAGGCGAGTTTAAAGAGATAATTAAGTCTACAATCGCCGAAGAACTTGCAGCTGATGAAAAGTTTGTAGAAAAAATTTACGCTAACATAATTGACAAACTAATTGGCAATAATTCTGATAAGCTTTCTAGCCTTTTTAGTAAAATTAAATCACGCCTTACAGATAGCATATCATCAGCTACCCTATCTAGAAGTGATGATCTTTTAATAATGTCTTCTTCAAGAATTCAAAAAACACCTGTTCCTAAACAATTACTAGGCGTACCATACGATTTTAATTGTGACCGCGTATCAACTGACGGCACTAGGATTTATCCGTCTGACTACAAAAACCAAGCGATAACTGTTGATATGGACCACTATAGCGATGTAAATCTTATCTTTTACAAATATAATGATGATGAGCCTATTTACCTTGATATTGAGATTAACTTAGAATACACAAGGAGGCAGAGAAGTGCCGGTGAATCATTATATTTAAGATATTCCGACGAAAGTGAAAAAAATATGGTTTATCTGCATATGGACGCTCCTGCAATATCTCTTAAGTTTCCCATGTACAAAGGATGGTATATACAAAAAAGAACCTATAGATCGGGGAATCCGGTTCCAGATCTTTTTAAACTGTAAACTTTTTAGCAAAAATTATAATTTTGGTATATAATGTATATACAAATAAAAAATTAAAATGAGGGATTAAAAATGGATATTAAAATAACAGAACTTCTTATTAATCTAAATGAAATAAAACTCATAGCCGTAATGATTTTTGTAACAGTACTGGTTCTAGGGGTACTAATTCTTTTAAAACCGTTATTAAAAGACATATTATCTATAGTAATAGGTAAGTTTTTTAGAAATGGAAATGGCAATACTAATGGTAAAAAACGGGATTAATTTATGAAATTATCTAAAGATAATGTTGAGCTTGGACTTAAGTCTTTATCAAACCTGATTGATATATTTTCTAAATTTGAAGATGAATTTGATGAGGCTGCACATAAAGGATTCTTTTTGGTTTATGAGCTATATTCTCATTACAAATTAATCTATACAGCAAATATGGAAAGACTTGAGAGTGCATTAACTCCAACAATAACTAAAATACTCGCTCCAATAAATGAGAAAATCAATCAATGCATTGATCTAGTTAATTCTGATGAAAAAAATCTAAAAATATCTAATGATCTGAAATTCAATCAGGAAGGAAAACCTATCTATCAAGAGAGAAACACATAATGCAAAATAACACTATTGGCTTAGGGCTTAATTTACTATCAAGCTTAACTAACATAGCTAAAACTGATACAAACATAGATCATAACTACATTAATACTTTTAGCAAGGTAATAGATTTTTTCTACAAAACATATATGAGCACACTAAAATCTATGGAAACAGCCGAATCAACAAAAATATTAGAAGAAATACAAGACATATTAAAATACAATATTGAGATAATAGAGGCTATTTCTAATAATAAAAGTAATAAAATTATCTCCTCATTAAAAGCAAAACGCAATAAAATCATGAGGGAATATATTAATATCCTTAAAAGGGGTGAAAATGCTTAAACTAGTAAACTACTTGTTACTTTCTTTACTACTATGTTGCAATACTATTGCTAGTTTACCAGATGAACCAAAACCACCAATTATTCAAACACTCGGCTCTTTAGCTAAATATGAGGCAAAATTATCAGATTATGTTATGTACCTTATAACATTCTTAGCTAAAACAAAAGTAAAAGTTAATGACCCAAATTATCCAGAATATACTTTTCCAGACTTATCAATACTAAAAGATGAACACTCCATAACTTCAATCAAACATAATATCAAAATACTTTTGGAGTACATTCAAAAAACAAAACCCATAGCACAAAAAGTCTATAATCAATATTCCCTAGTTAAAAATGTAAATTACAAATAAGTTGTTCTTGCAAGAACTTATACTTTATATGTAAAAATATCTAAAGCTAACTAAAATGGTGTATAATAGGCTATAAAGGGAAAATATTATGAAACCAGCACTACCAAATATTGCAAGTATAACTGAAGAACAAATATACAATGAATTTATAAGATTGGGAATGGAACAACTAATAGCTCAAGATTTATCTAAAAGATACTATCATAATGAACTTACATATAGAGATTTAGAAAATTTAGAAAAACAATTTGGGATAAAGTTTGATAATCTTATTTATAAGATAGACACTGTAGAGAAGAATTTACAAAAGGATATATTCAATTTAGATACTAAGATAGACACTGTAGAGAAGACTTTACAAAAGGATATATTCAATTTAGATACTAAGATAGACACTGTAGAGAAAAATTTACGTAAAGATATGGAAATTAATAATCAACTATTATTAGAAAAAATGGAAAGTAATAACCAACTATTATTAGAAAAAATGGAAAGCAATAATAATGTATTATCAGAAAAACTCAAAGTGAGCAATAGAATAATAACTATTGTGACAATAGTAGTAGTCCCTATTGCTATATCCATCATAACCACTGTTGCTGTATCGCTAATCACGCGGTTTTTCAAATAGCAATTATAAATAATCCTCAAAATATAATTTATCATTTCCAAACAATCCCCTTAAACCCCACAATATTTCTCAAAATAGGGTCTATAATTACAAGAATATTTTTTATTACTTGATGTATTGTACTGAAGATAAAAAAAGGAGTAATAATGAAAATTATAAATATATTATTTTGTTTGTTTTTAATTATGCTAAATGGCTGTAATTCTAATAATAATGAAACTTTAAATAAAAATAATATGCAGCAAGAAAAAAGTAGAAAAAAACGTGATTTAGATACACAAGAGCCTCAAGAAGAAAAAGAAAAAATCACTCTAACTTCCGAAGAAGAAAAAAAGTTTAATTCATTAACAAATGCTTTTAAATACACAATTGAAAAATTATCCGATCAAATAAACGGGTACAATGATGGGAACAAGAATAAATGTAATGATTTCTTTGATTGGCTTTCTAAAGATATTCAAAAGCAAAAAGAATTAGTTAGTGCCTTTAAAAAAGTTTATGATTTCTTAGCATCAAAAGCAAACAATGAAGACTTTGATGCTTATGTTCAAGGGGCTATTGACTGTAAAGTAGCTAAAGACAACAACAAATGTAATAATCATAATAATAATCATCATAACAATAAATATGGGAGCGGCGATGGAACTAATGAAGTAGAGCAATATTTTAGAGGCGTCGCTGGAGATATGTATAGTAAAAATTCTAATGAAGAAATTTATCAATACCTTAAAGAAGAACTTTTAAAGACTGATAACCATTATGATGGTCTTACATCCAATTGGAAAGACTAAAAACAGTACTTAATTGCACATTCTTGATTATTATACGAATAGCAAGCCCCCACAATAAGGGGGCTTT
>NZ_JACHGM010000021.1 GCF_014202295.1 Borreliella afzelii
TTTCCAATTCTTAAATCCATACTAGTAATTATACCATATTTAGCAAAAATTACTTAAACAAACTGTTGATATTAGCAGAAATTCTAGAGGTTACTATTTTTAGGCTCGCCTTGTCAATTATTGAGTCTCCTTTGATAGTTATACCGTTAATAGCACTGATAATACCATCTAGAATTTCTTTCAAGCTAGTTGTTTGGTTATCTATTTCAATTCTACTATTTGCTTTTATTTTAACAGTATCACAAATTAAATTTAAAGTTTTTGGACTAATTGCGCTAAGTATGTAAAAATGATGTTTGTCAAAATGAATATCGTCATTTTTATCAAAAATATTAACGCTTGATTGAAGTAGTAAAACAGTATCACCTTTTGATAGTTCAAAACCGATATTAGATATATTTTTTGTGTGAATTTCCAAGTCTTCAAATTCTGGTATTGTAACTATAGCCTCTTGAGTTTGCTGCTTAAACTCCTTTACAGTGCCAATTCGAGTTATGAAAATATTTGAATAAATCCAATTTTTCATGTCTTCTTGTGCCAATGCATGGCCATAAAGGCGCTGGTTCATTCTGTAAATTTCATAGTCTTCTTTACCCATCCTAACTTCCCTTAGCTTTTACGTTTTTTCTATTAGAGTCATCCTCTAGCTTAAGTATCAGTGAACACTCTCCCGTGTTACTAAGGCTTGCGCTTGTTTCTTTTATGGTGGTTTTTATCATTTTCCCTAGCCCATCAATAAATGAAACTTTATCACCAACATTTAGCTTATGTGTGTAAAATGTTTTGGCATTCCAAAATATAAGATTTATTTTGAGTGTGGTTCCTAAAGTAATTTCTTGTTGTGGGATAAACTCAAGTCCATAATCTTCTAATGCCTCGTAGTGAACATTTTCCCCCTTTTTTTTATAATTAGTAAATATAATATTGCAATCATTTCCCTTTAAACCAGTACCAATATCAGCTATTACGTTATGAACATATACCCCTTTTATTTTTTCAATAAACTCTTTTGGTGTTGTGGCATAAATATTTTTGTCAATGACTTTAAGTCTATCTTTTTCATCCATACGAATGATATTGCGATTAGGAAATACAGATTCTATTGCCTCTTGCACTGTTTTACCTTTAAAGCTTTTACCCTCTTTGCCCTCCAATTTGCGATTGAAGAAGTTGCTTTTAGTTAATAAACGAACATCAAGCTCGACACTAAAATCTCCACCGGGATAATCAGTGCTCATGGGAGTTCCCAAAGTCCCTGCCATTATAAAATCAAATTTTTTCTCATGAGCAAATTTCTTATAATGTATTTTTACTATATCTCCGAATTTGATATGATCGTTGAAGTCTAAGGGCAAGTTCCAAAGTACAATTTTTGCTTGTTTGGAACTTATAGTATGAATATTTGAATACACGTTGGATATGGAAATATCAACATGAATTCCATGTTGTGTATTGATTATAATTTTAGGATTTTCTTCTGGAAAAGGAATTCCATCATTTGATTTTTTTGATTTATCTACATCGTAAAATTCAATTTTAAAATCATAACTTAGTAACATAGATTATCCTTTATATTTTTCTAATGTAAATGTTTTCACTACTTCTATTGAAAGACTCACTTCAACTTCATCAATAAAAGGAGTGTCCTTAAACGTAAGATTTGTAATTATAGCTAATTCTTTTAGGCCAAAAGTTGGACTGTAGATAGTAAAAGGAACTTGGGCTTGCAGCCTATTAGCTAGTTGTTCTTTTACAAGGTGAGAGTCAAAGCGGAACAAAAAATTGCCAAAAACAGTAGTTTTGAATATCGAAAGCATATCTTTGTACATGGAAGTTAATATTCCACCACTTAATGATATATGTTCTCCCGTCATTACTGGGTTATAGCTTACATATTCTGCTTTTCTATCATAATAGTTAATAACCGGGCGTTTAGAACAACTAGTATTGTAAGTTCGTGATATAAGTTCAGTTTTTGGTTTTATAAAAAACAATTGTGGTACATATCCAAAACCTTTAAAATCTAGTCTCGGGAATAGCAATAAAAAGTTATCTGCTCCAAAAAAAGTAAATAGTTGGGTTGCTATGTCTTTTATTAATTGTCTAATCTCTTCACAAGACATTTCCCCTTCTTTTTTATTTTCGCAATTGTTATTATTTGCATTTATAATGTCCGTAGAATCCTCTTTTTCTACAGGCGATATTGTTTTATTGTTAATAATTTTTTTATTGTTAATAGCCATAAGTAATTACCTTTTTATCAAAATTATGGGGTAGTGTTTGCCATATCCTCAGGTTTCCCTCCAGAAGGTGTAGACGAAGGTGGAGGAGGGCCTCCGGTGTCGTTGTTTTTGTTTTTGGTTTTAGGAGGGGTGGGATTGTCTTCAAAAGCCCAACCAACCAATGGCAACTTGGCAAAAAGGCTTTTCAGCCCTTTAAAAAAGGGCTGAATAACATGTGTTTGCAAAGTAAAGCCATTAAAGTAATCAGTGACCATTTTAATGAATTTAAGTATTGGATCCAAAACAGTGGTGGTTAAGTTTGCAAGAGTTTGCTCAGCTGAGGCCAAATTGCTATCAATCTCTTCTTTCGTATCTGCTTTTTTCGTAAGGCCAAAAGATTTAAAATCTTTAAACATTTCACCCAACATAGTAATTCTAGATTCGAGATCTACTTCGGCGCCACTTTGCCAAGCTTTTTTAGCATCTTCTATATATTTGTCTCCAACCCCCGACTTTTTTAGTAGATCAAAAAGCTCATCTCCCTCTCCACTAAGTAGACTATTAACAGCTTTTACAGCGTCCTCGCCGCTCATAGCGCCACTAGATTTAAGCGCAGCTGAAAACTCTACTGCTTTTTTTAAATTATTTAGATTTAGCATACCTAAATCTCTTAAAGTACCCTTAAAGACACTTGCTTGATTTAAAAACTCTTCTTTTTCTAAGTCGCGCTCGAATCCTTTCATTCCTTTAAGAGTTCCCATAATCGTATTCCGTTCATCTTTCTCAAAAAACGCACTGTTGAGAAGTTCAGTTCTATTCGTTTTAGATTTTTCCTCAACTGCTTTTTTAGCAAATCCTAAAAGTCCTCCTGCTGCTTTACTCATAGCGTTGCCAATGATATTTCCTAGAGCACTACCTATTGCAATTTTGGCAACAAGCCCTTTTCCTTGAGAAGCCCCTATCATTTTACTTTTTGCTTTTGATTCTTTTGCAAGTTCTTTATACTCAAGGCGTCTTTTATCTCTATCAGACATTAAAGATCTTTTAAAAGCTTCTTTTCTAGCTTTTTCAAAACCCATGCCCTGTTTCATAAGCTTTTTAGTTTGTGTAAGTCTATATTTCTCAACACGTTCTCTTAAGTTTTCAAATTTAGATTGTTTGTTTAGTTCTTTTTTCTTATCAGACAAATTACTTTTTACAATATCTTTAGTACTGCCCAAACTAGATTTTTTAGGTTTAAGATATTTTTCCATTTTGGTAATATCTTGCTCAATAGCCTTTTTTGTTGCTGCATGATCAAGAATACCTTTAAATTTAATAGTGAATTTGTCGCTCATTAAGCCCTCACTTGCTTAAAATTAATTCATACAACTCTTTTTCTAATTTAAGATCAGCAATTCGATTGACTTCTAAAAGCTCATCATAAGGCAATTTCTTAACATCATCGTATGAGCAA
>NZ_JACHGM010000022.1 GCF_014202295.1 Borreliella afzelii
ACTTTTAACAATTAAGGAGGCTTTATGGCTGGAGAAGAAGAAAAATTACTAATTGATGAAGAAGAAACAGTTCAAATTAAAGATTTGAATAAGGTAACAACCGTTAATAACAATGATCTTTTAATACTTGATGATGGGGTTGCAAGTAGTAACGCTATCACATTTAAAAACTTTTTAGAAACCGCTAAAGATAAAACATTTAAAGGTGAAGGACTCGGCTATTTTAAGGAGATAATTAAGTCTACAATTGCTGAAGAACTTGTAGCTGATGAAAAGTTTGTGGAAAAAATTTACGCTAACATAATTGACAAACTAATTGGTAATAATTCTGATAAGCTTTCCAGCCTTTTTAGTAAAATTAAATCACGCCTTACAGATAGCATATCATCAGCTACTCTATCTAGCAGTGATGACCTTTTGATAATGTCTTCTTCAAGTATTCAAAAAACTCCAATTCCCAAACAATTACTAGGCGTACCATACGATTTTAATTGTAATTTTAGATATAGGAGAGACAGTACGCTTTATTGGAGCGATTACTCAAAACAATCAATAACTATTGAATTGAAAACCTATTCCAGTGTAACTATTTACTTTCACAAAAGTGATGATGATGCCCCCATTTACCTTGATATTGATCTAGAAATACCACACCAGGATGCATTATTGAATAAAACAATATCTGTTAGGTATATCGATGAAACTGAAACAGATATAGTTTATATGATTGATTCTGCCAATTCAATATCTATGACAATTCCTATATACAAAGGATGGTATGTCCAAAAAAGAATATACATATCAGGAAAACCGGTCCCTCGACTTTTGAAACTGTAAACTTTTTTAGCAAAAATTATAGTTTTGGTATATAATGTATATACAAATAAAAAATTAAAATGAGGGATTAAAAATGGATACTATTAAAATAACAGAACTTCTTATTAATCTAAATGAAATAAAACTCATAGCCGTAATGATTTTTGTAACAGTACTGGTTCTAGGGGTACTAATTCTTTTAAAACCGTTATTAAAAGACATACTATTTATAGTCATAGGTAAGTTTTTTAGAAATGGAAATGGCAATAATCATGGTAAAAAACGGGATTAAGTTATGAAATTATCTAAAGATAATCTTGAGCTTGGACTTAAGTCTTTATCAAACCTTATTGATATATTTTCTAAATTTGAAGATGAATTTGATGAGGCTGCACACAAAGGATTCTTTTTGGTTTATGAGCTATATTCTCATTACAAATTAATCTATACAGCAAATATGGAAAGACTTGAGAGTGCATTAACCCCAACAATAACTAAAACACTCGCCCCAATAAATGAGAAAATCAATCGATGTATTGATCTAGTTAATTCTGATGAAAAAAATCTAAAAATATCTAATGATCTGAAATTCAATCAGGAAGGAAAACCTATCTATCAAGGGAGAAACACATAATGCAAAATAACACTATTGGTTTAGGGCTTAATTTACTATCAAGCTTAACTAACATAGCTAAAACTGATACAAACATAGATCATAACTACATTAATACTTTTAGCAAGGTAATAGATTTTTTCTACAAAACATATATGAGCACACTAAAATCTATGGAAACAGCCGAATCAACAAAAATATTAGAAGAAATACAAGACATATTAAAATACAATATTGAGATAATAGAGGCTATTTCTAATAATAAAAGTAATAAAATTATCTCCTCATTAAAAGCAAAACGCAATAAAATCATGAGGGAATATATTAATATCCTTAAAAGGGATGAAAATGCTTAAACTAGTAAACTACTTGTTACTTACTTTACTACTATGTTGCAATACTATTGCTAGTTTACCAGATGAACCAAAGCCACCAATTATTCAAACACTCGGCTCTTTAGCTAAATATGAGGCAAAATTATCAGATTATGTTATGTACCTTATAACATTCTTAGCTAAAACAAAAGTAAAAGTTAATGACCCAAATTATCCAGAATATACTTTTCCAGACTTATCAACACTAAAAGATGAACACTCTATAACTTCAATCAAACATAATATCAAAATGCTTTTGGAGTACATTCAAAAAACAAAACCCATAGCACAAAAAGTCTATAATCAATATTCCCTAGTTAAAAATGTAAATTACAAATAAGTTGTTCTTGCAGGAACTTATACTTTATATGTAAAAATATCTAAAGCTAACTAAAATAGTGTATAATAGGCTATAAAGGGAAAATATTATGAAACCAGCACTACCAAATATTGCAAGTGTAACTGAAGAACAAATATACAATGAATTTATAAGATTGGGCATGGAACAACTAATAGCTCAAGATTTATCTAAAAGATACTATCACAATGAACTTACATATAGAGATTTAGAAAATCTAGAAAAACAATTTGGGATAAAGTTTGATAATCTTGTTTCTAAGATTGATAGCGCAGAAAAGAATTTAGATACCAAGATTGATGGTTTAGAGACTAAAATAGATAGTGTAAAAAATGAACTTAATACTAAAATCGATTTCGTAGAAAAGAATTTGAATACCAAAATAGATGGTATAAAGAATGAATTTAATGTCAAAATAGATGGTGTAAATACTAAAATTGACACTGTAGAAAAGAATTTGAATACTAAAATAGATACTATAGAAAAGAATTTGAATACTAAAATAGATACTATAGAAAAGAATTTAAAACAAGATATATCTAATCTGGAACAAAATCTTAAACAAACTCTTGACGAAAAGCTAGAAATTAATACTAAATTGCTTTTAGAAAAAATCGAGATAAGTAACAGAATGATAACTATTATGACAGCAGTAGTGGTCCCCATCGCCATATCGGCCGTAGCAGCTATTGTTGTATCTCTAATTGCTGGGTTTTTCAAATAGCAATTACAAAGAATTCTCAAAATATAATTTATCATTTCCAAACAATCTTCTTAAAAAGAAAAATTCAATAATAATTGTTTATCCAATATTTAGTAGCAATAATTAAATTAAACATTACTCATAAAAAAGGAGAGGAGAATGAAAATTATAAATATATTATTTTGTTTATTTTTTATTCTGTTAAACAGCTGTAATTCCGATAATAATGCTGCTTTTAAGAAAAATAATAAAAATATACCCCAAGAAGTAAAAAGTAGGAAAAAACGCGATTTAAGCGAACAAGAAAAGCCAAAATCCCCAAAAGAATTACTTATAGAAAAGCTGGATGAAGATCAAAAAAAACAACTTGAATGGTTAAAAGACACATTAGAGAATGAAAAATTTGATAAATTTTTAGGATATGATGAAAACAAAATAAAAGAAGCACTTGATCATATAAAAACACAACTTGATAGCTGTAACGGAAAAGAAAATGCAGAAAATCTAAAAACCACTTTTAAAGAGGTGGTTAAAGGAGCACTTGGTGATGGTATAGACAATTTTAAAACTAGTGCAAGTAGTACGTGCCAAGTCCATCAGGCTCAATAATAATTATACTAGCCCCCTATTTGGGGGCTTTAAACATATTGCTATGCTGCAAATATAAAATCAAATTGTTTATCTTCTTTTAACGAGTCAAAGAATATTAATGGGCTGTCGTTATAATCACGCTGATCAGACGGCATAAATCTTTCATCAAAATCTTTTAAATCCTTTAATCTATTGGTTTTTTTAAAATGGTTTTTTAT
>NZ_JACHGM010000023.1 GCF_014202295.1 Borreliella afzelii
AATTGTAGTATAGCCCAACTTAGAATTAAAATCAATTTGTCTTTTTTTAAAAAAAATAAAAGAATTTATCTAAGCCCTTTTGTTAAAAACTTAAAATAAGCCTTAATAGATAAAAAAGTAAAAATAAGAAGCTACTAAATACTATATTATTCAATAATATAGTATTTATAAATAGTAAAATATGCTATTTTGCTATTGAATTTCTTATAAAGACTTAATTATTAAAGAGTGGCCAAATGAGTCAAGATTTTCTACTGCTATTATCAGGAAATATATTATTTTATTTCCCACACTAAGTTTTTTTTAAAACTCTTTTCTACACCATCTATATCCTTTTAAAAAATATTTTTTATATTTATTAAATCCTTTATTCATAATCTCTAATCTTATATTTTTTTTATTTCAATAAAAATCAAATTGCTTATAAAACTTTCTTATTATCCTTTTGATCTTGATATCTTTTAAAAAGTTTATTAAGAAAATCTTTTTGATTTTCAAAAATCTCATTCATCATAAAATTTGTAAAGTTAGCATTACTTTTATAAAAATCATAACTTTCTTGACTTTTAAGCTGAAATCTTAGGGGTTTTATTGAATTTTGTTTTGATTTTTTTATTATTCCGCTTGTTTTATTCTTAACATATCTTATAGAGGCTCTTATTCCATTACTAGTTATAAAATTCTCTTCTAATAACCCTGTCTCAACTGCTGTGGCTAACCTTATATATTCATAAGATTGTGTCTTTGCTAATTTAAAATCTGATAAAAAATTTTTAAAAGATTTATATCCTCCTTCTACATAAAGCTTCTTGTCATTTATTTTCTTAAGGATCTTCATAGTATCAATAATATTATATATTTCTGATTTAATATTATTTCTTAATTGTGTAATCAATTGTTCAAATTCTTCTTTTCTTTGATTTTCATTACTTTGATCAAGAATATAATTTAAACTATTTTCCGAAATTCTTTTGTTAATTTTTAAATTAACACTTTTTTTATTCATATCTTCTCCTTTATGCTCAATCAATCCGGCGTGCCGAACTTATTAAGTTTATTGATTTTTATAATTTCCCTAAAAAAGTTTCCAATATTTTTTTATATTCAATAATATAGTCTTTTGTAAAATCAAATTTTTCATTACACCCTATTCTTTTATTTAAATCTTCCCTTTCGCTTATACATCCTAAAAACCCATTTTTCATACTTACTATTTCCATTAATTGTTTATGGGTAACATTTTTTTTAAATCTTGTTACAGTAATAAACACCGGTATTCCAGCCACTTCTTTTATAAACCTTCTCAATGTTTCAAATCCTTCAACTGCCCATTTTTCTGCTGTCATTGGAGATATTACATAGTTGCTACTAATTAGAGAAATCTTTAATGTAAAATTCCTTTTGGGATTAGTATCAATTATGACATAATCATAGTTATCTATTATAGAATTTAATTTTGTCTTTAATGAAAATTCAATAGATAGGTGTCGGTTATCATAATAATAATCTCCATTTAATTCATCAACTGTTATATAACTAGGTATCAAAGCTATATTATTATCAACATTAATAATACTTTTATTAATATCCATACCATCTTTTATAACATTTCCTATATTTATTTTAGAAACATCAAAATTTTTTGTTTCCAATTCATTATAATAATAGCTTGTAGTAGCAGCCTGATCATCTATATCTATTAAAAGTACTTTATACTTCTGTGCTAATAAATTTGCAAGTATTATTGAGGTTGTACTTTTCCCAACACCACCTTTAAGGCTTGCAATGGTTATTATTTTTGGTTTTTTTCTATCCATCTTATAAGTATTCCTTCTTCTGGATATTCTTTATCATAAAATTCATATACATGTTTTTCTAATTTTGTAAACATATCAATACATGCTATATTATAGGGTGTATTTGATTTTTCTTTTTTTAACAAACGAAGCAATCCCTTAAAATAGCAAAAAACACTTCCTTTTTTAAATCTAAATTCTATGTAGTATGCTTTTGATAATCCATATGATTTTATGATTCCATTTGTTTCATATTTTACAAAAATATTTTTTATTGGTTTTCTATAACCATAATAAATTCCTAGAAATTGATCTCCTTCTTTTACAGAATATAAACGAACTTCTTCAACTTTCATTTGATTAAATAAAGTTCTCAATGATATACGACATTCATTTCTTTTATTATCAATTCCGAGTTTGTAAATGTCCATCATTATTTTTGTATGGTATATGGTTTTACCATTTTGTTTTTCGATCTTTATGAAACGATTTTTATTTTTACATTTAATTCTTGTTTTTTCTATTTGTGTAGATTTAAGCACGCTTTCCATGTTTAATCCTTATGTAATATCTTTATTTAATTCTTTTACGCTTAAGAAATTTTTTCTTTTTTTATCGTTTCTAATAATTCATAATAATAAGTGTTAAATACTTTGTTATATTCTAATTTCTTTATACTATTTAAATAGGTTTTTATAATTGGCTTTAAAATTTCTATTGTGGATTCTTTTTTTAATTGTTCAATAAGTATGCTAAAAATATTTATTTTTATATGATTATAATTTTTTAGTGAACTTTCTTTTTTTCTTTCAATTGATTTTTCTAGCTTTTGTTTTATGTTATTAAGGTCTTTATATTTTTGATTTTCAATGATAAAATGGGGTTTAAATTTGTAATTTTTGTATATGTTTTGGATATGAGTTTTTAATTGTTGAACATTATAACCCTTTGTTTCTAATTCTTTTTGAATATTATCTAATATTTTCTTTAATTTTGTCTGCTTTTTTTTAAAGCAAATTTTATTTATATTATTATTATTATTATTTTTGTTTTTTATTAAGTTAATTTCAATTCTTTTTATAATTTTCATTATTTCAATTAATTTATCCTTACTAATATTCAAATTCAAAATAGGAAGAACTTTTTTTGATAAAAAATTACATTTATTAAAATATTTTTTTAGTTGATACTTTTCTATTTCGCCATTTTCTTTTTCTTCTTTTATATTATTATTATTATTAATACACTCCTCTAAATTTAGATTCCCTTCTTTAGTAAATTTATCTTTAAGATATCTATTAACTCTTGTTTGGAATCTTATATCTTTCTTCTCTTTAAAATATTTATTGATTTTAAGGTAGCATTCTTTTTTGGGGTAATTAAGTTTGTAGTAAATTTCAGTTCCACAATTTACTCCCAGGTGTTTATGGTAGTTGGTTGTGACTTTTATTTCTTTTTCTAATTTGTAAAGATAATTTTGCATTGTCTTTAGTTTAACAGTTAACTGGCCATTTCTTTTTAAATTTTCATTAAAGTAATAAAGTATATTACTTTGGGTGTATTTTTTATATTTACTATTTATGTATTTCAGTGTTGAGATAAAAACTATTAATTTATGCTGTAATTTGTTCTGGCAAGGTGTGTCTTTAGGGTTAATGAGTATATTTTGCATATTACTACTCCTAGTTATTTTGATTTTTATAAATATATATATAGCACACTATTTGAATAAAAGTAAATACTTTTATTCAAAATTTCATAAAAATTAATAATTTATTTTAATGTTTCTGATTAAGAAGATTACATTTTATTATAAAGATAAATTGATTTTAATTCTAAGTTGGGCTATACTACAATC
>NZ_JACHGM010000024.1 GCF_014202295.1 Borreliella afzelii
AAAAGATAAAATTGGTATAAACTTGCACATTATGTTTATTCTTTCTAAAAAAGTCTATCTTGGCAGGAGATTTTTAACAAGCATAGTAAATAGTATTTAGATAAACTTATATATTAGATTACTTCAGCAGTAAATAAGGAGTACGTATGAAAACTTTGGTTGGCGCTTGTATAGTAACATTGGCTGTATTGGGTTGTTATTTGCCTGATAAACAGAAACAAGCCGTTCAAACTTTTTTTAAGAATTCACAAAGTAGTGATATAGGTTCTGATGAGATTGTTGCTGATGAAATTGTTGCTGATGGGATATTTGATAATTTAAAATTATATATGACTGAGCATAATTTGTTAGTTGATATAAAAAAGACCATAATCAGTTTAAAAGATCCTAATTATCGTGCTGTACCCCCAGTGCGTGACTATAATGAGGAGTATTTTAATAAATTCTTTTTAGATTTGGGGTCTGAGCGATCTAAAGAATTGATTAAGTTGTTTGGCAAGATAAAAAATGAGCAGGATGATGATAAATTTAAAAGAGAAGCTTATTGGCTATATTCATGTATAAGGGATTTATATTCTTCAGATATTAAGTATTCTGGTGAAAACGGGAATGAGTATATTGTTGATATGCCTAGGAGGCCCACTATTGATCAACAATATCTTAAAGTGAAGGGAGTAATAGAACAGTATGCTTTAAGATGATTATTGTCTACTAATTTTAAGATAATTTTAATTTTTAGTATTAATGTTTTGATAAAAAAATAAAAAGCATGGCTATAATAGGATTGTTTAGGAGTAGAAATGTGTAACAACGGGTGTTATAATAATGATTCAAAAAATAAAGTGTTTTTAAATTTTTATTACTTTAATAGAGAGCAATAACAGGCTTATTAATAAGGAAATAAGATCAAGGCAAAGTTGATTTATAGATTCTGAAGTTATGGTTTTGGATTTTTTTAAAAAAGGGGATTAGGTATAATTAAATTGATGTTGTTTATTTATATTGATGATGTCATGTAGATGCTTTGGGATGAAATTATTAGTGGAAGCAAAAAAATAGTAAACTATTAGTTGTGGAAATTAATCAAGTATTAAATATATAAATAAAATTATAGGATCCAAATTAAAAATTAAGACATTAGGTGTAGAAGAGTTTGTAAAATTGGCATAAGAGGCTATGATTGGTTCTGAAAATATCTGCTCAAGAAGTTAACATAAGAAGAGTAAAGGCAATAATACTATAATAGTAAGAGATATCCTCAATTTAATTAAATCAATTTAATGTATCAAAAAAGATTTATTTTAAAATTATTGATTAATTTAGGCTATTATGCTTCATAAGTGGTTGCTGCTAATTAATCTAGGAAATGGACCAATGAATAATAAATTAATTTATTGGGGGAGATGTTGAAAACATTGGTAGTTGTTGATGATAATAATTGGGCCTATAATAATCTTTAATTACTATTGGACAAATTTAATAGTGAAGAGTCTTTAATAATAGCAATAGCAAGTAATTTAATACTATATGTTAAGGTAATTAATTTGCAACATAAAAATGCAGCAAGGAGCATACATTTGTTCTAACCAATATACCAGATTTTTATATTAAGAAATGAAATTAATTTCGGGTTAGGATTATTTAAGTTCATGAGAGCACGCTTTCATACTAATTAAAAATTATATATATAATTTTTAATTAGTATGAAAGCGTGCTCTCATGAACTTAAATAATCCTAACCCGAAATTAATTTCATTTCTTAATATAAAAATCTGGTATATTGGTTAGAACAAATGTATGCTCCTTGCTGCATTTTTATGTTGCAAATTAATTACCTTAACATATAGTATTAAATTACTTGCTATTGCTATTATTAAAGACTCTTCACTATTAAATTTGTCCAATAGTAATTAAAGATTATTATAGGCCCAATTATTATCATCAACAACTACCAATGTTTTCAACATCTCCCCCAATAAATTAATTTATTATTCATTGGTCCATTTCCTAGATTAATTAGCAGCAACCACTTATGAAGCATAATAGCCTAAATTAATCAATAATTTTAAAATAAATCTTTTTTGATACATTAAATTGATTTAATTAAATTGAGGATATCTCTTACTATTATAGTATTATTGCCTTTACTCTTCTTATGTTAACTTCTTGAGCAGATATTTTCAGAACCAATCATAGCCTCTTATGCCAATTTTACAAACTCTTCTACACCTAATGTCTTAATTTTTAATTTGGATCCTATAATTTTATTTATATATTTAATACTTGATTAATTTCCACAACTAATAGTTTACTATTTTTTTGCTTCCACTAATAATTTCATCCCAAAGCATCTACATGACATCATCAATATAAATAAACAACATCAATTTAATTATACCTAATCCCCTTTTTTAAAAAAATCCAAAACCATAACTTCAGAATCTATAAATCAACTTTGCCTTGATCTTATTTCCTTATTAATAAGCCTGTTATTGCTCTCTATTAAAGTAATAAAAATTTAAAAACACTTTATTTTTTGAATCATTATTATAACACCCGTTGTTACACATTTCTACTCCTAAACAATCCTATTATAGCCATGCTTTTTATTTTTTTATCAAAACATTAATACTAAAAATTAAAATTATCTTAAAATTAGTAGACAATAATCATCTTAAAGCATACTGTTCTATTACTCCCTTCACTTTAAGATATTGTTGATCAATAGTGGGCCTCCTAGGCATATCAACAATATACTCATTCCCGTTTTCACCAGAATACTTAATATCTGAAGAATATAAATCCCTTATACATGAATATAGCCAATAAGCTTCTCTTTTAAATTTATCATCATCCTGCTCATTTTTTATCTTGCCAAACAACTTAATCAATTCTTTAGATCGCTCAGACCCCAAATCTAAAAAGAATTTATTAAAATACTCCTCATTATAGTCACGCACTGGGGGTACAGCACGATAATTAGGATCTTTTAAACTGATTATGGTCTTTTTTATATCAACTAACAAATTATGCTCAGTCATATATAATTTTAAATTATCAAATATCCCATCAGCAACAATTTCATCAGCAACAATCTCATCAGAACCTATATCACTACTTTGTGAATTCTTAAAAAAAGTTTGAACGGCTTGTTTCTGTTTATCAGGCAAATAACAACCCAATACAGCCAATGTTACTATACAAGCGCCAACCAAAGTTTTCATACGTACTCCTTATTTACTGCTGAAGTAATCTAATATATAAGTTTATCTAAATACTATTTACTATGCTTGTTAAAAATCTCCTGCCAAGATAGACTTTTTTAGAAAGAATAAACATAATGTGCAAGTTTATACCAATTTTATCTTTTCTCAAGAATTATTAAATACTAAATCATTATATTGATTTTAATAAAAATATTATTATTTTAACAATCTATTATTAATACAATAAAATTTTATATTAA
>NZ_JACHGM010000025.1:0-1747 GCF_014202295.1 Borreliella afzelii
AGTCCATACATATTAGGAAGTAGACGTTTTTGATTTTTTCCATCTTTTTGGATTGAAACAGTCCCTGTTAGTACAAAATGATTAATAAGTTTAATAATTTCGCTGCTTGCAAGCTTATAAGCTTGAGTAAAAGGTAGTAAATTATTATTAATGTCGCCAATATATGAGTCTGAAGTGTAAAATTTCTCAGACGCTTGCTTTAAATGTCTAAATTTATACTGCAGTTTTAAGTAGTTGAGTCTTACCACTTCAGAACTAAACCCAATAGTTGAGATAGTATTAACCTCATTTGCAATTGTTGTAGGGTTGGCATTTAGAAAAGCATCCCACTTTACAGTTCTTTGGTAGCCCATTTGCAGATCAACATCTTCAATTTGATCGGGTAAAAACCATTTATACATTATAGGGTCTTTAACTTCTCCTATGATATTAGCTACAGCTTTTGCATAATAATTTTCGTCAAATAATTCCATATTAATCCTCCTGAATTTTTAATTTTTACTTATAGCTTTATTTCCAAACACTGCTACTTTTACCAAATAAACATCATTGCTAATTTGTTTTGCATCAGACAACGCTATTGCATTAATAGTTGTCTTATTTGCTCCTGCAGTAACCTTTTCAAGAGCACCATCTTTATTGAAAACAAGCTTATCTTTTGTTTTAGGCATAGCATCTTTTGCTACTAAGTACCCCTCAAAGTTATTGGTAATTGGAACAATAGTGGCTGTTTTGCTAAACTCGTCTATATCAATGCATATTCCATACAAGTCTTCACCACCACCAGCCTCAACATGAGGCTCATAGTGAATTTCATTCTTTTTTTCTTCTTGAATAACTCTTTTTACTCCGCGCTTATAGGGATACCCCGAATATGGATGATTTTCCAACTTATCAAAACTACTAGTTCTAATGCCTCCAGAAGCAAAAAATTGCACGTTTTTGTCTCTAAACTCAATAGAATTGCCTAGTAAACCAGTATAATGTTGTGGATTTTTCATAAACTTTTCTAGTTTACTGCGCTTTTCTTGATACTCTTTTACTAATTGCGTTGTATCTGCCATTAACTTTCCTCCTTTTAAATTCTTTAGTCTTAACCACCAGCAGCAACTACTGTTTTCTCAAGGCCTCTATTGCCAAAAATTGTAACTTTTATTAAATTAATCGAATAATCTTGTCTTATGTTTTCAGCTTGTTTATCCTTATCTTCTGATGCAAACTTGATTGTAAATGAATCAGAGAGTGCATAAGCATTAATTAATGTTGGGGGCCCACCATCAGCCTTGATAATAACTCCATCTGAATTAATGTCTAATATTTGACCCGATTTTATACTAGGATTTCTTGTAACAAGGTACCCTTCAAAGTTATTTGTAATTGGCAAAACATACGCAGTACAACTAAATTCGCATACATCAACACATATGCCATACATATCATTATCAGCACCAACCTCAACATATACGGAGTTCTCTTTTGGAACAAGTTTAACCCCACGCTTATATGGAAAACTCTTTTTTGGATTGTAGAAATATTCTTCTATTTTGTCCGTATAACTTGAACATGCAAATGTATAAGCATCAACTAGCTCATTCTTAGACTGAAAACAACCACTTGAACTGCTAAAAACCTTATTTTCAACAGAACTCATTGATTTTGCATATTTTTTGAATTTCAAAAGAATATCATCAAGTTCTTTAACCGACTCAAGATATGGGTCCATTACTGCATCATCTTCAGCTTGTCT
>NZ_JACHGM010000025.1:1842-3423 GCF_014202295.1 Borreliella afzelii
AGTAGCTGAAATTTCTGCCTGTAGACCTAATTGTGGATTATCATCAACACCAGGGCCTGAAACTTGCTCTTTACCTTTTAAAGCCATTTAATTACCCTTTTAAAGCTCTATTTCCAAAAACACTAGCAAGCACTATATATAACTCTTCGGTTAATTTATGGACTTTTGAAAGCGCTATAGCATTAATAGTTTTATCAGAACCACTAGTCTTTTCAAGTTCTCCCTGCGCATTAAAATGAAGCTTATCACCAGGATTTATACCATTTTGTCCATTTTTCTTAAACGTTAAATACCCCGTAAAGTTGTTTGTAATTGGAATTACAGTTGCCATACCAGTAAACTCATCTATATCAGTGCATACTCCATACAAATCATCACCGCCTCCGGCCTCAACTTCAAGTTCTGATGTACCATCAGCACTAAAACTAAACTTTACTCCGCGCTTGTAGGGATACCCTTTAGCAGGATAATTTTCTATTTTGTCTTTACTACTAGTCCAAACTCCACCAGAATTGGAATAAATTAAATTTTTATCCCTAAACTCAATAGAATTGCTAAGTAAGCTAGCATTTTGCTGGGGATTTTTCATTAATGCTGTAATTTCAGCAACTTTTTTATCAAACTCTTCTTTAATTTTCGTAATATCACTCATTAAAAACTCCTTTACGCAATACTTGTTCTTTTATATCTTTTTAGATTTTCATAAAATTGAACTCGTCTTTGCTTGTAAGTATTGCTTATAGCTTGTACAAACTCAGTGAAATTAATTGGAACAAAATTAGAATCAAGCAAACTTACTCTCTCTTCTGCTTTAGCAATAATATTGCCTTTAATAGAGTCAACAGAAGAAGAATTGCTATTGGCATTTTTTCTTAATTTGATATTCACCTTAGCTAAAGAAACAAGTTGCTCTAATATCTCTCCATCGATATGGCTTATGTCTGATGCTTTAGCAATAGCTTTAATTTGCTCAATTGGAACAAACTTACGAACAAGTTCTCTACGTTGTGCTTGCATAATATCTTTTAGCGTGTATCCTTTTGCAAGTAGCGTTTCTTTATTAAAATGGCTGCTAAGATGCGCTTTGGCAAGCGTATCAATTTCATTTATGCGCTCGGCCTCTAGTAATAGTTGCTTCTCAACGCGTTCTCTCTCTTCAACTTCTGCAAGTTCTTTTGTTATTCTTTCATTTATACTTAAATCTCGAGGTGTCTCTTTAGGCTTTGTATTGTTTGCTTGTTCCTTAAGGCGCATATACTCTTCGAATTCTCCAGCGCTTATAACTTTAGTATCAGGCTTAACCTGCTGATCCTCCTTAACTTGCGCCTCAATTACTTCTTTTTCTTCGTTTTCAATCACTTTTTAACTCCTTTTCTCAAAATGAGAATAATTTTTCTTTTAAAATAGCTAACTCCTCGTTATTAAAACAGCTGTTTTGTATAAGATCGTTATACTTACTGTAAAGCTCAATTAGCTTTATATCTCTTTCTACCTTTTGATCTTCACTTAACATAACTAGTGAATTAAACCTCATATCAAGCCCAAAATACTTACTAAGCTTTAAGTTACAAGAATTCTCAA
>NZ_JACHGM010000026.1 GCF_014202295.1 Borreliella afzelii
TTGGTTTTAGTTGAATTTTCTAGTGTATTTTTTAGAATTTTATTTTCATCTATTACTTTTTGATAATCTTTTAGTAGTTTAAGAATGAAATCTGTGCCCCCGTTATTTAAATTAAGATAATTATTAATGTCCATGAAATCCTCTCCTTACAAGTGTTACTTTTAAATTAAGTAAAAGTAATAAAAATATATAAAAATAGCAATTTCTATTTTACCAAAAACTTAAAATTTTAGTCAAATTATGGTGCTTCTCATTGCATGCAGAATTTGGGATGTAGAGTGGCTGTAAAGAGTAGAAGTGTCAATTTCTAAGGGGGGCAGATAAGAAAGATAGTATACTTTAACTGATATATAGCAAATACTCTGAAATTTAATTTGTATGTGTTTTGTGATCTTTTGTAATGACCCCATCATTTGCAATGGAGAGATTTTTAAGAGTTGGTTAAAATTACATTTGAGTTTTGTTACTATGTAATCCGAAATGTAACAAAATTAAATATTTAAATCTGTAAAAAATTGAATTTATTAGAGATTGTGTTATGTTTAGCCTTACGGAGTAACTTATGAATAAAAAAATGATAATGTTTATTGTTTATATTGTTTTTGCACTGATAATTTCTTGCAAGAATTATGCAAGTAGTAAAGATTTAAAAAATCTAGAACAAAATGTAGAAGGAAAAGTTAAGGGATTTTTAGAGGCAAAAAAAGAAGAGTTGATTGGTGGTTTAAAAAAGCTTGGAAGAGAAGTTTCTTCAAAAGTTAAAGAAGAATTAATGCAAGCTGAAGAGCAAGTAGCTCAAGGTGTTTCTGAAGATTCAAAAGCAAAAGAAGAGATTGAAGAAAAAATAAAAGGATTAAAGGAAAAAATAGATAAATCAGATGATAAAACTCCTCTTGGAAAATATTCTGAATATGAAGAAGAGGTAAAAAAAATAAGAGAAGAATTAGAGAAAACTTTAAAAGATAAAAAAGAAGAGAAAGAAAAACTTGCAAGTGAATTAGAAACTCTTGAAAAAACTTTAAAAGAAAAAATAGAGAAAAGAAAAAAAGCCTTAGAAGAAGCCAAACAGAAATTTGAAGAGTATAAAAAACAAGTTGAATCTGCAACTGGAGTAACTCATGGGCAGCAAGTTAAAGGGCAAGGGCAAGTTGGACAGCAAGCTTTAAAATCTGCTAATGAGTTAGGATTTAAAAATATGACTAGTTCTAGCAGTAGTGATACTAGTAATATGACTAAAGAAATAATAGAAAACGCACTTAAAAAGATTGAAGAAGAACTCCAAAAGGTAGAAGTTAAAAAAGAATAAAATAAATGGTTTTATAAGCGTAAATTATGAAAAACAAGACTATTAACTAGTCTTGTTTTTATTTATGAGTATTAAGTTCGCTAAAATGCTTAGTTAAATTTAATATTAAACATTTTTCAGTAGTTATTGTATTTCCTCCTTTGCTAAAATTTTAGCATATATAAAAGGAAGTTATAAGTTTATGTTAATAAGTCAAAAGGTATTGTTTAAGATATTATGTTTTTGCTATATTATTATATAGATAATATGCATGTTAATGAAGTTTCAGATTTTTATGATAATTTAGATAAGGAAACAAAAAAGGAAATACATAAGCTATATAGAACCACTCAACCAACCCTGGGGCAAAAAAGACGAATATATAGCACTTATGAAGCGATACAAGAATACAAAAGAAAAACTGGTAAAAGTATTAATGAGATAGTAAATGACATTGTAAAGCCTACAAAAAAATTTATTAAAGACGTTCTGAAGGATAAATGTGTAATAGACAATGTAATAGACAAACATAAAAATTCCCAAAATATTAAGGTTGATTTTAGCTACAGGGAAGAAATGCTAGAGGAATGTTTGGTGAAATTAGGAGAAGATAAATCCGCCAATTTTTTGCTTTATGTTCATATTATTCTTGATAATATGAATCAAGAAATACTAAACCCAGAACCATTACATGTGATTAACCCATTTATAGATACATTATTCACCAGTATGCACTACTATGACAAGGGAATTTTCACAAGTAATAATCTTATAAAAAGAATAAAAAAGTTTTTAAAACATATGGAGCCAAGTTTTATCAAAATGCAATAAATTAGTGAACTGCTATTTCTAAATCAAAGATTATGGAAATAGCAGCGAGCTAAATCAATAAAAGCCAATAAATATAAATACTCCTCAATAAATATCAAGAAGTTATCAGTTTATGTTAACAATTTGTTAAATTGCTTTACTATTTAGAGTAACAATTTGTTAACTTTGTTACTTTGGGGCAATGCTTTTGAAAAAAGTTAAGCGATCTTTTGATGATTATGTTGCATATTTTAGAGAAGGCTCATTAAGTGATAAAGAAATAGCGGCTAGACTTGGGGTTTCTAGAGTAAATGTGTGGAGAATAAGACAAAAATGGGAAAGTGGCGAGATTTCTGTTAATGAGGACTCTACAGTGACAATTAGTGAAGATACTTTTGAACACCTTGTAGCACAAACTTTTAAATCAGAAGTTAAAGCTAAAAAAGTTAAAGGCGAATTAGACTTAGAGCGCTCTAATTTAGAATTAGGATTTATACGAGCATTCAAGCAATATTCTAGTATTGAGTTAGCTAGTATGATTTCAAAAATAGACGATTTAAGATTTAAAATTGACTCTTTGAATAAACAATGTAACAAAAAAAATGCAAAAGCTGTTAATGAAAATATTAATTCTTTAAAAAGTGAGCTTAATGAACTTATAAAGGAGTGTTCAATAAGAAAAATGGAGCTTTACTATGAATGTATGAAAAGACTTGCTGCTGCTCATGAAGTGGATAATAAAAGTAATTATAAAAGTAGTAAAGGATACAAGTGAACTTATATCAAACAAAACTTTTTACAACACTCCAAAAGCAATACAAAAATCAGTTTGGAGTTGATATATCACAATTTGTTAAGCCAA
>NZ_JACHGM010000027.1 GCF_014202295.1 Borreliella afzelii
TAAGCATAGATAGTTATCTATAGCTTCAAGCTATTTTTGGCTAATTTATAGGCTTGAATTTTGTTTGCAGAAGAGAGTCCGTAGATATTATCAATCTCAGAAGTTGAGTGATATTTCATAAGTTCTTTAATTTGAAAAGAATTGTAGCCATTGGATTTTAAATTTGAAATAAACAAATTTCTACATAAATGAAGTGATTTATTAGCTTTAAAGCCCGACTTTTTAAGTAAATTTTTAAATTTACTGGAAATATGGATAATGCTAATTTGATTATCTTTAAATTTGTGTTTAGTTTTTTGGAAAAGATAAGTACGTCTAGTATCAAGATTTTTTTCTTCGAAATGATTTTTGTGAGCTATTTGAATAGCGTCAAACTCTTTAGAGTCAATGACAATTTCTCTAATACAAGCGACATTTCTTTTTTTAGCTACATTTACTTTTATATTATAATAAGCTTCTCCAGGTTTATTTGATAACTGGGTAATATCTTGCATTTTTACTTTTTGAATTTCAGTGCCCCTACACCCACTTATTAACAGTAAATGTACAAACCAACCAGATATTGGATCAGTTTGTTTTAATTGTTTAATACATTTTACAATTATTTTGCCAGTTTTCGGAGTTAAGTAAAACTTAGGGCTGGGTTTTGGATTTTCTTTTTTGGGTTTAGTTGAATTTTTTAGAGTATTTTTTAGGATTTTATTTTCATCTATTACTTTTTGATAATCTTTTAATAGTTTGAGAATAAAATCTGTACTACTGTTATTTAAATTAAGATAATTATTAATGTCCATAGAATCCTCTCCTTATAAGTGTTACTTTTAAATTAAGTAAAAGTAATAAAAATATATAAAAATTGCAATTTACATTTTACCAAAAACTAAAAATTTTAGTCAAATTATAGTGCTTCTCATTGCATGGGAAATTTGGCATGTAGAGTGGTTTTATTGGGCAGAAGTGGTAGTTTTTAAGGGGGGCACTTAAGAAAGACAGAATACTTTAAGTGATATATAGCAAATACTCTGAAATTTAATTTGTATCTGTTTTATGATCTTTTGTAATGACTCCGTCATTTGCAATGGAGCGATTTTTAGGAGTTGCTTAAAATTACATTTGAGTTTTGTTACTATGTAATCCAAAATGTAACAAAATTAGATATTTAAATCTTTAAAAAATTGAATTTATTAGAGATTGTGTTATGTTTAGCCTTACGGAGTAACTTATGAATAAAAATATGAAAATGTTTATTATTTGTGCTGTTTTTGCACTGTTAAGTTCTTGCAAGAATTACGCAATTAGTAAAGATACAGAAAAAAATTTAAAAGGATTTTTAGAGAAAGAATTAATGCAGGGTGATGACCCTAATAATAGCTTATTTAATCCACCCCCAATATTACCGTCAAGTCGCCATGATAACACACTCGTATTAAAAGCGGCACAAGCACAAAGTGGTGGTCAAAAAGAAGTAAAAAAAGAAGATAAACAAAAAGAAAAAAAAGAAGATAATAAAGAAAAGGAAGAGATTGAAAAACAAATAAAAGAATTAAAGGATAAAATAGAAAAATCGGATAAAAAAACTTCTCTTGAAACATATCTTGAGTACGAAGGAGAGATAAAGAAAATAAGAGAAGAATTAGAGGAAAAATTAAAAGATAAAAAAGAAGAGAAGGAAAAACTTGAAAAGGAATTAAAGGATCTTGAAGAGAGCTTGAAAAAGAAAAAAGATGAAAGAAAAAAGGCTTTAGAAGAGGCTAAAAAGAAATTTGAAGAGTTTAAAGGCCAAGTTGATAGTACAACTGGAGAAACTAGTGGCGAGCAAGTCAAAGGTCAGGGGCAAATTGGAGGACAAGCTTGGAGTAAGGCCCAAGAATTAGGTTTAAGTGCAAATTATTCTAGTAGCGCTGGTACTAGCGATATGACTAAAGGAATAATAGATGATGCAATTAAAAAGATTGAAGAAGAGCTTAAAAAGCTACTAGAAGATAAAAAAGAATAAAATAAATGGCTTCGCAAGCATAAATGCATAAATTATGAACAACAAGACTAATAATTAGTCTTGTTTTATTATTAATATTTAAGGGTCATGATAAATGAAAAGAATTTATATTATTCTATATTTTATATTTGCTTTATTTTCTTTAAATGCTAACGAATTTTTAAGAGGTTTTATTAATAGTAGTAATGATGATGCTAATATTGAAAATTTTAAAATGCAAGAAAATATTTTGTATTTAAAAGGAAGAAATAAAAAAGATGGAAATAAGAAAGGATATCTTTTTATATTGGCCGATAAAGATGTTTTTAACTTAATGTATATATTTGGGACTGCCCTTGGTGAAGCCTTTGGCGATACTGATAAAACTAAAGCAAAAGACGAAACTAAAGAAAAAAAGGAAAAATGTTTGGGGACATCAATGGGCTAATATTTGGTTGTACCCCTGAAAAGGGGACAATGATTGCTTTTTTCTTTAACAAAGAAGAAATATTGAAAAACACCAACAACATAAAAAATATAATTATTAGTTATTCTTTTGATAAAGAAGAGCCCATTATAAATTCACTTAGTAATCAATGGATTGTAGAAGATGATGGTTTGTTTTTAAAAGAAAATGAGTTGTCTAATTTTTTAAAAAAATTATTATCAAGCAGGGTTTTAAAAGTGAAAGTATATGATAACCAAAAAATAAATGAGACTTTCAGTATTAGACTTAGAAACTTTCAAGATTTATATGATAAATATGAAGATGATTTGAATTAAGAAATGCTTTTATAAGCATAAATTATAAAAAACAAGACTAGTTGATAGTCTTGTTTTTATTTATGAGTATTAAGTTCGCTAAAATGTTTGGTTAAAGTTTTATATTAAACATTTTTCAATGGTTATTGTATTTCCT
>NZ_JACHGM010000028.1 GCF_014202295.1 Borreliella afzelii
AAAGCTTAATGGAAAAATATTTAAAGTAAATTCAAAGCGAATATTTAAGCATAGATAGTTATCTATAGCTTCAAGCTATTTTTGGCTAATTTATAGGCTTGAATTTTGTTTGCAGAAGAGAGTCCGTAGATATTATCAATTTCATTGGTTGAAGAGTATTTCATAAGTTCTTTAATTTGAAAAGAATTATAACCATTAGCTTTTAAATTTGAAATAAATAAATTTCTGCATAAATGAAGCGATTTATTTACTTTAAATCCTGATTTTTTAAGAAGATTTTTGAATTTTTTAGAAATATGAGTAATGTCAATTTGATTGTCTTTGAATTTGTGTTTGGTTTTTTGGAAAAGATAAGTACGCCTAGTATCAAGATTTTTATCTTCGAAATGATTTTTATGAGCTATTTGAATAGCGTCGAATTCGTGTGAGTTAATGACAATTTCTCTAATGCAGGCGATACTTCTTTTTTTAGCTACATTCACTTTTATATTGTAATAAGTTTCTCCAGTTTCGCTTAATAACTGGGTAATATCTTCCATCTTTACTTTTTGCATTTCAGTACCCCTACACCCACTTATTGAGAGTAGATGTACGAACCAGCCAGATATTGGATCAGTTTGTTTTAACTGTTTAATACATTTTAGAATTAGTTTGATAGTTTTAGGAGTTAAGTAGAACTTAGGGCTGGGTTTTAGATTTTCTTTTTTGCTTTTAGTTGAATTTTCTAGTGTATTTTTTAGGATTTTATTTTCATCTATTACTTTTTGATAATCTTTTAGTAGTTTAAGAATGAAATCTGTGTTTCCTTTATTTAAATTAAGATAATTATTAAAGTCCATAGAATCCTCTTTTTACAAGTGTTACTTTCAAATTAAGTAAAAGTAATAAAAATATATAAAAATTGCAATTTACATTTTACCAAAAACTTAAAATTTTAGTCAAATCATGGTGCTTCTCATTGCATGGGAAATTTGGGATGTAGAGTGGCTGTATTGGGGAGAAGTGGCCCTTTCTAAGGGGTGCACCCAAGAAAGATATAATACTTTGGGTGATATATAGCAAAGACTCTGAAATTTAATTTGTATGTGTTTTGTGATCTTTTGTAATGAGCTTGCCATTTGCAATGGAGAGATTTTTAAGAGTTGGTTAAAATTACATTTGAGTTTTGTTACTATGTAATCCAAAATGTAACAAAATTAAATATTTAAATCTTTAAAAAATTGTATTTATTAGAGATTGTATTATGTTTAGCCTTACGGAGTAACTTATGAATAAAAAAATAAAAATGTTTGTTATTTGTGCTGTTTTTGTACTGATAAGTTCTTGCAAGAATGATGTAAATAGTAAAGATTTAGAAAATTCAGAACAATCAGAGCAAGAGTTAAAAAGTCCAAAACAAATAGAACAAGAGATAAAAAAAGAATTTAATGGATTGTTAAATATTTTAGAGAAAAAAGACATATCTAATTTAGATGAAAAAGATACGAAAGAAATTGAAAAAACAATTCAAGAATTAAAGGATAAAATAGAAAAAACGGAGGCCAAAAAAACTCCTCTTAAAACATATCTTGAGTATGAAAAAAAAGTAAAAGAAATAAGAGAAAAATTAAAAGATAAAGGAGAGCTTGAAAACAAATTAAAGGAACTTGAAGAAAGTTTAAAAAAGAAAAAAGATGATAGAAGAAAAGCTTTAGAAGAGGCTAAACAGACATTTCAAGGATATAAAGGACAAGTTGACACTGCAACTGGAGAAACTCAAGGCCACCAAGCTCAAAATCAAAGAGGCAGTGGAGCACAAGCCTGGACAAAAGCTAGAGAATATGGGTTAAGTGTAAATTCTACTAGTTTTGGTACTGATACAGGTGTTATGTCAAGTGGAATAATAGATGAGGCGATTAAGCAAATTGAAGAAGAACTTAAAGATATTGGAGAAGGGACTCAAATTTTAGAAAATAAAAAGTAAAGAAAATGGTTTTCAAAAGCATAAAATATTAAAAACAAGACTAATAACCAATCTTGTTTTCTTATTTAAGTTATATTTTTCAAGGAGTAAAAGTGAAGAAATTATTATTCAAGATATTGTTTGTTTTTATTATATTTATATCTAATATTTATGGAAATTCTTTGGATGATGTAGTAATTAAAAATAATAAAAAAGCGATTGAATTTTTAGATGACATTCTTAAAGATAAGGATTATATACAAGTATTTAATACTACTAATCCAGATCAAAGAAGAAAAATTCCAAATTATGATTATAAGGAAAATATTATGGATACAATCATACAAGAGTTGAAATCATATGGTAAAATTTTGGAATTTTTTGGATATATATATCTTGTGTCTAAAAATATTATGAAATATGTTCTAGAAGAAAAACGTGCTAGTGAAGTTGAAAGATTTAGATTGTTTACTTTTAGAGAGTTACATTATTTTTATGATTGTATTGTGAATTCTCAGAAGTTTATTGATGGATTCCTTTCAAATTTTGTAGTATATATTAAGGATTTAAATAAAAGGCATAAAATACAATAAATTAGTGAACTGCTATTTCCATAATCTTTGATTTAGAAATAACAGTTCATTTAAGAAATGGTTTTTAATAGTAGTAAAAATTATGAAAAACAAGACCAATTGATAGTCTTGTTTTTATTTATGAGTATTAAGTTCGCTAAAATGTTTGGTTAAAGTTTTATATTAAACATTTTTCAATGGTTATTGTATTTCCTCCTTTGCTAAAATTTTAGCATATATAGGGAAGTTATCAGTTTATGTTAATAAGTGAAAAGGTGTTGTTTAGATATTATGTTTTTGCTATATTATTATATAGATAATATGCATGCTAATAAAGTTTCAGATTT
>NZ_JACHGM010000029.1 GCF_014202295.1 Borreliella afzelii
CAAAAATTTTTGCAAAAAAATGAGGGCTTAGCTAGATTCTCTTTACCAAAGAACTAAGCTAAACCCTTACATTACATTTTTTGCAAATTAACAAATAAAGGTAGGTTAAACATATGACAATATTTTCCTACGCTATTTGCAGTATAGTCTAACTTATCATTAAAATCAATTTATTTATACTAAAGTATAAAAAGTACATTTAATTAATAAGATTAATAATGGAAATTTCATATTTTTTTAGAAAAGTATTTACTTTTAAATCAAAATTATGCACTATAATAATTATTATTAATATTAAACAAATAAAGGAGAAAACATGCACAATGTTTCGACCAATAAAAAATATCCAAATTGCCACAATAAATTACAACATAAATTAATAGTTCTTATCTCAACTTTAAAGTATGTAAACAAAAAATATAAAAAATACACTCAAAAAAACATACTCTATTACTTTAATGAAAATCTAAAAAGAAATGGTCAAAATCCCGTTAAGTTAAAGACACTTCAAAAATATCTTTACGAATTAGAAAAAAAATTTAAAGTAACAACTAATTACTACAAACACTTGGGGATAAATTGTGGTACTGAAATTTACTACAAACTTAATTATCCAAAAAAAGAGTGTCACTATATGATAAACAAATACTTCGAAGACAAAAAACATTCTAGATTTGAAAAAAGAGTTGAAATAGGCCTTGAAAACAAATTTAATAAAAATAGGTGTGTAAATTTGGAGGAGTGTTTAAGTAATAAAAATAATAATATAAAAGAAGAAAAGAATAAACAGATAGAAAAGTTTCAAATAATAAAATATTCCAATAAATGTAACTTTAAATGTAAAGACATTCTTCCTTTTATTTTAAATTTAGATATTAATAAAGACTTGAAAATTAAAATGCTTAAAGTTTCAAAAATCATTGAGATTAAACTACTAAAGCATAAAAATATACATTTTAATAAATCTTATTTTAAAGATAAGCAAAACAAATTAAAAGAAATCCTAGACAATATTCAAAAAGAATTACAAAAAAAAGGATATAATGCTGAACAATTGAAAATAAATATCCAGAAAGTATATGAAATTTATAAAAATAAGCCGCATTTTATTATTGAGCATCAAAAATATAACGATTTAAGTGTAATAAAACGTAAATTAGAAAAATCAATTGAATTGAAAAAAGAAAATTCACAAAAAGATTATGAGCATATAAAGGTAAACATTTATAATATTCTTATTGATCAACTAAAAGAAAAGGCAAATATTGAATTTATAAAGCCAATTATAAAAACTTATTTGAATAGCAAAAAGAAATTAGAATATAATAAAGTATTTGGTACATATAATTGCGAATTATTAGAAATAATACAAAATGAAAATAATTCCCTAATACCAGAAGAATTTAGCAAAAAGGCTATATAAGGATTAAATATAGGGAAAAATATACGGAACAAGGAATTTTTAGAAAATGGATAGAAAAAAAACAAAAGTAATTACAATTGCTTCAATTAAAGGTGGTGTTGGGAAAAGTACAACTTGCTTAGCATTATCATTTTTGTTATCAAAAAAAAATAAAGTATTATTAATAGATATGGATACACAAGCATCTGTAACTAGTTACTATCAAGATAAAATACAAGAAGATAATATAAATTTAAAATTTAATAATATATATGAAGTTTTAGTCAATGATTTAGATATTAAAAAAGCAATTGTAAACATTGAAAATAATTTGGATTTATTGCCAAGCTATTTAAGTTTGCATATGCTTAATGAAATTGAAATAGAATTTAAAGACTTGTTATTAAAATCAAATTTAAGCTGTTTTAGCAGTGATTATGAATATATAATATTGGATACAGCCCCTAGTTTTGACATTGCATTTAAAAATGCAATGTTTAGTAGTGATTATATTATTGTTCCAATAATAGCTGAAAAATGGGCAGTTGAGTGTTTAGATCTATTTGATTATTTTTTAAATAAATTAGGGTTAAAAATTCCAATATTTTTGCTCATAACAAGATTTAAAAAAAATAATACACATAAAGAATTTTTAAATTTATTAAAGAATAGGGGTGATTTTTTAGGCATTATATCTGAAAGAGAAGATTTAAATAAAAATATAGCTAGTAATTCTAGGTTTTCTTTAGAAAAAGATTATATGTATGAATATAAAAATGCTATTAATAAATTTATGGATTATTTAAAAATAATGGATAAAGTATAAAATGAGTTAATTTATTTTGTCCCCAATCGGGACAACTTATTAATGATAAAAAATTTTTATTTGAGGTACTATTATGTTAGTAAAAATAAACAAAAGAAATTTAGAAGAAAAGGACAATGAGCAATTAGAATATTATGAAAAATTAAAGAATAAATTAGTAAATAATTTTAAAAAAGAAATTTTTCATAAAATAGAAGTTATTAAAATTTTAAAAGAGATAAAAGATAATGAATATTACAAGTTGGATGGATATACAAGTTTTAATTCTTTTGCAAAAAATTATAGAATAGCAAGAACTCAAGTGTATGACTATATTAGAATAGCCAATGCTATGGAAGAGGGGCTTTTAGAAGAGGCATTTATTATAGAAAATGGACTTACTATGTCTTTATTATCATTAAGAGAGAAAGAAAGTCCAACATTTAAAAAATCTAAGCAAAACCCAATAAAACCTTTAAGATTCCAACTTAAAAGTAAAGAAAGTTACGATTTTTATAAAAGTAATGCTAAATTTACAGGGTTTTTATTAGATGAACTTTTTGAAAGTCAAAGAGATTTAGTTAATAAACTTTTAAAAAGATATAAACAATTAAAAGG
>NZ_JACHGM010000030.1 GCF_014202295.1 Borreliella afzelii
CTTTTTTAGCTTTAACTTCTGATTTAAAAGTTTGTGCTACAAGATGTTCAAAAGTATCTTCACTAATTGTTACTCTAGAATCCTCATTAACAGAAGTTTCCCCACTCTCCCATTTTTGTCTCATTCTCCACACATTTACTCTAGAAACTCCAAGTCTAGATGCTATTTCCATATCACTTAATGAGCCTTGTCTAAAATATGCAACATAATCATCAAAAGATCTTTTAACTTTCTTCAAAAGAATTGCCCCAAAGTAACAAAGTTAACAAATTGTTACTCTAAATAGTAAAGCAATTTAATAAATTATTAACTCAAACTGTTAACTTCTTTGTACGTATTAACTACTAATCTATATTGAAAAATGCTTATTATTATAATAAGCAAACATTCAAAATATATAAAAGGAGAATTTATATGATTCAAAAACAAATATTTATAATATTTTTATTATTTGTAATATTTGTATTATTTTTATTGCTTTCAAAAGGAACTGGGGGGTTTTCATATAATCAATCTAAAGACGATGGGTATATGGAAAAATATTTTCATAAGAAAGGAAAAACAGCTGTAAAGCTTTCCTATTTTCATACTTCAAGGATAATAAAAGAAAGTCCATATTGGGGCAAAGGAACTTTATCTACTATCTATACCGGAGAAGATGAAAAGTTTAGTGGTCTTAGTTTTATCAATTCAAGGTATATTAAATACGGTAAAAAAAATTATTATAAAATGTTTACTGTAAGATACTTTTACAGAGAAAATGAAAATGATGATTATGGATACCCTATGTTAAGGAATAAATATATTACCCAAATAAAAATTAAATTTTCTTTTGATAATGAACCACAAGAAATTATAAGAGAATTAAATGAAGGATTTATAAATGGAAGAAATATGTGGGAACTTCATAAAACACATTTCTATAGCCGTGAAGAGTTTTTTAGGGTTCATTTAAAAACTTCTGACCCAGGCATAGAAAATTTGCTTCCAAAATTATTAAAACATAAGACTATAACAATAACAATTGAAGTCCCTGAAAGTGAAGATCCTGACAAACAAATTTCATCTATAACTTTTGATCTTGATGGTTTCCAAAGATTATACAAAAAATACAGTTCATATTTTAACTAAAATAAAAACAAGACTAACAACTAGTCTTGTTTTTCATAATTTATGCTTATAAAACCATTTCTTTTATCAAAGAAAATCTTGAATAACAATTTTTCACTTTTACTTTATAAATTCTGTTAATTTACTCCCTACAGCTAGTGTCATCTGGATCCATTGAACATTTTACAAGTTTCTGAATTTCCTCTTTATTATCACTACTTTGAAGATATTCTTTTAATTTTCTTAAAAAATCTTTTAATTTTTCTAAATCTTCTTTAATATCACTAATTTTTACAGTATTTTTATTTTTTTCATTATCACCCTTACCCTCTTTTATTTTACTCCTTAATGCTGTTCTGGCTTTTTCTAGTTCGTCAATAAGCTTTTTTAATCCACCTTCTTCTTCAAGAAAGTCGTCCCATTCAGAATAAATAGAATTACCATTTGAATAACCATTAGTAATATCATCATAAATGGCGCCTGTAACCTTATCTTCAACTTCTTTTCCAGATACTTCAATTCTTTCTTCAAAGACTGATCCTGGATTAATACTATTAATATCCCCGATTATTTTGTCTATTTGTTTTGCGACTGTTGAAATTTTACCTTTAGTTGCTTTCTCAAGAAAAGTTCCGCCTGATTCTGATTCTCTTAATTTTTTCCTTTTTTCTCTTTCCGTTTTTCTTTTTAATCTTTCTTCTTCTTGTTTTTTATATTGCTCTATTCTTCTTCTTCTTAAATCTTCATACTCTTTATCTCTAGCTTTCTCTTCTTCTGTTTTTTCTTTAACTATTGGTTTTACTACTACTGGTAATTTTGGCATTTCCGGTGATTTTGGTTCTAGTATTTTTTCTGCTATTTCTAATTTTGGTTTTTTATCTTCTAAAGCTATAGGCTCAAACTCGGATTTTAATGCTTTAGAATCTTCATTCTCTTTATCTTTTAAATCCTTTTTTGAATCATTCTTAGGATTTTCTTTTTCCTCTAAAATAACATCTTTTTTATTTTCTTTTTTCTCCTTTACTTCTTCTTCCAATTTTTTTGCTATTTCATGTACTATTGCATCATCTGAAATAACTCCTTCTTCTTTATCTAAAAACCCCTTAACCTGTTTTTCTAATCCTTGTTTAATTTCTTTTCCTATTTCTACACCTTTTTCTATACCTTGTTTAACTTTTCTTTCTATGGTTTGTTTTGAATCTGAATAATTCTTGCAAGAAATTATCAGTGCAAAAACAATATAAATAATAAACATTCTCATTTTTTTATTCATAAGTTACTCCGTAAGTCTTAATAATAACGCAACACCTAATAAATTCAATTTTTTACAGATTTAAATATTTAATTTTGTTACATTTTGGATTACATAGTAACAAAACTCAAATGTAATTTTAACCAACTCTTAAAAATCTCTCCATTGCAAA
>NZ_JACHGM010000031.1 GCF_014202295.1 Borreliella afzelii
AGAAAAACAAGTATATGAATTTTATGGGAAAAAATACCCAGAACAAGGACCGTTAACAAAATGGATACTAAAAAACCTAAAATAATAACAATTGCCAGTCTTAAGGGCGGTGTAGGTAAAAGCACAACTTCAATAATTCTTGCCACTCTTTTAGCAAAGTCAAAAAAAATTCTTTTAATAGATATAGATACTCAAGCATCAATAACCAGTTTTTATTTCAATAATATACAAAACAAAAATGTTAATTTAGAAAATTCTAATATATATGAAATATTAAGGGAAGGTGCTTTAGGAATAAGAGATGTTATTATCAATATTGATAATAATTTAGATCTAATACCTAGTTATTTAAGTTTACATAAATTTAATCAAGAAGCAATTCCGTTTAAGGAATTAAGGTTAAAAAAGAAGTTAGAATCTATACAAGACAATTATGATTATATAATAATAGATACTCCACCAAGTTTAGATTTCACTTTGACAAACGCTTTAGTAAGTAGTCAATATGTTTTAGTACCGATAACCGCTGAAAAATGGGCAGTTGAGAGTTTGGATCTTTTAGAGTTTTATTTAAGAAAAATAGGAACAAATGCGCCCATTTTTACATTGGTAACACGATTTAAAAAAAATAATACTCATAAACAATTACTAGACATTTTACAATTAAGAGAAGATTATTTAGGGATTATATCTGAAAGAGAAGATTTAAATAGGAGAATAGCAGAAAATGATAAATTTGATTTAGATAAAGATTATGTTTGTGAGTATAAAAAAATTCTTGAATGTTTTTTAAATAAGATGCAGGCTATGCCATCTTATGGATGGCGCATATAAAAAAATGTTCTTTAAAAAAAAATTCCGGTGCCGGAAAAAAATATGAGGTGATTTATATATGAATATACAATTAAATAAAAGAAATTTATCTAATGATAATGATGTTATAGTTAGGTATAAATCGTTAAAATCTCAATTAACGATTAATGTTAAATCTGAAATTTGTTCTAGATTGGAAACAATGAAAATTTTAAAAGAGATTAAAGATAATGAATATTACAAGCTAGATGGATATAAAAGTTTTGAAGATTTTACAAAAGACTATAAATTGGCAAAAACTCAAGCCTATGATTATTTAAGAATTGCCAATGCGATAGAAGAGGGAATAATAGAGGAAGAATTTTTAGTACAAAACGGATTTAGACAAACTCTTTTTGTACTAAGAAATAAAGAAAGCATAACAATAAAAAAATCCAAACAAAATTGGATAAAACCCCTAAGATTTCAGCTTAAAAAACAAGAAAGCTATGATTTTTATAAAAAACATGCAAAATTTACAAGTTTTATGATGGATGAGATTTTTGAAAATCAAAAAGATTTTCTTAATAAACTTTTTAAAAAATATAAAGAATTAAAAGGATAATAAAGGGGATTTTATGAGTAATTTAGCCCACAATGCTCTTAAAATAGAAAATATAAGGTTAGAATTTTTAAATAAAGGGTTTAGCGAAGAGACAATAGATTTTGTTTTACTTCAGAACGATAATTACAATTTTGAAGTTTTAAAAGAAAAAATGAATTCTTTAGAACAACAAATCATTAATGTAGAAAAAAACCTTCAAAAAGATATATCTAGCTTAGATGCGAAAATAGATAGTGTAAAAAACGAACTTAATGCGAAAATAGATAGTGTAAATACTAAGATAGACAACGTAAAAAACGAACTTAATGCGAAAATAGATAGTGTAAATACTAAGATAGACAACGTAAAAAACGAACTTAATGCGAAAATAGACAATGTAGAAAAGAATTTAAACTATAAAATAGATAGTTTGAATACTAAAATAGATAGTGTTAATACCAAAATAGATTTTATAGAAAAGAATTTGCGTAAAGATCTCAATATGGGAAACAGATTAATACATTTTATGATATTAACAGCCGCAATTCTTGGACCAATTTTAAATGCTTTATTTATGAAATATTTACAATTTATTAAATAATGAATAATACATAAATTTGTTTTTTTAAGCAGTATATTATAATACTGATGAACATTACTAAAAAATAACATTTTATTTTTGCTCTATTTTAAATTAGAACTTATTCGAACTTTTTAACAAAAGACTTTAAACAAGTTCTTTTTTTGTAAAAAGACAAATTGATTTTAATTTTAAATTGGGTAATACTTAATTGTTGAATTTTTTTAAAAAAAAAGTTGATAAAAATAGTTTTTGGTATACATATATATGTATTGCTAAAAACTTCATTATATCAAATATAGTCCAATTAAGTGAGTGCATAGCTATATTCTTTTAGTAGAGAATCAGGCTAAGCCCTCATTTTTTTCAAAAATTTTCTGTATAAAACTTGGTAAAAACAGTTTTTGCAATATAATAAATATTGCATAATATGATCTCTATATTGCATATATAAAATAAAGGTTACATTTTGGTGGACTTAACTAGTTCTTTAACAAGAGAATTTAGTTAAGTCTTACTTTTTTTGTAAAATTTTTATAAATAAGTTGACAA
>NZ_JACHGM010000032.1 GCF_014202295.1 Borreliella afzelii
GCTCCAAAAAGAGTAAATAGTTGAGTTGCTATATCTTTTATTAATTGTCTAATCTCTTCACAAGACATTTCCCCTTCTTTTTTATTTTCGCAATTGTCATTATTTGCATTTATAATGTCCGTAGAATCCTTTTTTTCTGCAGGCGATATTGTTTTATTTTCATTGACAATATTTACATTGTTAATATCCATAAGTAATTACCTTTTTTATTTAAATTGTCCTAAGTCATCTGAGCCTTTACTCCTATTTTTAAGCCATGCGTACCAACTTAAAGGATTGATATAGTCAACACCCGTACTAACAGCATTGACTACTGAGCTGCCAACGTTTTTTATTCCATCAAAAGCCCCGCTTATACCCTCTTTTATGCTCTTAACTATATCGTTTAAGATTTTTTTAAAATCAAAGTTACTAACTTTATCAATAAAAGTGGAAATTTTGCTGATTATTGGTCGCAAAACATTATTGGTTACGTTTTCAAGAGTTTGTTCTATTTTGGCCAAATTACTTTTAGCTTCATTAACTTCACTAGAATGTCCCGTAATCTTTAAAGAGGATATGTCTCTTATTAATTCTAAAATCTTCTGTGGTCTTAATTCTAGCTTGCCCCCTTCTTGAGTGAGGAATTCCCACTTGTCTTTCATGGCTTCTAGATATTTTTTTCCAAAGTCGTCGATAGGTTTCAACATATCAAAAGCTTCTGTTGCTTTTCCTTTAAGTAATTGGCTAACAACATTAACAGCGCTTTCATTATCACTAGCAAGCCCCGTGCTTCTTAGTAAAGCTGAAAGTTTTGCTGCATTTACTACATTATCTTCATTAGCAAGTCCCAATTCTCTGAGATCGCCTCTAAGTACACTTGCTGTCCGCAACAAGTCTTCTTTTTCTAAGTCGCGCTCAAATCCTTTCATCCCCTCAAGAGCTTCCCAAATTTTAGTGCGTTCATTTTCCTTAAAAACCACGCTATTGAGTTGTTTTAAG
The DNA here is from genome assembly GCF_014202295.1 of Borreliella afzelii. Lineage (NCBI taxonomy): Bacteria > Pseudomonadati > Spirochaetota > Spirochaetia > Spirochaetales > Borreliaceae > Borreliella > Borreliella afzelii. The sequence goes on from NZ_JACHGM010000032.1 coordinate 982, forward strand.
TTGTCTTGTTTTGCTTGATCCTCAATTGATTTTTTCATAAAACCATACAAAAACCCAACAATCCCGCCCCCAACTTTACTTATAGCGTTACCAATAACATTTCCTAAGGCGCTACCTATTGCAATTTTGGCAACAAGTCCTTTTCCTTGAGAAGCTGCTAGCATTTTACTTTTTGCTTTTGATTCTTTTGCAAGTTCTTTATACTCAAGGCGTCTTTTATCTCTATCAGACATTAAAGATCTTTTAAAAGCCTCTTTTCTAGCTTTTTCAAAACCCATGCCCTGTTTCATAAGCTTTTTAGTTTGTGTAAGTCTATATTTCTCAACACGCTCTCTTAAGCTTTCAAATTTAGATTGTTTGTTTAGTTCTTTTTTCTTATCAGACAAATTACTTTTTACAATATCTTTAGTACTACCCAAACTAGATTTTTTAGGTTTAAGATATTTTTCCATTTTGGTAATATCTTGCTCAATAGCCTTTTTTGTTGCTGCATGATCAAGAACACCTTTAAATTTAATGGTGAATTTGTCGCTCATTAAGCCCTCATTTGCTTAAAATTCATTCATACAACTCTTTTTCTAATTTAAGATCAGCAATTCGATTGACTTCTAAAAGCTCATCATAAGGCAATTTCTTAACATCATCGTATGAGCAAATATTCATAATCACTGGAAAATAGTATTTATCGTTCTTTATCTCGTCAATCAAGTTGAAATACTTTTTTCTGCTCTCATTAAGATTTGCAATGGCTTTGTCAATCTCTTTATTTATTTTCCTCATTTAGCAACCAGTTCAGTAGAATTTGAGGTAAGTGAAGCAGTTACTTTTGCATAATCAAAATTATCATTAATATAGTCAAAAGTAACAAAATCACCAACATTATTTTCATATTCACTCAAAAATACTAAAGCGGGTTTTTTTAAATCATTATCTATATGAAAAGTATTGAATTGCGCGGTGTAAATAATAGCAACAAGATAGTCCTTATAATAAGAAATAAATTCTCTATTTGCATCTAGAATGACATAAAATTCGTCTAAAAATTTTGGACTTATCATTAAGCTTGTAATTTCTCTTAGGTATTTCACTTCATTAAGCTTATAAATAGCGTCACTTTGATTAAATCCAAGTACTCTATCCCATTCATAGACTGGTAATACTCTAAGTGGGTATTCATAGGTTTTGTTTTTAGTTAAAATTTTCATTTTATATCTCATTATCATAATAAGGCTCTCCTTTTAACTTTTATTTGGGTGTGTTTTTTGACAATTAATAGCCCTAATTTCAAAAGTCACTTTTTCAGCTTCTGCTGAATAACTTCTTGAGGGTTCTTCAGTGAAAATTGCATGGTTAGAAATAATTTTGGTAGCAATTCTATC
>NZ_JACHGM010000033.1 GCF_014202295.1 Borreliella afzelii
AGTTCTGATAACATTTTAGATGTATCAACAAGTGGGATTGATGCAGTGCTACTACCTTTTTTAAATTTGCTTTTAATTGTACTAGCCTTTAAGCTCGGTGTAATTTGTCCTGATAGTACATAATTCTCATAGTATCTTATAAAAGCTTGTCCAATAGCATTCATCCCCGATTTAGGATCAAGTTTAAACTTAGAATTTATATAACTATTGTTGATATATTCTCTAAATTCAGAACTACCAGCAATTTTAGTTAAATGTTTTCTTACTGGTAAATTAGCGCCGCCTTTTTCATGCATCCTAGCAATATTAGAACGACCTCCAAACCACCCAATTTCTAATTCAATTGTAAAGTCTAGTCCGTCCATATAAACTCCTTTAAAACCAGAGTATAGTATCCAATTGAAGAGTCAATGCTAAATATTTCAAAGTAAACTAAATCCGAAATTGATATTCGGTCTTTAAGTTCGTAGTTAAGGTCTTGATATGTGTAAAGTTTAGAATATCCTTGAATATCAGATATATCAGAGTCGTAAAGCATTGCAAGTTCTTGTGGTTTTATGTCAATAATGACTCCAATAAATTCAGTGTACTTATTCTTATCAAATATTCTCTGATAAGAGTCGTCATTCTCAAGTTTTACAACATTGCCTTTATAAAATCTTAAAGGTGCTGGGTCTTTAAAAACGTTGATCATGCGTACAGACATATCTGCTAATCTTTTTCTAACACCACTCACTAGACAACCCCCACGCAAGATGGCGTTGAAGTCTCTCTTTTTAGCTTTTCTAAAAATGCATCAAGTTGTGAGCAAAAGTTCTTATTTGACCCACAACTATCCCCACCGCTCTCTTCGCCTCCACTACCACTAGGATAATAATCAATTTCAAGCTCGTTAAACTTCTCTTTTTTAATCCTTTCAAATTCAAATTCGCGAACAACCCCCTGCTTTCTTAATTGACAGCCCATATGATAGAAAGTAAGCAAAAATATTTGTTCATATGTAAGTGAACTAGCATCAATACCACGTGTTACTAGAATAGCTTGAAGTAAAGATAAATGAAGTAGAAAATTTTGCCTACTTAACGCAAGTTTGTCTATTCCTAATAGCAATAACACTTCAGAATGAAGTTTTGTTACTAAAAGTTCTTCTTCATTCTGAACTTGTGTTTGTAAATCTTTTTGTTCGCTCATTTAATTTACCTTGTGTTTTTAACTTTGTTTAATATTCACTTGCAAAATAGTATTCTTAGTAGCAAGTAAACCCCCTAAAACAAAATCAATGTATGAATGAGCAATATCAGTTGAGTCTTTATCAACTTGCTCATTCGGTGTAGGTAACATATACTTGCTAGGTTTAAACTTGATAAGCGCTGGGTTTAATGGGTACACAAGTATTTGATGTTTTAGCAAGTTTGAAGTTTCAATGTAAACATCTTCCCTATTATTAATGGCCTTAATAGTTTGAATTAAAATATCTTCCCATTTTTCGCAACTCATTGCTGCACCTTGTGCTGCTGAATATGGTTTTACCAATTTTAATGAAGTTGCAGGGTCAACTATTACCATCATAGGTGTAGAAAATTCGTCCCCCAGCTCTAATTTCGAAAGTCCAGCTTCAATTTTTTCAAATATTTTATCCATCTTATCCTTATCACCACTTGCAACTTCTTCTTTTATTTGATGTGGCATATTAAGTAGTCCATACATATTAGGTAGTAAGCGTTTTTGATTTTTTCCATCCTTTTGGATTGAAACAGCACCGGTTAGTACAAAGTGATTAATAAGTTTAATAATTTCGCTACTTGCAAGTTTATAAGCTTGAGCAAAAGGAAGTAGATTATTATTAATGTCCCCAATATATGAGTCTGAAGTGTAAAATTTTTCAGACGCCTGTTTTAAGTGCCTAAATTTGTACTGTAGTTTTAAGTAATTAAGTCTAACTACTTCAGAACTAAATCCAATAGTTGAGATAGTATTAACCTCATTGGCAATCGTTGTGGGGTTAGCATTTAGAAAAGCGTCCCATTTTACAGTTCTTTGATAACCCATTTGCAAATCAACATCTTCTATTTGATCGGGTAAAAACCATTTATA
>NZ_JACHGM010000034.1 GCF_014202295.1 Borreliella afzelii
GCTCCAAAAAGAGTAAATAGTTGAGTTGCTATATCTTTTATTAATTGTCTAATCTCTTCACAAGACATTTCCCCTTCTTTTTTATTTTCGCAATTATCATTATTTGCATTTACAATACCCGTAGAATCCTCTTTTTCTGCAGGCGATATTGTTTTATTTTTTTCAGTGTTAATATCCATAAAATTACCTTTTTATCACTTTACCTTATTTGTATCATCAGAATTAGGGGTAGAATCAGCTTTAGGTGTTGTATCTTTAATAGGTACGTTTTCCGTAACGTTTCCTGTACCACCCATCCACTTGGGTAAAAATGAGCGTACTTTAGTAATAATACCATCTATCGTAAAGCCCGCAAAAGCACTCTTAACAGCATTTGTCATTGAAGTACCTATTTGGTTTATGAGTCCGCTTATTGTAAATTTGCCGCTAAAAATGTTTTTAACAAAATTAATACCCGTGGAAACAGTGCTGATTATTGGTCGCAAAACATTATTAGTTAAGTCTTGAAGAGTTTGTTCTATATTAGCTAAATCACTTTTAGCTTGATTAACGTCACTAGAATGTCCCGTAATCTTTAAAGATGATATGTCTCTTATTAATTCTAAAATCTTCTCTGGCCTTAATTCTAGCTTGCCCCCTTCTTGAGTGAGGAATTCCCACTTGTCTTTCATGGCTTCTAGATATTTTTTTCCAAAGTCGTCGATAGGTTTCAACATATCAAAAGCTTCTGTTGCTTTTCCTTTAAGTAATTGACTAACAACCTTAACAGCGCTTTCATTATCACTAGCAAGCCCCGTGCTTCTTAGTAAAGCTGAAAGTTTTGCTGCATTTACTACATTATCTTCATTAGCAAGTCCCAATTCTCTGAGATCGCCTCTGAGTACACTTGCTGTCCGCAACAAGTCTTCTTTTTCTAAGTCGCGCTCAAATCCTTTCATCCCCTTAAGAGCGCCCAAAATTTTAGTGCGTTCATTTTCCTTAAAAACCACGCTATTGAGTTGTTTTAAGTTGTCTTGTTTTGCTTGATCCTCAATTGATTTTTTCATAAAACCATACAAAAAACCAACAAGGCCGCCCCCAACTTTACTCATAGCGTTGCCAATAACAGTTCCTAGGGCGCTACCTATAGCAATTTTAGCAACAAGTCCTTTTCCTTGAGAAGCCGCTATCATTTTATTTCTTGCTTTTGATTCTTTTGCAAGTTCTTTATACTCAAGGCGTCTTTTATCTCTATCAGACATTAAAGATCTTTTAAAAGCTTCTTTTCGGGCTTTTTCAAAGCCCATGCCCTGTTTCATAAGCTTTTTAGTTTGTGTAAGTCTATATTTCTCAACACGTTCTCGTAAGTTTTCAAACTTAGATTGTTTGCTTAATTCTTTTTTCTTATCCGACAAATTATTTTTTACAATATCTTTAGTACTGCCCAAACTAGATTTTTTAGGTTTAAGATATTTTTCCATTTTGGTAATATCTTGTTCAATAGCCTTTTTTGTTGCTGCATGATCAAGAACGCCCTTAAATTTAATGGTGAATTTGTCGCTCATTAAGGCCTCATTTGCTTAAAATTAATTCATACAATTCTTTTTCTAATTTAAGATCAGCAATTCGATTAACTTCTAAAAGCTCGTCATAAGGAAATTTCTTAACATCATCGTACGAGCAAATATTCATAATTACTGGAAAATAGTATTTATCGTTTTTTATCTCGTCAAGCAAGTTAAAATACTTTTTTCTACTCTCATTAAGACTTGCAATAGCTTTATCAATATCTTTGCTTATTTTGCTCATTTAGCAACCAGTTCATTAGAATTTGAGGTAAGTGAAGAAGTTACTTTTTCATAATCAAAATTATCATCTATATAATTAAAGGTAACAAAATCACCAACATTATTTTCATATTCACTCAAATATACTAAAGCGGGTTTTTTAAGGTCATTATCTGCATGAAAAGTATTGAATTGCGCAGTGTAAATAATAGCAACAAGATAGTCCTTATAATAAGAAATAAATTCTCTATTTGCATCTAGAATGACATAAAATTCGTCTAAAAATTTTGGACT
>NZ_JACHGM010000035.1 GCF_014202295.1 Borreliella afzelii
CTATTACTAGAGGCCGAGCGCATAAATGAAATTGATACGCTTGCCAAAGCGCATCTTAGCAGCCATTTTAATAAAGAAACGCTACTTGCAAAAGGATACACGCTAAAAGATATTATGCAAGCACAACGTAGAGAACTTGTTCGTAAGTTTGTTCCAATTGAGCAAATTAAAGCTATTGCCAAAGCATCAGATATAAGCCATATCGATGGAGAAATATTAGAGCAACTTGTCTCTTTAGCTAAAGTGAATATCAAATTAAGAAAAAATGCTAATAGCAATTCTTCTTCTGTTGACGCTATTAAGGGCAATATTATTGCTAAATCAGAAGAAAGAGTAAGTTTGCTTGATTCTAATTTTGTTCCAATTAATTTTACGGAGTTTGTACAAGCGATAAGTAATACTTACAAGCAAAGACGAGCTCAGTTTTATGAAAATCTAAAAAGAAATAAAAGAACAAGCATTGCTTAAAGGAGTTTAAAATGAGTGACATTACAAAAATTAAAGAAGAGTTTGATAAAAAAGTTGCAGAAATTAAAGCATTAATGAAAAATCCGCAACAAGACTCTGGTTTGCTTAGTAATTCTTTAGAGTTTAGAGATAAAAACCTAATTTATTCTAATTCTGGTGGTGTTTTTACTAGCAGCAAAGACAAAATAGAAAACTATCCTGTTAAAGGGTATCCCTATAAGCGTGGAGTCAAGCTTAGTTTTAGTGTTGATGGTACATCAGAACTTGAAGTTGAGGCTGGTGGTGGTGATGATTTATATGGAGTATGCACTGATATAGATGAGTTTAGTGGTATGGCAACTGTACTGCCGATTACAAATAACTTTACGGGGTATTTAACATTTAAGAAACCTGGAAGTGATATAAAACCGGGTGACAAGCTTCATTTTAATCAACATGGGGAGCTTGAAAAGACTACTGGAGCTGAAAAATCTATTAATGCTATAGCGCTTTCAAAAGTACATAAATTAACAGAAGAGTTATTTATAGGGCTTGCTAGTGTTTTTGGGAATAGAGCTTTAAAAGGGTAAGTAAATTATGGCTTTAAAAGGCAAAGGGCAAGTTGTTGATAATCCGCAATTAGGTTTGCAGGCAGAAGCCCCAGCTGCGCCTAGGGCTAAACGTCAAGCAAGACAAGCTGAAGACGCACAATCAGAAGATTCTTATTTAGATTCGATTCAAGAACTCGATGATATTCTTTTGAAATTCAAAAAATATGCAAAATCAATGAGCTCGATTGAGAATAAGGTTTTTGGTAGTTCAATTGGTTGTTTTAAGTCTAAGAATGAGCGAGCGGATGTTTATTCATTTGCATGTTCAAGTTTTGCAGACAAAATAGAGGAATACTTTTACGATCCAAAAAATAGTTTTCCATATAAGCGTGGGGTTAAACTTGTTCCGAAAGAGACCGCTATATATGTTGAAGTTGGTGCTGATACTGATATGTATGGCATATGTGTTGATGTATGTGAGTTTAGTTGCACAGCATATGTTTTGCCAATTACTAATAACTTTGAAGGGTACCTTGTCACAAGAAATCCAAGTATAAAAGCAGGGGAAATATTAGACATAAATAATAACGGGGTTATTATCAAGGCTGGCGGAGGGCCTCCGACTGTAATTAACGCGTATGCACTCTCTGATTCATTTACAATCAATTTTGCACCCGAAGATGAGAATCAAGAGCAATCCCAAGATAGATATCCTAGAATAGATTATTCTATTAATTTAATAAAAGTTGCAATTTTTGG
>NZ_JACHGM010000036.1 GCF_014202295.1 Borreliella afzelii
AAAGCCCCCTTATTGTGGGGGCTTGCTATTCGTATAATAATCAAGAATGTGCAATTAAGTACTGTTTTTAGTCTTTCCAATTGGATGTAAGACCAGCATAATGGTTATCAGTCTTTAAAAGTTCTTCTTTAAGACACTGATAAATCTCTTCATTGCCATTTTTAGAAAATATACTACCAGCTACGCCTCTGAAATATTGCTCTATTTCGTTTGTATTGTTTCCATGTTTATTGTCATTACAATTTCCGTTTTTATTATCTACTTTACAATCAATGCCTCCTTTAATATAAGTATCAAAGTCTTCATTGTTTGCTTTTGCTTTTCTTTTAGTCTCTAAAAAGTCATAAACCTTTTTAAATGCATCAGCTAATTCTTTTTGCTTTTCAGTATCTTCTTTTAAAAGCCAATCAAAAAAGTTAGTACATTTACTTTTATTCCCATTATTACATCCTTGTATTTGATTAGTTAATTTTTCAATTGTGTATTTAAAAGTAGTTACCAGAGAATTAAACATTTTTGATTCTTCATCAGTTAGCGTGATTTTTTCTTGTTGTGATTCTTTTATGTCTAAATCGCGTTTTCCCCGGCTTTTTGCTTGCTGGGCATTATTTATATTATTTTTATTAAAAGTGTCATTATTATCGGAATTACAGCTGTTTAGCAGAAGAAAAAATATACAAAATAATATATTTATAATTTTCATTTATACTCCTTTTTTTATCTTCAGCACAATACATTAAGTAATAAAAAATATTCTTGTAAGTATATAGCCTATTTTTAAAAATTTTTAACGATTTTAATTGAAAGATTTATATTTTTAGAATGTTGTGCTAGCTTTAATTTCATTATTATTGAATATAGGAGTAACTAATGAAAAATAAAAATTTAGTTAAATTATTTTTTGTATCAATGTTATTTGTAATTACTTGTAAAACATATGTAAAAGAAAAAGAAGAAATAGATTCACTTCTTTCAGAGGTTGCAACTCTTAATAACAAGACTGATATTGAAGAATTTAAAAATTATAAAGGGAATTTAAATGAATTGAAAGAAAGATTTAAGGATGTAAGTAATGCTGAGCTTAAAGAAAAACTATTAAAGTTGCAAAGTTCCTTTCAAGATAAATTAGCAGCTAAATTAGCAGCTTTAAAAGCAGCTAAAGAAGAAATTGGAAGCATTACCGATACTGATAATAGTACTGCAAAAGCCAAGATATGGTCAAAGGCAAAATTAGTTGGAGTAACTGTAAAGTTCAGTGGAAGTAATACTTCTGGCAAAGGATCAGAAATGTCTAAAGAAGCTGTAGGACAGATAGATAAAATAATAGAGTTTCTAGAAGAAGGTACTCATTGATTAGTAAATAATCATATTAAAAATGTTAAAATCTAGATATTAGATTAAATTAGATTTAATATCTAGATTTTCTTCTGTTGTAAAAGACAATTTGATTAATATAAAGTATAAGTTCTTGCAAGAACAACTTATTTGTAATTTACATTTTTAACTAGGGAATATTGATTATAGACTTTTTGTGCTATGGGTTTTGTTTTTTGAATGTACTCCA
>NZ_JACHGM010000037.1 GCF_014202295.1 Borreliella afzelii
CCTCGTACATTTAATTGTTCAAAAATTACAATAAAAAATAATCCTAAAAATGTAAATAAAACTTTTAAGTCAATAAATGATCCGATTCCAACTAATGTGGCATCATTTTTAATGACTATTCCACCATTGACAAAACCAATAAAAGCAATAAAAAGTCCTATTCCAACTGTGATAGAGTACTTTAAATTTACTGGTATGGAATTTACAATACTTTCTCGAGCTCTTGATAGAGATAATACAATAAAAATTAGCCCTTCAACAAAAACAGCAGCTAATGCAACTTGCCAAGGAATATTCATTCCAATTACTACAGAAAATGCAAAAAATGCATTAAGACCCATGCCTGGTGCTAGTGCAATAGGAGTATTAGTATAAAGCCCCATTAATATACTAGAAAATGCTGATGTTAAACAAGTTGCTGTAACTAATGCTCCAATTGGCATACCTGTGCTAGATAATATTGCCGGATTAACAGCTATTATGTATGCCATGCTCAAAAAAGTGGTAATACCCGCAATAACTTCTTTTTTATAATCAATGGTGTTGTTTTTAAATTGAAATAACAATGTTTCTTTGGATTGATTCATTATAAATTACTCCTTAAATTTTATTTTATATCAAAAATAAAACCAGCGCTATCCATCAAATTTAATCTACTAACAAAATGTGATGATAAATTAAATTTCATGAAAATATTAATAGCCATAAATAAATTTAATAATAAAAATTAAACACAATATTAGCATTATAGGAGAAATCTTAATCTTTTCTTTGCTAAAAAGATTAAATGATAAATTTACTAAAACGTAAAATATTGCTCCAACAAAAAATCCTGAAGAAATGCTATAAGTTAGAGGAATCAAAAAGAATATTAAAAAGCTAGAAATATTTTCTCTAATATTAGAGAAATCAATTTTTATTAGTTCTTTACACATTGAAAATCCCACATATATTAGAGCCGCGGCAGTTGCACTAGCAGGAACAGCAATAAAAAGGGGAGCAAAAAAAACTGCAACTAAAAATAATAATCCAGTTACAATTGAAGTAAGTCCTGTTTTGCCACCTTCGGCAATTCCTGTAAAACTTTCAATATAAGTAGTAACAGTAGAAACTCCCATTATTGCTCCAAAAGTAGTAGCAATGCCATCGACTAGTAGTATTTTTTTTGCATTAGGAATTTTTCCGTTTTTATCCAACATACCACCTTTTGTTGTAACACTTATTAAAATACCTACAGTATCAAATAAATCATTGAACAAGAGAATAAAAACTATTGATATAAAAGTCCAAAAATGCTCACTCAAAACATAAGAAAAATCCAATTGATTAAATATTGGCCGAATAGATTCAAATTTTAGAACCCCATTGGGAAGATGTATTCCAATAGATTTGGCGCCATCTAAATTAAATATTGCATATGTCCAAGCTACAAGAGTAACTATACTAATTGCCCAAAGTATACTTCCTCGTACATTTAATTGTTCAAAAATTACAATAAAAAATAATCCTAAAAATGTAAATAAAACTTTTAAGTCAATAAATGATCCGAT
>NZ_JACHGM010000038.1 GCF_014202295.1 Borreliella afzelii
AGTATATGAATTTTATGGGAAAAAATACCCAGAACAAGGACCGTTAACAAAATGGATACTAAAAAACCTAAAATAATAACAATTGCGTCAATTAAGGGCGGTGTTGGCAAAAGCACAAGTGCGATAATTTTGGCCACTTTATTATCAAAAAATAATAAAGTTCTCTTAATTGATATGGATACTCAAGCATCAGTTACTAGTTATTTTTATAAAACACTAATAGAAAGTGAATTTGATTTACTTGAAAAAAATATATATGAGGTTTTAAAAGGAAATCAATTAATAAATGATGTGATTATCAATGTTGATAGTGGACTTGATTTATTGCCGAGCTATTTAAGTTTACATACTTTTAGTGAAGAGCCTTTGCCATATAAGGAACATAGGTTAAAAGATAGTTTTAAATATTTAAAATTTAAATATGACTTTATCATACTTGATACAAATCCCCATTTAGATTCTACATTGTCCAATGCTTTAGTTGTCAGTAAGCACGTTATAGTCCCAATGACTGCAGAGAAATGGACTATTGAGAGTTTACAACTATTAGAGTTTTTTACAGATAAATTAAAACTTAAACCAAAAGTATTTCTATTTGTAACAAAATTTAAAAAAAATAAAACACATAAAGATTTATTGGAAATATTACAAAAAAAAGAAAAGTTTTTAGGGATAATATCAGAGCGTGAAGATTTAAATAGGAGAATAGCAAAAAATGATAGATTTGATCTAGATAGAGATTATATAAAGGAGTATGTTAGCGTTTTAAATAATTTTATTTCAAAAATATGAAATTTGTCCGATAGTTGGATGAATTTTCTTAACAAAAAATATAGGAGGTTAATTATGGATGCAGGAATAAAAATAAACGATAGAGTAATATCAAAAAAAGAAGTAAAAAAGGAATTAAGCAATAAAGATGAAATATTAAAACATTATAATTTATTAAAAGAACGTTTAAAATCTAATTTCCAAAAGGAAATTTATAATAAGATAGAAAGCATGAAAATTTTAAAAGAAATAAAAGATAATGAATATTATAAGCTTGATGGTTATAAAACTTTTGATGCTTTTATAAAAAATTATAAGTTAGCTAAAAGCCAAACTTATGAATATTTAAAGATAGCATCAGCTATAGAAAATGGTGTTATAGAAGAGCTTTTTTTATTAGAAAATGGGATTAAGGAAACTATAATCTTTTTAAGAAATAGTAATTCAGATACGATTAAAAAGTCTAAACAAAATCCAATAAAACCATTAAGATTTCAACTTAAAAGTAAAGAAAGTTACGATTTTTACAAAAGCAATGCTAAATTTACAGGGTTTTTATTAGATGAACTTTTTGAAAGTCAAAGAGATTTAGTTAATAAACTTTTAAAAAGATATAAACAATTAAAAGG
>NZ_JACHGM010000039.1 GCF_014202295.1 Borreliella afzelii
TCAAGAATTATTAAATACTAAATCATTATATTGATTTTAATAAAAATATTATTATTTTAACAATCTATTATTAATACAATAAAATTTTATATTAAATATTGTATTATATTAATATTGCATTATATTAATTATTAATTTATATTAATTATTGGATTATATTAATATTGCATTATATTAATTATTAGATTTAAAGTAAGGAGAGTATTTATGAAATATAATATAATTATAAGCTTGTTTGTTCTTTTATTTTTAGCTTGCAATCCGGATTTTAACACCAATCAAAAAGATATAAAGTCTCATTCTAGCAAAAAAAGAATCAAACACAATAAAAAAGAAGTAACCAAAAATAAAGTAGAAGACCAAAATAAAGTAGAAGACCAAAATAAAGTAGAAGACCAAAATCAAAGAATAAAAAACTCACTGCTTGATGATTTAAAAAATTTAATAGAAAAAGCTAACGAGGATAGAAAAAAATATGAAAAAAAATTAAAAGAAGAATCTGAAGATCAATATGGAATATTGGCTTTCAAAGAATTGGGTTGGGGAGAAGGACAAGGTGAAAAAATAGCTGATAATACAGAGAGATCTATAAGATATAGAAAACGAACTTATGGGGCCCTAAATGATATAGATACTGACAAATTAAAGGAATTTTCAAAAATTATAATGTTGTCAGGCCAAACCCAAGGCCTATTTAACATATTAAACTTCTTTGGAACTGCTTTAGACGACATGATTGTCTGCTTATATCCTAAAAAAGATATTCTAGATAAACTAGAGATTTCAGATTTACAGAAGCTTAAAAATTTGTTGGAAAAATTATTATCTACAAAAGCAGACGTCTCAAAAATGTTAAACCAACTTTTATTAGATTATCAAAACAATGAAAATTCTATACAAAAAGATACTAATAAACTTAAATCTTACGTAATCACACTTTGCAATCAAACAGAAGAAAAACAAAAAGAAGCAGAAAATCTAAAGAATGAAATATTTACAATACAAAAGAAACTTTAAGTATGTATTAAAATTACCATATGTAAAAGCATATCTTTTATTAAAGATATGCTTAATTTTTAACTAAAGATTACAAAAAATTTTTCGCCTATAATTCGCATAAACTTTAATTCTAAATAAACACACCTTTTTTCTATAATCTTTTAATTTAGCAATAACCATTAATAATAGATTAATATTATTAATGGTATATACTTTAAAGGAATTACATTAAAAATTAATTAATGTAAATTAAATTACATTTTGATAATTTTAGTTTTAATAATTGGCGGTCACAAACAAAAATGAAAATTATATACCAAAT
>NZ_JACHGM010000040.1 GCF_014202295.1 Borreliella afzelii
TTTAAAGGTATGACGGTTGAAGATGCAATAAAATCGGTATTTCCAGATCGCAATACCATTAATATGGATGAAAAAGATCGACTTCAAATCATTGATAAAAATATTTATGCCTCAACACCAAAAGAGTTTATTGACAAAATAAAAGGGGTATACATTCATGATGTAATAGCTGATTATGGCAATAACAACTCTGATGTTGAATGTATTTACATATTTACTAATGATAGAACAACTGAACCAGATGAAAAATACAAGGCTTTAGAAGATTATGGACTTGAGTTTATTCCACAACAAGAAATTACTATCGAGGGTGAATACAGTATAAGGCGTATATATTGGAACGCCCAAATATTTTACACACATAAAATAAAAATTGGCGATAAAGTTTCATTTATTGATGGGTTAGGAAAAATGATAAAAACTACCATAAAAGAAACAAGCGCAAGACTTAGCAATACGGGAGATTGTTCATTAATACTTAAGTTAAAGGATGATTCTAATTAAATATAGAAAGTAAAGGGGTTTAGAATGACCAAAGACTATAAAATTTACAGAATGAACCAGCGCCTTTATGGCCATGCATTAGCACAAGAGGACATGAAAAATTGGATTTATTCAAATATTTTCATAACTCGAATTGGCACTGTAAAGGAGTTTAAGCAGCAAACTCAAGAAGCTATAGTTATAATACCAGAATTTGAAGACTTAGAAATTCACACAAAAAATATATCTAATATCAATTTTGAACTATCAAAAGGCGATACTGTTTTACTACTTCAATCAAGCGTTAATATTTTTGATAAAAATGACGATATTCATTTTGACAAAAATCATTTTTACATACTTAGCGCAATTAGTCCAAAAACTTTAAATTTAATTTCTGATACTGTTAAGATAAAAGCAAATAGTAGAATTGGAATAGCCAACCAAACAACTAGCTTGAAAGAAATTCTCGATAGTATTATCAGTGCTATCAATGGTATAACCGTAGTAACCACAACTAATAACCCTCCAGCAATTGACTATATAAGCTTAAGAGCAGTAACCTCTAGAATTTCTGCTAATATCAACAGTTTGTTTAAGTAATTTTTGCTAAATATGGTATAATTACTAGTATGGATTTAAGAATTGGAAA
>NZ_JACHGM010000041.1 GCF_014202295.1 Borreliella afzelii
AATGCTAAATTTACAGGGTTTTTATTAGATGAACTTTTTGAAAGTCAAAGAGATTTAGTTAATAAACTTTTAAAAAGATATAAACAATTAAAAGGATAGTAAGGGGATTTTATGAATAATTTAGCTTATAGAACATACAATATAGAAAGTATAAAAAATGAGTTTTTAAACATAGGGTTTAGCGAGGAGGCAATAGATTTTGTTTTTCTTCATAATGATAATTACAGCTTTGAATATTTAAAAGAGAAAATAATTGATGTAGAGAAGACTTTACGAAAAGATATATCCAATTTAGATATTAAGATTGATACTGTAGAGAAGAATTTAAATACCAAAATAGATTTTGTAGAAAAAAATTTAAACTATAAAATAGATAGTGTTAATACCAAAATAGATAGTGTTAATACCAAAATAGATTTTGTAGAAAAAAATTTAAACACTAAAATAGATAGTTTGGATGCTAAAATAGGTAGTTTGGATACTAAAATAGGTAGTGTTAATACCAAAATAGATTTTGTAGAAAAAAATTTGCGTAAAGATCTCAATATGGGAAACAGATTAATACATTTTATGATATTAACAGCCGCAATTCTAGGCCCAATTTTAAATGCTTTATTTATGAAATATTTACAATTTATTAAATAATGAATAATACACAAATTTGTTTTTTAAGCAATATATTATAATACTGATGAACATTACTATAAAATAACATTTTGTTTTTGCTCTATTCTAAATTAGAACTTATTCGAACTTTTTCACAAAAGACTTTAAATAAGTTCTTTTTTTGTAAAAAGACAAATTGATTTTAATTCTAAATTGGGTAATACTTAATTGTTGAATTTTTTTAAAAAAAGTTGATAAAAATAGTTTTTGATATATATACATATATATATGTATTGCTAAAAACTTCATTATATCAAATATAGTCCAATTAAGTGAGTGCATAGCTATATTCTTTTAGTAGAGAATCAGACTAAGCCCTCATTTTTTTCAAAAATTTTTTGTATAAAACTTGGCACAAACAGTTTTTGCAATATAATAAATATTGCATAATATGATCTCTATATTGCATATATAAAATAAAGGTTACATTTTGGTGGACTTAACTAGTTCT